>NZ_JAHKSP010000066.1:0-195159 GCF_021733735.1 Mycetohabitans sp. B2
GCGTCAGCAATTCCGTCATCAAGGAAAGCGGCTTGTTCTCTCAAATGTATGTCCCCACCGCGCCCCATGACGCAGGCACGGCGGTTGGCGCGGCGCTGCATCTTTATTATTCGCTTTCCGGCCAACGTCCATCGCAGGCCGATGACAACCCGTACCTGGGCCCGGCGTTTTCCGATGCGGCGATCGATGCCGCATTCCGTGACGCCGGTCTGTCGCCCCGACACAGCGCCGATCCCGCGCGCGATGCGGCCACGCTGATCGCCGACGGCAAGATCGTAGCTTGGTTTCAAGACCGCATGGAATTTGGTCCCCGCGCGCTGGGTAACCGTTCACTACTGGCCGATCCTCGCAGCGCGTCGATGCGCGAGGTACTCAATGTGAAGGTCAAGCACCGCGAAGAATTTCGTCCTCTCGCACCCAGCGTACTGGCTGAAGAAGCGGCCAACTGGTTCGAGCTGGGCCAAGCGTCGATGAGCCACCAATCGATGCTGTTCGCCTGCCCGGCCAAACAAGATCGTCAAGCATCGATCCCAGCAGTCCTGCATAAGGATCATTCCGCCCGTGTGCAGATGGTCAGTCGAGAGCGCAACCCTAAATTCCACGCGCTGATCCAGCATTTCTTTGAAATGACCGGTGTACCCGTGGTGCTCAACACCTCATTCAACGATAGCGAACCCATCGTCTGCACGCCATCGGATGCGATCAAGACGTTCCAGGGAACGGCCATTGATGCTTTGTTTATTGGCAATCGGTTTGTCGTCAGATAAACTAGGGTTCGATCGCCAGACCAACAACAGCCAGACCAACAACAGGATGGTACGGGACATCGCGATGCACCACACAAACGAAGAAAAATGTATTTTTTTCATCACGAAAAACCATGGCCAGACGGCAAGCCATCATCAAATAGCTGACTGCTTGCCGATAGCCCAGTGGAATTCAATGCATCATGGCTTGAATGGTCAACATGACGAGAAAAATAATTTATTGTCGTCGCCCTATCCCATCAAGGTCGTGACGGATGCCTTTCACTATCCTCATGCTGATCAGGTTCTTCCTATACAGCCGGAACAGTTATTTTTCATGGACTACACGTCCGCAGAAGATTTGGAACAAGCCAGCGTCCTAGACATCGGCGTTGGCTCGGGCGTATTGAGCATTTTTTGCCTACTCAATGGTGCCACTTCTTGTGTTGGATTGGATGTCAACCCAAGAGCGAAAATATTGGCCGGACACAACGCCATCCTCAACCATATCGATAAGAATTTCGATATTCGGGATGGCAGCACTTCGGATATTTTTGCATCTGTCAAGGATAAGCAATTCGATTTTATTTGTTCTAACCCGCCGTTCGAGCCTACGCCACCCGGAATCGATTACTACGTCAATTCCGCAGCCGGCATTTACGGGATGGATTTTGCTGAAAAGATATTGTCCAATATCAACCCGCACTTAACAGATGATGGCACGCTCCAGGTGGTCACGATGGCGCCGGGAGATGCGAAGAGGCCATTCAAACTATATGAAATTCTCGAGACTCATTTGCCAGGCCAAGCGGTGGAGATTATTCTAGACCGGCAGCCCATTCCCTATGATGATTTTGTCGGCAGGTTTAACACTATTTTTGGATACGGCGAAGGTGTCGTTTCCCAAATGAAAAAGACTGCTCGCGATGACGGCGTCACGCATCTCCATATGCTGATATTGAAATATAAAAAAGGACGACACGGCAGCATCACGGAAAAGGTGGCCGGTAGAATTTATGAAAATTGGACAACCCCACTTGGGTTATAGCACCCAATGTTGCACTCATCCTAGTGGCATGCTAGGGGGTGTACATATCTTTAATAAAGGCATAATTAAAATTATGTCTCGCTACATCATGCTGGCAGTATTCTAATCTGCTAATCCTTTTCAATGCCTCATCTTTTAAGCAGTATGCCATAGTCGCTTAGCCTACTCGGTAAGTGGCAAGTAAAGATAAAACTTTTATCTAAATTGGAGGCCGTTGATGCCTGCTTGCGTTGCCCCACTCACCCATCCGTTATCCACCGCGCAAACAGAAATTTGGCTTGCCCAAGAACTCCATCCTAACAGCCCCGTCTACAACATTGCTCAGTACACGACCATTGACGGTGCTGTTGACCCGGTTCTATTTGAAGTGGCGCTGCGGCAGGTGATCAACGAAGCGGATAGCCTGCGGCTGCAATTTGTCGAAACCGATCAGGGCCTTCAGCAGACGGTTGGCTCAGTCGATGGGTTTCTGCCGTTCATTGATGTGAGCCGAGAAGCAGATCCCCAAGCAGCCGCCCACGCATGGATGCGTACCGATTACGAGCGGCCAGTGAATGTTCTACGAGATCCGCTATTCTGTTATGCGTTGTTGAAAGTCGGGCCCGAGCATTTTTTTTGGTATCAGCGCTACCATCATATTATGATGGATGGGTTTAGCCTATATCTCATTGCGCAGCGTGTCGCGCAGCTCTATAGCGCGCTATGCAAACATGCCGAGCCGCCGCCGTGTCCTTTTGGATCGGTCTTTCAGCTGTTAGAAAGCGACGTGCAGTACCGCACTTCCGCACAATGGGTACAGGATGAATCGTATTGGCTCAAACGTTGCATGGACTGGCCCGAACCCGCTACATTGGCGAGCCGGTCCGCGCCTGCGGTTGCTCATCGGTTCCGGCAAACCATCTACCTTGATTCTAAATCAATAGGTATTGAGACGGCGGATAGTAGAAATTTAGCCCAGTTCGGCGTTGCTACGCTGGCTGCTTACCTGTGCCGTTGGACCAGTGTGCAAGACATCGTATTCGGTTTACCAGTTAAAGCCCGGTTTGGGGCAAACCGACAGATTCCTGGTATGCAGTCCAATGTACTCCCTTTGCGGCTTACGGTACAGCCGGATATGAGTTTGTCATTGTTGATGCAGCAAGCCGCTCAAGCAATACAAAGCGCTCTTGAACATCAACGCTACCCCAGTGAAAGAGTGCGGCGCCAGCTTGGGTTGGTGAACCACCAACAACTGTTTAATACGGCGGTCAATGTAATGCCGTTTGACTATGATTTGTCTTTTGATGGTAACGCATCGACAAACCATAATTTGCTCAACGGTCCGGTGGATGATCTAATGATTGTCATTACCCAACCTGACGCCAATACGCTACAAATTGACTTTGACTTTAACCCCGCTCGCTATACTGAAGATGAGTGCATTGCTCACCAACGCCGTTTTATTCAGTTTTTAAGAACGCTGGCCGCCAATTCCACGCAGCCGCTGCGCAGTATCGATATTCTCACTGTCGATGAGCGCCAATTAATGCTTGAAACGTGGAATGCCACACAGCAGGATTATCCGGCGCACCAATGCATTCACCAGGTGTTCGAAGCGCAGGTTGAGCGCACGCCCGACGCCAGGGCGCTAGTGGCTGAAGGGCAGACACTGAGTTATGCGCAACTGAATGCACGAGCCAATCGCCTCGCGCACCAGTTGATCGAATTGGGCGTCAAGCCAGAGGCGCGCGTGGCGATTTGTGTCGAGCGTTCACCCGCTATGATCATTGGGCTGCTGGCGATTTTGAAGGCTGGTGGCGCGTATGTGCCGCTCGATCCCGCGTATCCGAGCGAGCGCCTCGTGCATATTCTTGCAGACGCAGCACCGGCCATTGTGATCGCGGATGCAACAGGCCGGGCCGTGCTGGGAGACGCGACGCTCGCATCCCGCACCGTGCTGGACCCGAACACACTGTCGGAGCTGGCCGACACCAATCCATGGGTACCAGAGATCACCGCTCGGCATCTTGCGTATGTGATCTATACGTCCGGCTCCACTGGCATGCCCAAGGGCGTGATGGTCGAGCATGCTCAAGCGGTCAATTTATTGTTCTGGGCTCTTCAAGCCTTTACCCCATCGGAGACACAGCATACGCTGTTTTCAACTTCAATCAATTTTGATCTTTCCGTCTACGAATGCTTCGTGCCGCTCGCGCAAGGTTCAACCGTGCGCTTGGTCGATAATGCATTGGCTTTGACAAACCATTCCGAGCCCATTTCACTGATCAATACGGTACCTTCTGCAATGCGGTCCTTGTTGGATCATCGAGCAGATTTGTCGTCGGCAACTACCATCAATTTGGCAGGTGAGCCGCTAAAAGCACAACTGATTCAGCAAATTTTTGAGCAGACACCAGTCCAGCGTCTATGCAATCTTTATGGGCCTTCAGAGTGTACTACTTATTCAACCTGGCTCTCAATCCATCGCGAAGAACCGTGGATTGAAAGCATCGGCCGACCGATTGCGAACACTCGCATTTACCTGCTCGATGCGCAGGGCCAGCCGGTGCCGCTCGGTGCGGTCGGGGAGCTGTATATTGGTGGTGCGGGGGTTGCGCGCGGCTATTGGAACCGGCCGCAGTTGACCGCCGAGCGTTTTGTGCCGGATCCGTTCTCGATGGTACCGGATGCGCGCATGTATAAAACCGGTGATTTGGCGCGTTACTTGCCCGATGGCAATTTGCAATACTTGGGGCGCAATGATGAGCAAATCAAGCTGCGCGGTTTTCGCATTGAGCCTGGCGAAATCGAGGCGTGCTTGACTCAGCACCCGCAAGTGCACGACGCAGTCGTGCTCGCGCGCGAAGGCTCGGATAAGCGGCTTGTCGCGTATGTGGAGGCTGCGCCCGATGAGCAGCTGGCCAGCACGCTGCGCTCACATGTGGCAGCGGCGCTGCCCGAGTACATGGTGCCCAGTGTGTTCGTGCGGCTCGATGCGTGGCCACTGACGCCCAATGGCAAGCTGGACCGGCGCGCGCTGCCGGCGCCCGATGATGAAGCATTAGTGCGTCAGGTGTATGAAGCACCGCAAGGTGAGCTTGAGACGACGCTGGCGGCGTTCTGGGCGGAGTTGCTTGGTGTTGAGCAGGTGGGCCGGCACGACAACTTCTTCGCGCTCGGTGGCCATTCGCTGCTCGCGATGCAGTTGATTGAGCGCCTGCGACGCCGGGGATTTGGGGTGTCCGTGCGCACGCTATTTGACACACCAGTGCTCAGTGCGTTGGCGCAGACGCTAGGCCAGCATTGTGGAGTGGTCGTGCCACCCAACATGATCACGTCCGACACGGCCGCGCTCACACCATCGATGCTGCCGCTGATCGACCTGTCTCAGTCCGATCTTGACCACATCGTTGAGCAAGTACCTGGTGGTGTCGCCAATCTCCAGGACATCTATGCGCTCTCGCCGTTGCAGGACGGTATCTTATTCCACCATTTGCTGGCCAGTGACGGTGATCCGTATCTGCTAATCACACAACTAGCCTTTGACTCTCGAGAGCGGCTAGACCAGTATCTGGACGCACTACAGCAGGTCGTCAACCGCCACGACATTCTGCGCACCGCGTTTGTCTGGGAAGGGCTGTCCACGCCCGCGCAAGTGGTTTGGCGCCATGCGCCGCTGTCGGTGACCGAGCTTGCGCTGGAGGCGAAGGAGGGGCCCGTTGCCGAGCAGTTGGCGCGGCGCTTCGATCCTCGGCACACTCGCCTAGACCTAACGCAAGCGCCGCTGCTGCGCTTGGCGATTGCGCAGGATACCGATGGCCGCTGGCTGTTGGTCCAGTTGCTGCACCACTTGATTGGCGATCACTCGACGCTGGAGGCGATGCACACGGAGATACGAGCGTTTATCGAAGGAAAAGGTGAGACGCTGCCGGCGCCGCAGCCGTTCCGCAATCTGATTGCGCAAGCGCGTCTGGGCGTGGGTCAAACCGAGCATGAGCGCTTCTTTACCGAGCAGCTCGCCGACATCGAGGAACCGACGTTGCCGTTTGGTCTGTCGCAGGTGCATCGCGACGGTGCACAGGTCGCCGAAGCGCAGCGGATGTTGCCGCAGGCATTGAACGATCGGCTGCGTGCGCACGCTAGGCGGCTGGGTGTGAGTCTGGCGAGCCTGTGTCACCTGGCGTGGGCCCAGGTGCTCGCACGCGCCAGTGGCCAACGACGTGTGGTGTTTGGTACGGTGCTGTTTGGCCGGATGCAAGCGGGTGAGGGCGCCGTTAGTGCGATGGGCCTCTTTATCAATACGCTGCCGCTGCGTGTGGACTTGGAGGGCACTGTGGAGTCAGCCGTGCGCGCCACGCATGCGCGGCTGGCGTCGCTGCTTGAACATGAGCATGCGTCGCTGGCATTGGCACAGCGCTGCAGTGGGGTGCCGGCGGGCACGCCGCTGTTTAGCGCACTGCTCAATTACCGGCACAATGCGCCTAGCTCAAGCGAGCGCAGCATACTGCCCGGTGTCGAGTTGCTCAGTGTCCAAGAACGTGACAACTATCCGATCGGACTGTCGGTAGAAGACTATGGTCAAGTGTTGGGGTTGACTGCACAAATCGTTGAGCCAATGGATCCTGACCGGGTGTGCGGGTATATGCAGCAGGCGCTACTTAGCCTGGCTGAGGCGCTCGAGACAGCGCCTGAGTGGCCGGTTGAACAGTCAGAGGTACTGCCCGCAAACGAACGGACCTTACTGCTTAAGACGTGGAACGCGACGCAGCGGGACTATCCAGCACACCAATGCCTTCACCAGCTGTTCGAGGCGCAGGTAGTCCGCACGCCCGAGGCGACAGCATTGGTCTATGAGGGCCAGACGCTGAGCTACGCGGAGTTGAATGCGCGGGCGAATCGCTTGGCGCATCAGCTCATCGTGTTGGGTGTCCAACCGGATGCGCGGGTGGTGTTGTACGCGCAGCGCAGTCCGGAAATGGTAGTGGGCATGCTTGCCACGCTCAAGGCCGGCGGCGCGTACGTGCCGCTCGATCCCACCTATCCGCGAGAGCGCTTGGCCTATATGGTGACGGACAGTGCGCCGATAGTCCTGCTTAGTGTGGGTACACCACCTACCGCAGTGACGCAACGCCTAAGGGCCGGGGTTCCGGTACTGGACCTGCAGGCTGATGCAGCACAGTGGGCACATCAAAGCACACACAATCCTGGATTGGCACTGACTGCACAGAGCCTGGCCTACGTGATTTATACGTCAGGTTCCACTGACCAGCCCAAAGGGGTGATGGTTCCGCACCAGGGTGGGGTAAATCTCGTCACCGCTATAGCGCGAGAGCTTGAACTCACCGCACAAGACAGGATGCTGCAATTTGCGCCATTGTCTTTTGATACATCAGTCGAGGAACTGTTTACGCCGTTGACTCAAGGTGCGACAGTTGTGCTGCGCACGGATGCCTGGTTGGCTGAAGCCGAACAGTTCTGGGCGCTTTGTGATACTCATCATGTAAGCGTGGTGGATTTGCCGGTGCAGTTTTGGACACAGCTGGTGCAAGAAGCGGCTCCCATAGCAAGCAGTGTGCGCGTGATCCTTATTGGGGGAGACGCGTTGAGCGCGACGGCGCGTGATGCCTGGTTTGCAAATAATGGCCACCGGCCGCGCCTGTTGAACGTTTATGGTCCGACAGAGACGACGGTGACCTCCACGGTGCATGAGGTCACCGACGACGAAAATAGCTGGCGCACGATCGGCCGGCCGCTTGACAACACTCGGCTCTATATCCTAGATGCCTACGGTCAGCCGGTGCCGATGGGTGCGATCGGCGAGTTGTATATCGGTGGCGCGGGGGTGGCGCGTGGCTACCTAAACCGTCCCGAATTGACCGCTGAGCGCTTCGTACGCGATCCGTTCGTAGCTGAGCCGGATGCGCGGATGTACAAAACGGGGGATTTGGCGCGCTACCTGCCCAATGGGAACTTGGAATTCCTGGGCCGCAATGACCATCAAGTCAAGATCCGGGGCTTTCGCATCGAGCCGGGCGAGATCGAGGCGTGCTTGGGCCAACACCCACAGGTGCGCGAGGCGGTCGTGCTGGCGGTGGGCGAAGGCAGCGCCAAGCGCTTGGTGGCGTATGTGGTGGCCGAGCCCGATGATGCGTTAGCCGGTACATTGCGCGCCCATGTGGCGGAAGCGTTGCCTGAATACATGGTGCCCAGTGCGTTCGTGCGGCTTGATGCATTGCCACTGACGCCAAACGGCAAGCTCGACCGGCGTTCTCTGCCGGCGCCTGATGTGCAGGCGTTTGCGCGCCAGGCGTATGAGGCACCGCAAGGCGAACTTGAGACCACGCTGGCTCAGATTTGGTCTGAATTGCTCGGTGTGGAGCAGGTAGGCCGACACGACAGCTTTTTCGCCCTGGGCGGGCATTCGCTGCTGGCGGTGCGCTTGATGAACCGAGTTGCCGCGCTCGGTATCGCATTGCCGCTGGCGACCTTGTTTGCTGCTCCGACGCTGGCCGGGTTGGCTGCCGCGCTCGATGCGCAGCACACATCAAATGGTGCGGCGCTGCCGGCGATCACGCCCGTGTCGCGTGACGGTACGTTGCCGCTGTCGTTCGCGCAGCAACGGCTGTGGTTCCTCGCGCAGCTCGATGGCGCGAGCGACTCATATCATATTCCACTAGCGCTGCGCCTGCGCGGCACCTTAAACCGCGTGGCGTGGCAGCACGCGCTGGATGCACTGTGGGCACGCCATGAAGCGCTGCGCTCGGTGTTCGTAAGTGTCGAGGGTCAGCCGCAGGTACAGCTGTTGCCCGCCGAAACAGGCATGCCGATGAGCTGGCATAACCTGCGCGGCGCGCCCGACGCCGACGTGCAGCTGGCACAACTTAGCGCTGAGGCAGCCCGCACGCCGTTCGATCTGGAGCGCGGGCCGCTGATTCGCGCATGCGGCATTCAATTGGCTGAAGACGAGTACGTGGTGTTGCTCACACATCACCATATCGTCTCGGATGGCTGGTCAATCGGGGTGCTGGTACGCGAGTTGAATACCCTATACACTGCTGCGTGTGCTGGTCAAGCCGATCCGTTGCCACCACCTGCAATCCAGTATCCAGATTACGCAGCCTGGCAGCGGCAGTGGCTCACAGGCGAACAACTCCAGCGCCAGAGTCACTATTGGCGCACAACGCTGGCCGATGCACCGGTGCTGCTCGAGTTACCGACTGATCGGCCCCGTCCGCCGCAACAATCATTTGCCGGCGCGCAGGTGCCCATTCACATTGATGCAAAAACGACGCGCGCGCTCAAACGCCTCAGCCACGCGCACGGCACAACGCTGTTCATGACGGTACTTGCCGCGTGGGGCGCGGTGCTCTCGCGCCTGTCCGGTCAAGAGGATCTGATTATCGGCGTTCCGAGCGCCAATCGCAATCACCGCGAGATCGAGCCGCTGGTCGGCTTTTTTGTCAACACGCTGGCATTGCGCCTCGATTTATCTGGTGAGCCGGACACTGCGCAACTGCTTGAGCGGGTGCGGCGCACGACGCTGGAAGCGCATGCGCACCAGGATCTGCCGTTCGAGCAGGTAGTCGAAATCGTACAGCCGCCGCGCCGGCTCGACTATACGCCGCTGTTTCAAGTGATGTTTGCATGGCAAAACAATGAAATAGCAAACTGGCGGCTGCCGAATTTAGCGGTCACGCCGGTCGAACTTAATTACGATACGGTCAAGTTTGATCTTGAACTAGGTCTGTATGAGTCGGGCGAGGAGATTATCGGAGAATTAGGCTATGCAAGCGCATTGTTTGACCAATCCACAATTTCGCGGCACGTTGGTTATTTCAAGGCGATGTTGCAAGCGATGGTCGCCCATCCACGGCAACCGGTGGCAACGTTTGAGCTGCTTGCTGACGATGAACGTAAACTGCTGCTTTACACGTGGAATGCGACGCAGCGCGATTATCCATCGCAATTATGCGTTCATCAACTGTTCGAGATGCAAGCCAAGCGTACGCCAGAGGCAATCGCGCTCATGTACGAGCAACAAACGCTCAGTTATGCTGAGCTGAACGCACAAGCTAACCGCCTCGCACATCAGCTGCGAGAGTTGGGTGTGCGCGCCAACAGTCGCGTAGCACTGTATGCA
Source organism: Mycetohabitans sp. B2 (assembly GCF_021733735.1). NCBI lineage: Bacteria > Pseudomonadati > Pseudomonadota > Betaproteobacteria > Burkholderiales > Burkholderiaceae > Mycetohabitans > Mycetohabitans sp. B2. The sequence goes on from NZ_JAHKSP010000066.1 coordinate 9,914, forward strand.
TACCGCTGTCCGGAAATGGTAGTTGGCATTCTTGCTACGCTTAAGGCGGGAGGAGCTTATGTGCCGCTCGATCCCACCTATCCGCCAGAACGGTTAGCTTATATGATGGCGGACAGTAAACCAGTCGTTTTGCTCAGCGTCGGCACCCCGCAAGCTGCAGTGACGCAATGCGTGGAAAATGGCGTACCAATACTAGATATACAAGCGGGTACAGCGCAGTGGGAACACCGAAGTGCATACGGTTTTGAGTCGCATAAACTAGCACTGAATGCACAGCATTTAGCTTATGTAGTGTACACCTCGGGCTCCACGGGCCAACCTAAAGGGGTATTGATTAAACATCACAGCTTGGTCAATCTTGTGACGGCCATGGCTCGCAGACTTGACTTGGCTGCGCAAGACCGAGTTTTGCAATGTTCTTCGCTGTCCTTTGATGCGGCGATTGGGGAAATCTTTGTCACCTTAACTCAGGGTGCGACGCTAGTGCTACGCACCGATGCCTGGTTAGCCGGGGCCCAGCAATTCTGGGCGCTTTGCAAAGCCAACCGTGTAAGTGTGACGGATTTACCCACTCAATTTTGGACACAATTAACGCAGGAAAAAGTCGCTGTTCCAGATTGTGTCCGCGTGGTCATGATTAGTGGAGATGCGTTAAGTGCGGCGGCACGCGATGCATGGTTTGCCGGCGGTGGCCATCGGCCAAGGTTGTTTAATGTTTACGGTCCGACCGAAACAACGATAACTGCTACTGTGCATGAAATCACCCGAGACGATGACAACTGGCGCAGCATTGGCCGACCGATTGACAATACGCAACTTTATATTTTAGACACGTACCGGCACCCCGTCCCGATGGGTGTGGCCGGGGAGCTATACATTGGCGGAGTGGGTGTCGCGTGCGGCTATCTGAACCGTCCGGGCTTGAGCGCCGAGCGCTTTATACCTAATCCATTCTCGGTGATGCCCAGCGCGCGGATGTATAAAAGTGGGGATCTGGTGCGTTATTTGCCCAATGGCAATCTCGAATTCTTGGGTCGCAACGACCACCAAGTTAAGGTTCGCGGCTTTCGGGTTGAGCTTGGCGAGATCGAGGCGCACTTGACTCAGCACCCACAGGTGCGTGAGGCGGCGGTGTTGGCGCGGGGTGAAAGCAATGAAAAGCGGCTGATTGCATATGTGGTCGCTGAGCCCGATGAGCAGCTAGCGAGCACGCTGCGCACGCACATCGCAGCCCGCCTGCCCGACCACATGGTACCAGCCGCATTTGTGCGGCTCGATGCGCTCCCCCTGACGCCCAATGGCAAACTCGATCGGCACGCTCTGCCCGCGCCGGACGATGCAGCGTGGGTCCGTCAAGTATACGAGGCACCGCAAGGCGAACTTGAAACCACGCTTGCAGCCATTTGGAGCGAACTGCTCGGCGTTAAGCAGGTGGGTCGGCACGACAGCTTCTTCGCGCTCGGTGGACATTCGCTGCTCGCGGTGCAGTTGATTGAGCGCCTGCGCCGCCGCGGCTTGGGGATGTCCGTGCGTGCGTTGTTTGACACACCGGTGCTCAGTATGCTGGCCCAGTTGCTGGGTCAGCATCGCGAAGTGGCTGTGCCGCCCAATCGCATCATGCCTGAGACGAGCGCGCTGACACCGGACTTGCTGCCGCTGATCGAGCTGACGCAGGCCGAGATCGATCGCATTGTTGAGCAGGTGCCAGGTGGCGTCGCCAATATCCAGGACATCTATGCGCTGTCACCCCTGCAGGATGGCATCCTGTTCCATCATCTGCTGGCCAGCGAGGGTGATCCGTATCTGCTGACCACACAACTGGCTTTCGACACGCGAGCGCGGCTCGATCAGTATCTCGATGCTATTCAGCAGGTTGTCAACCGCCACGACATTCTGCGCACCGCATTTGTCTGGGAAGGGCTATCCACGCCCGCGCAAGTGGTTTGGCGCCATGCGCCGCTGTCGGTGACCGAGCTTGCGCTAGATGCGAAGGAGGGGCCCGTTGCCGAGCAGTTGGCGCGGCGCTTCGATCCTCGGCACACTCGCCTGGACCTGACGCAAGCGCCGCTGCTGCGCTTGGCGATTGCGCAGGATACCGATGGTCGCTGGCTGTTGGTCCAGTTGCTGCACCACTTGATTGGTGATCACTCGACTGCTGAGGTCATGCAGGCGGAGGTGCGCGCGCTCATCGAAGGGCGAGGTGAGACGCTGCCCGCGGCACAGCCGTTCCGCAATCTGATCGCGCAGGCGCGACTGGGCGTGAGTCCAGCAGCACACGCGCGCTTCTTTACCGAGCAGCTCGGCGACATCGAGGAACCGACGTTGCCGTTTGGTCTGTCGCAGGTGCATCACGACAGTGCACAGGTCGCCGAAGCGCAGCGGATGTTGCCGCAGGCATTGAACGATCGGCTGCGTGTGCACGCTAGGCGGCTGGGTGTGAGTCTGGCGAGCCTGTGTCACCTGGCGTGGGCACAGGTGCTCGCACGCGCCAGTGGCCAACGACGTGTGGTGTTTGGTACGGTGCTGTTTGGCCGGATGCAAGCGGGTGAGGGCGCCGATAGTGCGATGGGGCTGTTTATTAATACGCTGCCGCTGCGTGTGGACTTGGAGGGCACTGTGGAGTCAGCCGTGCGCGCCACGCATGCGCGGCTGGCGTCACTGCTTGAGCATGAGCATGCGTCGTTGGCACTGGCACAGCGCTGCAGTGGGGTGCCGGCGGGCACGCCGCTGTTTAGCGCAATGCTCAATTACCGGCACAATGCGCCTAGTTCAAGCGAGCGCAGCATACTGCCCGGTGTCGAGCTATTGACGGCGGAGGAGCGCACTAATTACCCGTTGACACTGTCGGTGGAGGACTTTGGCCAAGCGTTGGGGCTCACCGCGCAAGCGGTGGCATCGTTGGACCCAGATCGGATATGCGGGTATATGCAGCGGGCGCTGCATAGCTTGGCTGAGGCGCTCGAGACGGCGCCTGAGGGGCCGATTGAGCAATTGGAGGTATTGCCCAATGAGGAGCGGGAACTGCTGCTGCAGACATGGAACGCGACGCAGCAGGACTATCCAGCACACCAATGCATCCACCAATTGTTCGAGGCGCAAGTCGAGCGCACGCCAGAAGCGACAGCATTGGTCTATGAGGACCAGGCGCTAAGTTACGCTGAACTGAATGCACGAGCGAATCGCTTGGCGCATCAGCTCATTGAACTGGGTGTCCAACCGGACGCGCGAGTGGCAATCTGTGTGCAGCGCAGCCCGGCAATGGTGGTGGGGCTGCTGGCGATTTTGAAAGCGGGCGGGGCGTATGTGCCGCTGGACGTGGCGTACCCGGGCAAGCGACTCGCGCATATTCTACAGGATGCGGCACCGGAGATTGTGCTGGCCGATGCGGCGGGCCGGGTGGCACTGGGTGAAGCGGCCTTGACCAATCGCACGGTGCTGGACCCGAACACGTTGCCGCAGCAGGCGAGAACGAATCCGCTGATACCGGCGCTAACGTGCCGTCATCTTGCGTATGTAATCTATACGTCCGGTTCGACCGGTACGCCCAAGGGCGTGATGAATGAACACCAGGCGTTGGTCAACCGCTTGCTTTGGATGCAACAAGCCTATGGCTTAACGGTTGCTGACCGCGTGCTTCAAAAAACACCCTTTGGTTTTGATGTGTCTGTTTGGGAGTTTTTCTGGACGTTGCTCAATGGTGCAACTTTGGTTGTGGCGGCTCCCGAGGTCCATAAAGATCCTACCGCCTTGATGGAGCTGATTATTCGGCAGCGCATTACCACCGTTCATTTCGTGCCGTCCATGCTTGGCACGTTCCTGCACAATGAAGGAGTTGAGCAGTGTACATCCGTAAAACGGCTAATTTGTAGTGGTGAAGCGTTGCCAGGAACAAGTGTGCGGCTTTGCCAAAGGCGGTTGCCGGGGGCGCAGTTATATAACCTGTATGGTCCGACGGAAGCTGCAATTGACGTAACAGCCTGGAATTGTCCATCGGATTATGCGGAAGACACCGTGCCAATTGGCCGCCCGATTGCGAATACGCAAATCTATCTATTTGATGCCTACGGCCAGCTGGTGCCATTAGGCGCGGTCGGGGAGCTATATATTGGGGGGGCGGGCGTGGCGCGCGGCTACCTGAACCGCCCGGAGCTCACGGCTGAGCGTTTTGTGCGCAATCCGTTCTCGGCTGAAACCAACGCTCAAATGTACAAGACAGGAGACCTTGCCCGCTACCGGTCCGACGGCAATCTGGAATTCCTGGGCCGTAACGACGATCAGGTCAAGATTCGCGGCTTTCGCATCGAGTTGGGTGAGATCGAGGCGTGCTTGGCGAAGCACTCGCAGGTGCGCGAGGCGGTGGTGCTCACGACAGGTGAAGGCAGCGTCAAGCGCCTGGTGGCCTATGTGGTGGCCCAGGCCGATGAGCAACTGGTCAATACGTTGCGTGTGCATGTGGCGGAAGCGTTGCCTGAATACATGGTGCCCAGTGCGTTTGTGCGGCTTGATGCATTGCCACTGACGCCAAACGGCAAGCTTGATAGACGTGCCCTACCGGCCCCCAATGCCGACGCGTTCGCGCATCAAGCGTACGAGGCGCCGCAGGGTGAGCTCGAGACCACGCTCGCGGCGATCTGGGCCGAGCTGCTGGGCGTGGAGAAGATCAGCCGGCACGACAATTTCTTTGCGCTTGGCGGCCATTCACTGCTGGCGGTGCGAATGGCTAGCTGCAGTCGCACAGCACTGAACGTTTCTATCCCGATACGGATGCTGTTCGAAACTCCCACCGTCGCTGCATTGGCACAGCGCTTATTGACGCACCGTAGCATGCAAGACGATTCCTTTGCTGTATTGCTACCGATTCAGACCAATGGTAGCCGTCCCCCGCTTTTCTGTGTCCACCCTTTTAGTGGACTCAGCTGGCATTACCGGGGCCTGGCAAGCCATTTAGATGCCGAGCAGCCCGTTTATGGTTTACAAGCCCGGGGTTTTGATGGCGAGACGTTGGCACCCACGCTCGACGCAATGGCCGCGGATTATATCCAGCAAATTCGACGCATTCAGCCTCATGGGCCTTACTATCTGCTTGGATGGTCTTTGGGCGGTAACATCGCCTATAACATGGCCACACAACTTGAAGAGCTAGGCGAACAAATTGCGCTACTGGCACTGTTGGACAGTGCACCAAAGCATGTGCAACGAGACGATGAACCGGAGATGGATTTGAAGGAGGCTTATATTAAGCTACTGGCTCATGATGATGGACAAATTAAGTCAAATGTCGGTCACGATTTATGGGAAAAAAGCCGGACAGTTGTTCAAAATAATTATAAGCTTTTGAAGAGTTTTTCCCCCCGCATGTATGCGGGTAACATGCTGTTTTTCCGGGCAACGGTCGTGCAGGATGCATCGACTGATCTCATTCCGTCTGACGCATGGCGGCCGTACGTGTTAGGGGAGATTGAAATACAAAACATTCCATGCAAACATCATGACATGGATAAGCCTTTGCCAACTACGATAATTGGCCAGATTTTACAACGCAAGCTCAATATATTACATAAGTGTGATAAAAAAACCTGCAGTTGTTGTGCGAAAAGTAAAAATGAGCCACTTCGCGCAAAGTAAATCTGGACCACCTTTCAGTACAGTCAGCCTTTTTCGCGAGAAGGCTGGCGACGCTCCAGAAGGAACAGGGCGCCAGCCGTGCTGCGTATACTGCGTCGTAGTCGTGGCCGATACCTGCCGCGAATCGCCGCATTTCCGGCACGCCGCTGGCCTGCACTTGACGCATCCAGCTTGCCAGCGCTTCGTGTGAACGACGCTTTACCCTATCGGCGAACTCAAGCGACAATCGTCGGAGCGCTGCGATGTGCTCGAATCCTTGAGAACATGAAGACGATAAACAAATCGAATCGATCTTTCGCTCAAGTCCGGGGGCGCACCGTCCACAGGGGGAGCCGCTTCACGCCGCGGCGGGTACAGGCTCCTCCGTCAGCGATTGTTGGGGTTCCTCGCCCGGCAGCGCAGGCAATGTCATGACAAAGCGCGCGCCGCCAAGTTCACCGTGCTCGAGCCATACACTGCCGCCGTGCAGCAGCGCGACGCGTCGCACGATCGCCAGTCCTAAGCCGAAGCCGCCGGTTTGCCGGTCGCGGCTGGAGTGCGGCCGGTAGAACGGCTCGAGTATCCGTTGCCGATCTTCGACGGGGATGCCCGGGCCGTCGTCCTCGACAGCAAGCTGCAGCGCGCCATGCGCGTCAGTCGTCGCGCTCAGCGTGATGGTGTTGGCTGCATAGCGCAGGCTGTTGCGGACCAGGTTTAATAACGCGCGGGCGACCAGCTTCGGATCGCATACGTGCCACTGTGGCGCGCCCTGCGTCGATACAGACAGTGTTAGCCCTCGGTTGCCGACGTCATGTGCGACGCTGTCGGCGACGCTATCGAGCAGCTCGCCGACTGCCACGCGCATCGGCGTTTTGTGCGACGCCCGCTGCTCAAAACGGCATAGTGTCAGCAATTCGGTAACCAGATCGTCGAGTTCCCGCACGTCAGCGTGTAGCGCGTCGTAGCGTTCGCGCTGGCGCTCAGGCGAGTCCGGCGATGCAAGCAGTGCCAGCCCAAACTCGAGTCTGGCTAGCGGCGTCTTCAGCTCGTGCGAAATACCGTACATCATGTCACGTTGCTGCAGGATCGAGGCTTCGATCTGCTCGGCCATCTCGTTGAATTGCCGCGACAGCTCATAGATGCTCGACTTGCTGGATATCGGGGCCCGCGTGGACAGCTTGCCTGCGCCGAATGCACGGGCGGCGGCCTCGAGCGCGCGCAGATCGCGCCAGTGGTAATGAACCCATGCCCCGACGGCCAGCAGCGTGGCGAGCACGATGAACCCGTATGCGTAGATCTGGATGTCCAGATTGGTCGGCTCCTGCGGATTGGCGTGCACGACCTTGCTGGCACGCAGCTCGCTCAACTGCCGCGCGTCGAGCAACTGCTCGACGTCCTGCCATGTCATGAGGCTGAAGCCCTCGGTGTCATGCTTGCTCAACGCGCGTAGCGCCGCGGCGCGCTGATTGCCGGCGTGCCGCTCGAGATAGTCGGTCAGTACAAACGCGTAGGTGCTCAGCGAATGGCGCGCCTGCTCGCTGGCGCGCTCGGAAAAAATGCGAACGGACGACACGTCGACCAATACGATGGCGGCGCCTGCGACGATGATGACGGCCAAGTACAGACGGATCAGCGAACGAAGCATTTACTCCTCCCACGTGGACGGGCTGAACAGGTCGCCGCGTCTCCAGATGGTCTTGACCTTGTGCGGCTCCGAAGAAGTTTCGAAGCGTCGCCTGACTCGCGAGATGCTGGAATTGACGGAATGGTCCAGTCCGTCGAATTCGATGCCGCGCAGCGCTTTTAGCATTTCGCCGCGCCATATGATCTTGCGATTGGGCGGCGAGGTCACGATCTCGCCGGATCTCAGCGCGTCGCCGACCGGTGGAGCGCCAACCGCCGTCGGCGCTGGCTGCATGCGGCGCAGCAACGTTCGCGCCCGCGCGATTAGCAGCCGCGGCCCGAGGAGCTTGATCCTGTAGTCGTTCGCGCCGGTCTCTAGACCGGCGATCTGATCGTGGGCGTCCACGCGTGCGGTCAGGATCAGCACGGCACGTTGGACAGCTTGCGGATGCGGCGGCACACTGCCATATCGTTCAAGTTCGGCGGCATCGGCTCCAAGATCATCAGCGCGAGACGGTGCTCGCGCAGCGCATCCAGCGCGACGTCACCGCGCCGGTCTCCATGGACCGAGAATTTGTAGTTGTCGAGGTACTCGCGCACCCACTGCGCGAGCCGGTCGTCATCCTCGACCAGCAGGACCTTGTGTTTGAGTGGTACGTCTTCCATGGTCTTTCTTGCGTCACACTGGCCGATTCTATCCGGCCTGGCGGTGCCATGGATAGTGCGCAGACAGCCCAGGACAACCTGTCAAACGTGGACACCAATCTGCACCACTTCAAAACAAATGTAAAGTCGGTGCGCTCCTAGACTATCGTTTCCACCACAACCTTTTTCCGACCTGCGTTTCGACCTGCGTTTCGACCCGCGTACAAACGTCTGCTCTCCCTAGCGTTACCGCTGGCCACGCTGCCCGTCGCGCCACCGGCCCATGCTGAGAACACCGATACGATCGTGGACGGCAGCGGTGTAGCACCGCGCTACCTGGGCAGTCGCCGTTATCGGCCGGAGTTCGACTTGGGCTTTTGCGCGCAGTTTGGCAATGGCTTTTTATCAGCGTAATAGACGGCGCCGGCTACCACAAGCCATTCGACAACGACATGTTCGCGCAGATCGCACGAAACTATGACGACGGGCGCGCTGAGCGCCCCACCGCACCGATCGCGTTAGTTCGACTCACTGAAAAGAATGGGCAACCTCCTGAGTGCAGTGATCGTGCCAGTTGTTTGGTGCACGGGTGGTCGAGCCTCAATAAAGCACGGCAGGATCGCTAGCGCATGGCCTTGCAGCGCCGCGTAATATTGCGCGATTTGTCGAACAGCACGGCGCCCAGCGCGGTTTCGAGGAAGTAGCGCAGGTCGTCCCAATTCAGCGGTCTTGGGGCCCCGTTGTGTTCTTTGGCGTGCCAGGCGTGTTCCTGCTCTGCGTATCGCGGCAACGGGCGTTACTATCACTATACTTGGGTTCGTCGCGGGCCGGCTGCGACGCGGGCCACGCCTTTTTCAGCGGGCGAGTGAGCCGTACGGGCCTAGCGTCTGCCAGCCATCACGCGCGCAGCACGCTTGCGATGGCGTTGGCGACCACGCCGACGTTCTGCTCGTTCAGGCCCGCGACGCACATCCGCCCGGAGCGAACCAGATACACGCCGTGCTCGGTGCGCAGCCGGTCCACCTGCGCGGCGCTCAGTCCGGTATAGGTGAACATGCCGCGCTGTCGGATATAGCGCGACAAGGCTTCGTCGGCGATATGGCCTTGCAACCGCTGGTGGATCGCGCGGCGCATCGCGGCAATGCGCTTGCACATCGAGGCGAGTTCGGACTGCCAAGACGCGCGTAGCGCCGGCGTGCAGAGCACCTTGTGCACCACCTTGGCGCCATAGGTCGGCGGATTGCTATAGTTAGCTCGTATCGCGCCGGTCAATTGCCCGAGTACGCGTGTTGCCTCGTCGGCGGATCGGCACACGACGCTTAGGCCACCGCAGCGCTCGCCATACAGCGAAAAGTTCTTCGAAAACGAGTTCGCGACTAGGCACGATATGCCGCGCGCGGCCAGTTCTCGCACCGCGAAGGCATCATCGTCCAGATCTGTGCCAAAACCCTGGTATGCCATGTCGACGAACGGCAGCAGCTCGTTTTGCTCGATTAGCGAGATGACCTCACGCCATTGGTTGTGGTCCAGGTCGACGCCGGTCGGGTTATGGCAACACGCATGCAGTAGCACGATGTGGCGCTTCGGAATCGCGCGCAACGCATCGAGCATCGCATCAAAGCGCAAGCCGCCGGTGGCGCCATCGTAGTACGGATAGGTGTTTACCGTGAAGCCGGCGCGTTCAAACACCACGCGGTGGTTTTCCCAACTGGGGTCGCTGATCCACACCTGCACATCGGGGAAGGTGCGTCGCAGAAAGTCTGCGCCGACTTTCAACGCACCTGAGCCGCCCAGTGTCTGCAGCGTCGCGATGCGCCGCCCGGCGCGCGCGCCGCATGTGTCGCCGAACACCAGTTGTTGTACTGCGTCGCGATACGCGGGCAGTCCCGACATCGGCAGGTAGGGGCGGGGTCCGATCGCGCCGGCCAGCGCCTGCTCCGCATCGCGCACGGCAGCCATCACCGGCAGCTTGCCGTGCGCGTCGAAGTAGATGCCAATGCTCAAATTCACCTTGTCGGACCGAGGGTCAACCTGAAAATCCTCGTTGAGCGACAGGATTGGATCACCGGGAAACGCTTCGACGTGCTCGAACATGAACTATCCTGAAAAATAAGATGTTACCGCTTGGAGGTCCCGCCGGATATCGTCAACGGCGCACTGGGTTGGCGAAAGCGATAGCTTACCGCCAACACTGCCAGCCAGACAGGAATTAAGTAGACCGACAGGCGCAACGGCGGCGTGCGGTACATCACGATCAAGATCGCGGCGAGGAACGCCAGGCACAGGTAGTTCGTGAACGGATGGCCGACGCTGGCGAAGTGGCTCGTCTGGCCGGTCCTGCGCTTATGCTGCCGGAAGCGCAGGTGGATGATGCTGATCATGGCCCAGTTGATCAGCAGCGCCGATACCACGAGCCCCATCAACAGTTCAAGCGCCTGGGCTGGCATCACATAATTAATGACCACGCACACGCCGGTGATTGTCGCCGACACAGCGAGGGCGGCGACCGGCACGCCGCGCCGGTTCAGCGCGCCGAGTGCGCGCGGCGCATTGCGTTGCTGCGCGAGCGCGTACAGCATCCGACTGTTGCTGTAGACCCCGCTGTTATAAACCGACAGCGCGGCGGTCAGTACCACGACGTTGAGCACAGTGGCCACCACGTTGCTGTTCATCGCGTGGAAGATCATCACGAACGGGCTGCTGCCGCTAGTGATATTCTGCCATGGATAAAGCGACAGCAGCACGGCGAGTGCGCCGACATAGAAAATCAGGATTCGGTAGACGACCTGGTTGGTGGCGCGCGGGATACTGTTGTGCGGATCGTCGGCCTCGGCGGCCGTGATGCCGACCAACTCCAGGCCGCCAAACGAGAACATGATCACTGCCATCGACATCGCCAGGCCAGTGGCGCCGTTCGGAAAAAAGCCACCGTGCTGCCACAGGTTGGCAATGCTCGCTTGCGGGCCCGCCGAGCCGGACAACAGCAGGTAGGCGCCGAATACGATCATGCCGGCGATCGCGGCCACTTTGACGATCGAGAACCAGAATTCCATCTCGCCGTAGGATTTCACGCTGCCCAGGTTGATCGCGTTGATTAGCACGAAAAACGCCAGCGCCGAGGCCCACGTCGGCACGCCGGGCCACCAATATTGGATATAGATGCCGACCGCCGACAACTCGGCCATGCCCACGAGAATGTACAGTACCCAGTAGTTCCAACCGGACAGGAAGCCGGCGAAGCGGCCACAGTACTTGTCGGCGAAGTAGCTGAACGAGCCGGCGACCGGCTCGTCGACCACCATCTCACCGAGTTGCCGCATGATCAAAAAAGCAATGCCGCCGGCCAACGCGTAGCCGAGTAATACTGACGGTCCCGCCATTTGGATCGTCTGCGCGATGCCCAGGAACAAACCGGTGCCGATGGCGCCGCCCAACGCAATCAACTGGATATGCCTGTTTTTCAATCCGCGCTTGAGTGCGGTATCTGTATCGTTTGCTACTACCATGTGACCCTCTATTCTTGTGGAATTCGGTGTGGTGCCGTGTCAATGGGGAGGTCGGCCGGCCATGCGGCCCTTGAGTACACGCTGAGTTTATCGATTGCGTTGGGAAAAAGTATTGTGCAACCCGCTGAGGTAAACCCTTGCTATAAAGTTCCGTGTTTTGCGAAAACCGGGAATCAAAGTGCAGATACTCGAGTTCGATTGTACGGTCCGCCAGTTATTGAGCGTACTACAGGAACAGGCGCGTGCATCACACTTGGAGTGGGCTAAGACGATCCGGCTATCGCTGGCGCAGAGGCTGTGTTGCCATCGGCGCCTGGAGGAGCACGGTGTGATCAAGCGGTACGAGGTCCGCCGCGCTGCACCAAAAATGGGCATTGACGTCGTCGCGTCCGTCCATGTGACGATGGAGCGCGGGTCTATCCGCCACAGGGCGCCGTTTCGCGAACGGATTGTCGAACTTACGTAGATACAGGAGTGCTTCTCGATAACAGGGAACATCGACTACATGTTAAAGGTCGTGGTGCGGATGAAGTCCGCAATCACCCGATTGAGTTCGACCGGTGCGTCTCGGTGCGGCAAATGGCCGCAGGTGGGCAGCTTAGCCACCCGCGCGTGACGCACGTTGTGCTGGATTATATCGATCTGTGCCATCGTGCCGTACTTGTCGTCGTAGCCTTGAATCGCCAGCAGGTGGCATTGGATGCGCGGTAGCATGCCGGTGATGTCCCAGTCACGGAACGCCGGGTCCAGCCAGATGTCATTCCAGCCGTAGAATGCGGAATCGACATCGTCGTGGTAGCGTGCAAGTTTGTTGCGCAGGCTCGCGCGTTCGTAGTCAATCTTCATTTGCGCGATGCTGTCCACCGATAGCTGCTCGACCCTCACGTGCGGTGCGATGACGACCGCACCGGCCAGCGCGCGAGGAAACGCGCTGGCGTACAGCAACGCGATCGAGCCGCCGTCACTATGCCCAATGAGCCACATCCGCGCGCGCTCGCTCGCGTCGATGCCCAGCGCATCGAGCAGCGACGGCAGCACGTCGTGGGCCTGCTCGTGCATGAACCGCACGGGCCACTTAACGCCCGGCTCGCGCGGCGTGGAGCGCCCGTAGCCGGGCCGCGAATAGAGGAGTGCGCGCCAGCCGAGCGCGTCGCACAGCGTTTGTGGCCAGTCCCTCCACATCGCCACGCTGCCCAGTCCCTCATGCAAAAATACCGCGATCGGCGCGTCGTGACGCGTGCGGTTCAGCCAACGATACTCAATTTGCAGCGTGCCGCGCGTCGCACCGGCGGGCAGCGTCGTCAGCCCGCCATCTGTGGTGACTGGGCCCGGTGTGCCGGCCTTGGCGGTGTGTGCCCTGGCGGAGCTTGCGCAATGATGCATGAAGACCTCAGGATTGTGCTCGCAACTTGAAGCGTTGGATTTTACCTGTCGCGGTCTTCGGCAACTCGTCGACGAATACGATTTCGCGCGGACACTTGTGTGGCGCGAGCCGTTGCTTGGCGAATGCTCGGATCTCATCGGCCAGCGCATCCGACGCACTCACGTGAGCCTTGAGCACGACAAACGCGTACGCCTTCAGCAAACCGTCGCGCTCGACGCCGACGACGGCGGCCTCCAGCACCGCCTCATGATGCGCCAGCGACATCTCGACCTCAACGGGTGAGACGTACTGGCCGCTGACCTTGAACATGTCGTCGCTGCGGCCCGCGTACACATAGCGGCCGTTGGACTGACGGCGGAATTTGTCGCCGCTGCGCAACCAATCGCCCAGGAACGTCGTACGGGACTTTTCGCGGTTGCACCAATACATCAGCGCCGCGCTGGGGCCCTTAATGAACAGGTCGCCGATCTCGCCGTCCGCGACGGGCGCGCCGGTCTCGTCGCGTAGTTCGACCTCGTAGCCAGGTACCGGCGTGCCGGTGGTGCCATACTCGACGTCGCCCGGCCGATTCGACAGGAAAATATGCAGCATTTCCGTCGAGCCGATGCCATCGAGGATCTCGCAGCCGAAGTGTGCGCTGAATCGCTCGCCGACCGCCTTGGGCAGCGCTTCGCCGGCGGACGTGCAGAGGCGCAGCGCAACCTGCTCGCGTCTGGGCAGGCGCGCACAGGCAAGCATGCTTGCGTACAGTGTGGGCACGCCGTAGAAGATTGTGGCGCGATGCCGTACGAGCCGTGCGAACACCGCCTTTGCGCTGGGGCGTTCGGCCATCAGCACGGTGGTTGCGCCGACCGAGAGTGGAAAGGTCAGCGCGTTGCCCAATCCGTAGGCGAAGAACAGCTTGGCCGCCGAGAACACGACATCATGCTCGTTGATGGCCAGCACCGACTTGCCATACAGTTCTGCGGTCCAGTACAGGTTGGCGTGAGTATGCACGGTGCCCTTCGGCTTGCCGGTCGAACCGGACGAATAGAGCCAGAACGCGATGTCGTCGCGGCTACTGCGGATCGGCTCGGCCATGGGCATCGCGGTGTCCAGCAAGTGTTGCAACGTAGGCGCAGTATTGTGGTGAGACGCTGGCATCGCACCGTGGTCGACGCCGCTGATAATGAGCTCGCATGAATCGGCCTGTGCTTGGTCCAGTGCTGGCAGGACGGCGGGCAGCAGTGACGCGGAAGCAATCACGATGCGTGCGCGGCTGTGCGCGATCATGTACGCATATTCGCTTGGGCCGAGCAGCGTGTTGGCAATGACCGGGACCACACCGGCATAAAGTGCGCCGAGGAACGCGATGGGCAACTCGACGGTGTCCAGCATCACCAGCAAAATCCGCTCTTCCGGCCGCACCCTTCGTGCACGCATGATGCTCGCGAAGCGGCGTGCATGCTCCTGCAACGCCCCATAAGTGAGTGTGCCGGCGTCGTCGATGTAGGCCAATCGCTGCGCGCGCTGGCGATTCAGCTCGAACAGATGCGTGGCGAAGTTAAACTGGGCCGGCGGCGAGCTGGCCGAAATCGTCGCGCCAGCGTGGGACTCCATTAAGGCTTGCATTTTTCCTCCGACAATGACGCGAAAGGGGGCCATGACACGCCAGCGCGCAAGCACGCGCACGGCAGGTGTGCGTGTGGTGGACCGCCGCGCATGCCGTGCAGCCTGGTATGTTGATCAGGCGGGGGAGAATTCGATTGCGCCGTGGGGTAGCAGATACATCACCAGCGCGCGGCCGTTCGAGACCGTTGGCCGATGCGCGCTGCCGGGATCGTAGACGCACCAGCCGGCAGCGTGGCCGTCAAACGTTGCGTTCGGCGTGAGCGGCATGATCAAGTCGATCTCGCCGTGCGGATGGACGTGATGTGGGCCGGCCACGTCGGCCATGTCGACGACGTCGCCGGAGAAGCCGCCAATGCTGGCGTCGGGTTTGAAAATCCGGCCATAACGGATGCCCGCGTGTTCGCGGTTGCACATCCAACCCTGTGAGACACCGGCCCGACAGGCTTGCGCCAACTCGCGGTATTCGGTGCTCTCTGGCGACCAGCGGGTATTGAGCCAGTCGGCCAGCGCGCCGTCAAGTTCACGTCCGACCAACGGTTCCGTTACACGCGCGATCATGCGGTGAAAGTCTTGTGGCGACATGTGGGCCTCCGGGTTAGCGTTGTGGGCGTCGGTCAGCGGCGTCGGTATGCCGCCGTGATGCGATGCCGGTGGCTGGCCACGGTTATCATTCAATACGATGGGGATGAAATTAGTCGTTGAGCATGCTGTTGTCAAGCAATATAGTGCATATATAGTGACAGGGTGACAAAAGTGGCTGAAGATGAAGCACAGTGATACATCGCGGCGGCTTGCCGACTCGCCCATGGAGTACAGTCCCGAGTCGCCCGCCAACGACGGCTCGCTCGCCGGACGTGATCCGCGCGATCCGTTCCTGACCGCCATGGGCGAGCGCGTGCGACTGCTGCGGGCACGACGCGGGATGACGCGCAAGAGCCTGGCGGCTGAAACCGGCCTGTCGGAGCGGCATCTAGCGAATTTAGAGTCCGGCGTCGGTAACGCTTCAGTGCTGGTACTGCGCCAGATCGCGCTGGCCTTGAATTGCCCGCTCGCGGAAGTGATCGGCGACGAGACCACGTCGTCGGCCGAATGGCTGTTGATTCGCCAGTTGCTGCACGGGCGCGATCCGGCGTCACTACAACGCGCACGCATGGCGCTCGCTGACCTGTTCGAGCAGACGCAGCGCGACCCCGACCGGAATCACAGGATCGCGCTGATCGGCTTGCGGGGCGCCGGTAAGTCCACGCTTGGCCGGATGCTGGCGCAAGAGCGCAAGGTGCCGTTTGTCGAACTCAACCGGGTGATCGAGCAGCTAGCTGGGTGCTCCCCGTCCGAAATTCACTCGCTATATGGCGCTAACGCGTACCGGCGCTACGAGCATCGCGCGCTGGAGGCGGTGATTGCCGAACACCCGCGCGCGGTGATCGCGACAACGGGCGGCCTCGTGTCGGAGCCGGCCACGTTCAACATGCTGCTCGCTCATTGCTTTACGGTATGGCTGCAAGCCAGCCCGGATGAACATATGCGTCGCGTCATCGCCCAAGGTGATCTGCGTCCAATGTCCGGCAGCAGCGAGGCCATGGAAGATTTAAAGCGGATCCTGGCGGGGCGCGGCGAATTGTACGGCCGGGCCGACCTGAATTTCGATACCAGTGATAAGACGTTGGCCGATGCTTATTTGCAGTTGCGCGATCGGCTGGCCGTGCGGTTGGCGGCGGATAATTAATTTATGAGTCTGAATGTCAACCAAAATATGAAATAAAATTCATTAATCGTCTTTGAGGTGGCGTTGACATGCACTATTATTCAAATAAACAATCGTGTACTGCCTTATTCGGAGACGCCTATGGCCACGCTGGAACCCGCTGCTGCCCCCGTCGACTTTCGTACTGATCCGTCGCACTACAAGCATTGGAAACTGCGCTTCGACGGTTCGGTGGCGACGTTGGCACTCGATGTGGACGAGGGGGGTGGCATTCGCAGCGGCTATAAGCTCAAGCTCAATTCCTATGATCTGGGCGTGGACATCGAACTGCACGATGCATTGCAGCGTATCCGCTTTGAGCATCCCGAGGTATGTGCTGTTGTGGTCACGAGCAGCAAAGCGCGGGTGTTTAGCGCCGGCGCGAACATTTTCATGCTTGGCATGTCGTCGCATGCGTGGAAGGTCAACTTCTGCAAGTTCACGAATGAAACCCGCAACAGCATCGAGGATGCATCGCGCCATTCGGGGCTGAAGTTTTTGGCTGCCGTGAATGGCGCGTGCGTCGGTGGAGGCTACGAGCTTGCGATGGCTTGCGATGAGATCTGGCTGATCGATGACCGGACATCGTCTGTCGCGTTGCCGGAGGTGCCGCTGCTTGGCGTGCTGCCCGGCACCGGCGGCCTCACGCGGCTCACCGATAAACGCAAGGTCAGACACGACCGGGCCGATTTGTTCTGCACTGTGGTGGAGGGTATTCGAGGCGAGCGCGCGAAACAATGGCGGCTGGTCGACGAGGTGGTCAAGCCCAGCCAGTTTGCGCAGGCGGTCCAGGCGCGCGCGCTCGAACTGGCAGCACAAAGCGATCGTCCCGGCGACGCGCGGGGCGTCGCATTGACCCCAATCGAGTGCAGCACCCGCGACGACGGCATCGTGTACCAGACGCTCGAGGTCAGGCTAGATCGGGCCGCGCGCACCGCGACGTTGACCGCGAAGGCGCCGTGTGGGCCGCAGCCCGCGGACCTCGATGCGATCGTTGCGACCGGGGCCAACTGGTGGCCGCTGCGGTTCGGCCGCGAATTGGATGATGCGATCCTGTCGCTGCGCACGAACGAAGGCGAGATCGGCACGTGGGTTCTTAGAACATCGGGCGATGCGCAGGCCGTGCTTGACGTCGATGCTGCGCTTATAAGCCATCGTGATCATTGGTTCGTGCGCGAGACGATTGGCTTGCTGCGTCGTGCGCTGGCGCGCATCGACGTGTCGTCGCGATCATTGTTCGCGCTGATTGAATCCGGGTCATGCTTTGCCGGCACACTCGCTGAACTCGCGTTCGCGGCGGACCGTTCATACATGCAGGCGCTGCCGGGCAGTCCGTCGCGGCAGCCGGCAATCGTGCTGTCCGAGGCCAATTTCGGCCTATACCCGATGGTCACGCAGCAGTCGCGGCTGGCGCGGCGCTTCTACGGTGACGACGCGCTGCTCGAGGCGCTGCGCGACAAGTTCGGCATACCGGTCGATCCGCTGCAGGCGGAACGACTGGGTCTGGTCACCGCCGCGCCCGACGACCTAGACTGGCCCGATGAGATCCGCATCGCGCTCGAGGAGCGCGCCGCGATGTCGCCGGATGCGTTGACTGGTCTGGAAGCCAACCTGCGCTTCAACGGTCCGGAAACAATGGAGTCGCGGATCTTCGGACGCCTCAGTGCATGGCAGAACTGGATTTTCAATCGCCCGAATGCGGCCGGCGACAAAGGCGCGTTGAAGGTTTATGGCGAGGGCGTCAAGCCTCAATTCGATGTCGCTCGCGTTTAAGGCGAGTTGCTGGCGCACGCATGCAACGTTTTTCGATCAAGGAATCGATCATGTCTTCGATCAATTACAGCGACAAGATTCCCAATAACGTCAACCTGGCCGATGACCGCATGCTGCAGCGCGCGCTCGAGCAGTGGCAACCGAATTTCTTGTCGTGGTGGAATGATATGGGACCATCTGGCAGTCAGCTTGACGACGTCTACCTGCGCACCGCGGTGAGCGTCGAGCCCGGCGGCTGGGCACATTTCGATTACGTCAGGATGCCAGATTACCGGTGGGGCATCTTTCTGGCGCCCGGCGAGCCCGATCGTAAGATTCAATTCGGCGAGTACCGCGGCGAGGCAGTGTGGCAGGACGTGCCTGGCGAGCATCGCGCGAAACTGCGGCGCATCATCGTTACGCAGGGCGATACCGAGCCCGCGTCAGTCGAGCAGCAGCGGCACCTCGGGCTGACCGCGCCGTCGCTGTACGATTTGCGCAACCTGTTTCAGGTCAACGTCGAGGAAGGCCGTCACCTGTGGGCGATGGTGTACCTGCTGCACCGCTATTTTGGCCGCGACGGCCGCGAGGAAGCGCAGGCGCTGCTGGAGCGCCACTCCGGCGACGAAAACCATCCCCGCATTCTGGGCGCGTTCAACGAACGCACACCGGACTGGCTAGCGTTTTTCATGTTTACGTACTTCACCGATCGCGACGGTAAGTTTCAACTGTCGGCGCTGGCCGAATCGGGCTTCGATCCGCTGGCTCGCACTACCCGCTTTATGCTGACGGAGGAGGCGCACCATATGTTCGTCGGTGAGTCTGGCGTGTCGCGAGTAATTCAGCGCACCGCTCAGGTCATGAACGCGTTGTGCACAGACGATGTGAGTGCGCTGCGGGCGGCGGGCGTGATCGACTTGCCGACGATCCAGCGCTACCTGAATTTCCATTACTCAGTGACCATCGACTTGTTCGGCGCAGACCAGTCATCCAATGCCGCGACGTTCTACTCATTGGGCCTGAAGGGGCGTTTTGGGGAGAGCAAGCGGGACGACGATCATCGGCTCGATACACAGCGCTACTGGCTGCTCGACGTGCGCGACGGTCAACTGGTCGAGCGCGAAGTGCCGATGCTTAACGCGATGAACGAAGTGCTACGTGACGACTATATCAAGGACTCGATAGCCGGCGTTAACCGTTGGAATAAGGCGTTGGAGAAGGCGGGCATTGAATCTAGACTAAGCGTGCCGCACAAGGCATTCAACCGCAGGATCGGCTCGTTTGCCGGCGTGCGCGTGTCGCCGCACGGTCGGGTGATCGACGAAGCCGAATGGGCGGCCAACCAGGCAAGTTGGCTGCCGACGCCGGAAGATCGCGCGTTCGTGGCCTCGCTAATGGGCCGCGTAGTCGAGCCGGGTCGGTTCGCAAACTGGATCGCGCCGCCGGCGATGGGCATTAACCGGCAGCCCATCGACTTCCAATATGTCAGGTTCAATTGACCGCTGACATGCGCCGGCGCCAATGGCTATGCTGAATCAACACTTGATCGATCCGCAGGTCTGCATCCGTTGCAACACGTGCGAGGAGACGTGCCCGAATGATGCGATCACGCACGATGCGAACAACTACGTCGTGAACGCGCAGGTTTGCAATGGCTGCATGGCGTGCGTGCCGCCGTGTCCGACCGGCGCGATCGACAATTGGCACCAAGTGCTCGAGGCCGATGCGTACAGTATCGACGCCCAGCTTGCCTGGGAAGAACTCCCGCCCCGACAGTCGCCCGCCCAGCAGGGTGCCGGCGTGGGCGTCGCGAGCGCCCTGCACCGGCCGGAGCACTTGGCGGTCAGCAGCAGCGACGTACTGCGGGGCGCCAGCGTGGCGCCGGGGTCGGCGGCTAGACCGCATGTGAATTTGTATACGTGCGATGCGCCCGCTACGGCAATCGTGGCGGACAATTATCGCTTGACGGACGAGTCTGCCGACAGTGCCATCCATCACATCGTGCTGGACTTTGGCGCGACGCTCTTCCCCGTACTCGAAGGCCAATCGATCGGTGTCGTGCCGCCGGGCGCCGCGCCCAACGGCAGGCCGCACCACGCGCGCCAATATTCGCTGGCCAACCCGCGTGACGGAGAGCGGCGCGGTTACAACAATGTATCGCTCACGGTCAAGCGTGTGACTTGCGACCACGAGGGCAACCCTGCCCTCGGCGTGTGTTCGAATTACTTGTGCGACCTGCGCAAAGGTGACCGGGTTGCGGTGATCGGTCCGTTCGGCAGTACGTTCCTGATGCCAAACCATCCCGGTTCACACCTGTTGATGATCTGCACCGGCACGGGTGCCGCGCCGATGCGCGCGATGACCGAATATCGCCGCCGACATCGGGGCGATGGCGCGAGCGGCCGGTTGATGCTGTTCTTTGGCGCGCGCACGCCGCAGGAGTTGCCGTATTTTGGGCCACTGACGACCCTACCGAAAGACTTTATCGATGCCGAGCTCGCGTTCTCACGCATGCCCGGGCGGCCAAAGCGGTACGTGCAGGATGCGCTGCGCGAACGAGCGGCCGACGTGGGGCCATGGCTGGCGGACCGCAATACCCATGTCTATGTGTGCGGGCTGAAGGGAATGGAAGAAGGGGTACTGCTCGCACTCAGGGATATTGCGCAGTGTTATGGATTGGATTGGCAACGGGTGTGGGCTGACCTCAGACGTGAAGGGCGCCTCCATTTGGAGACCTACTGATCGGCGGCGGATCGCGCTACGTTAGCGCCAAGTTCATCCCCGGCAAGGCGTTCAAGGACGCGGTGAGCGCCGCGTGACGCCGTGCCGCGCGCAGGCATGTTGCCCTGCGCTCGATGTCAAAACAGCTGCCTGCCCAGGCTGGACAGGCTGATCCATTTGACCGTGCTTATCAGCGTCCGCCCCGTTTCATCGATCGATTCGATCATCGCGCGCTGTCCGCGGGCTTCGGCGACGACGCGCACGATCCGTTGTCGATAGCGCATCAGCGCGCCGATGGGGGGACATTCGATGTTCTTTCGTCTTTTGACGGGCTTGGGCATACGGGCGAGGACGCGAGTAGGCAAACGCGGCCGGGATTATCGCACGAAGGCGGGCGGACGTTGTCGCCCGCAGCGGCGGCAGCCTCGATCCGCACCGCGGGCTGGTGCGCACATGCCAGAACATCCGACTGTTCAAGTCGTTGGCCGTGATCGAGAACCTGCTAGCCGCGCAGCACCGGTTGACTCAAAGCGGGCTATTGCGCGGGTTGCTGGCCACGCCGGTATATCGGCGCGTGGAACGCGATGCACTAAAGCGTGCGGCGCGCTTCGCGACGAGGGCGTGACGGTGTTTCTGGTCGAGCAGAACGCGAACAAGGCACTGCAGGTGGCCGATCGCGGCTCCGTAGTGGAAACCGGCCGCGTGATGCTGGCCGATACCGGCGCGAATTTGCTGGCTAACGAACGCGTTAAAAGCGCGTACCTGGGTGGCTGACCGGGGGCACGCCCGCGGCCACACCCGACGGCATGGCTGCGCCGTCGGGCCGGCGCGGCCACGGCGTCAAAGCCGATAGTCGCCAGCCGCCTCGGGCTGGAATACGATCTGCTCGACCTTGAGCGTTTGCGGTGCCCCGCTGGGGGGCGTCACGCGCAACTCGTCGCCCGGCGTTGCGCCGAGCAGCGCGAGGCCGACCGGCGAGAACACGTTCAACCGTCCCTGTGAGAAGTCGGCGTTCGGTGGGTAGACGACGGTCCACGTCATGCGTTCGCCGGACGACGGATTCGACAGCGTCACAGTCGAATTCATCGTAACGACGCTCGGGTCGATGTCGGTGGCTTCGACCACGGCCGCGCGCTCGAGCAGGGCATCGAGCATCGTCTGGTAGCCGGATTGCGGGCTCGCTTGTGCCGCATGGCGCTCGAGTCGGCTGACGTCGGTTTCTGTCAGATAGCAGGTCTTCATCTTGTTTCTCCAACGCAACGAAAAGTCAAATGGTTGGGTGTGCCCGGTACCCGCCCAGGCAGCGGCTGAAACAAGGGGCCGCTTAGTGCGAGTGCCGGGCCAATGAAAGCGGTGCCGCGGCGATGTATCGGAGCAGGTTGATACCAGGTCGGTCCGTTCGGATCGCGCGCGCCGCTGCCGCCGCACGCATGGCGTGGCGACGTCGCAACGGCACTGGGAACAGGAACGCGCGCATGGCGGGTCTCAACCGGAGAACGGGGAATGAAGAAAACAACACGATGCTATCACAGCGTGCCGTATCAGGTAGCCCGGATGCGGTATTGTTACGCGTGCGCGTCGCGATGCGGCGACATTGCGCGCATGATAGTTGGCGCCCCGCGTCCGGCTCCGTATTGCGCTTGCGTA
Organism: Mycetohabitans sp. B2; assembly: GCF_021733735.1. NCBI lineage: Bacteria > Pseudomonadati > Pseudomonadota > Betaproteobacteria > Burkholderiales > Burkholderiaceae > Mycetohabitans > Mycetohabitans sp. B2. The sequence goes on from NZ_JAHKSP010000066.1 coordinate 32,151, forward strand.
CGGACTAGCGAGGATGACTCGCATGGGCATGGGGTTGAAGTGGCCGGCGCGTGGGGGCAGGATACCGCGTTCATGGCATCGCACGTCGGCGGGAGTGCTGCGATCGCGATGCTGGTCAATGCAAGCGCGCTGCTCGTGGTCGGTATCGATCTCGAATCATGCCTATGATGCTGCGACTGCCAGCACAGCTTCGGCTCTCGACGAACAGCTCGTGCACGCGGCAGCGCAGCGCCATGCGCGCGACATTAACGCGCTGGGCACGCTCCCGGTGTGCATACAGGCAGGAGCGCGATACGTCGAATACCGCACAAATCAGCCCGACCGATTCGCTTCTACAGATCTGATCGATTACCTCGTGCGTTCGATGCCTTCCGACATCAAGCGTGCGGTAGCTTTTTTAAAATGGCTTTTTCTCGCTCGAGGCGTTCGATGCGCGCCTCAAGTTCCTGGATGCGTTGCTGATCCGGCGTGATGGTCTTGCCGTGCGGCGTGATGCCCTGACGTTCCAGTTGAACGTGTTGCACGCAGCGACGCAGCACGGACTCGCCGACGCCGACCGAGCGGCTCGCCTCCCTATGGCTATAGCTCTGATCCAGCACCAGACAGGCCGCCTGCTGTTTGAACTGGGGGGGAAATGAACGACGTTGCTTGGTCATCAGACACCTCTTCGTGGTGAATATTCTCGCCTAAATTAGTGTCCGGGTTCATTAGACCACTACAGTCTCAGCTAAGAGCGTGCCAAACCTTGCGGATAGGTTAGCACAGTGGCGAACCGCAATGGCTTGCCTTCCGCTGTTTGTTGCAAATTTCGGCTTTATCGTTTCATTTGTTCAAGACCTGTCGTTTTAAGCAAAGATAATAGGCTTGAGTGCATCATAGCGAGTGCTTTACAGTCTTTCAACCAGGCGCTAAGCGTTGCAATGACCTCAATCTTTGTAGCGGCTCCTGACAGTTGGGTGCAGTGCTTGCGAGACGTCAAGCAGTTAACGTTGTGCTGATTAATCAGCGAACGGTGCGTTGCTGTAGCCGTATGGCTAAAAAAGTAATATCTGGAGGGAGAAATGAAGCAGTACCCCAGTACTGAACCCAATGACGCCGCGCCAGTGCGGTGCGGTTGCTTGCCCTATTCTTTTGACTGTCTTGCTTGGCCGACTGCAATGCCAATTCGCGCACAGCCTCACGCGTGTGATGCTCAGCGTCTTCGCTAAAGCTTGGCATAAATTGGTCATGGCGTGATCAATGGCCAATCAAGCGACACGAACGACACACCGACGCGTGCCGATAGGTGGCCCTGATCGCCGCAGTGAATGACTAAAAATTGCACGCGACGTGTCATCAAAGCCGTCGTGGTTCCTGAAGAGCAACGATAGATTCTTGGTACCGTATTAATATCTGTTCGTACAACTATTAAACATCAGGCTGCTCGGTTGCCTGAATCGGAGCTTTGTTATGGACGCTAGCATCACGCCTGTTACACAGCCGTTATCCAGTGCGCAAACCGAAATCTGGCTCGCGCAGCAGCTGCATCCAGACAGCCCCGTGTACAACATTGCGCAGTACATAGTTATCGAAGGCGCGATTGAACCGGCCGTCTTTGAAGCGGCATTGCGTCAAGTGATCGATGAAGCCGACACCCTGCGCTTGCAATTTGTCGACAGCGATGATGGGCTGCGGCAGAGGATCGGTGCACCCGCATGGTCAATGCCGGTGCTGGACCTCACGGCGCAAGCCGACCCTCAGGCAGCGGCCCAGGCGTGGATGTGCGCCGATTATCAGCAGCCGGTGAATCTGATGCAGGGCCCGCTTTTTTGCTATGCGTTGCTGAAAGTGGCGCCCGCGCAATGGATTTGGTACCAGCGCTATCACCATATCATGATGGATGGCTATGGCCAGTCCCTGATCACCCAACGCGTTGCACACGTGTATAGCGCGCTGTGCGCGGGCGTAACGTCAGAGCCGTGCACTTTCGGCTCCGTCCTGGAGTTGTTGGAAAGCGATGCGCAATACCAGGCGTCTGCTCAGCGCGCACGGGACGAAGCGTATTGGCTCAAGCACTGCGCCAATTGGCCCGAGCCCGCAACGCTGGCAAGCCGCAGTGCCCCTGTTTTACAGCAGCGGCTGCGTCAGACGACTTATCTGGCCACCCAGGCGTTGGGCGACACTGCGTCGGATGCCCGTCGGCTAGCACAGTTTGTGACGGCGGCGATGGCCGCGTATCTTTATCGATTCACGGGTGAACAAGACGTCGTATTAGGTCTTCCGGTCAAGGCCCGCTTCGGTGCCGACCGCCATATTCCCGGTATGATATCCAACATACTGCCACTGCGGCTCACAATGCGACCAGGGATGAACCTATCGTCGTTCATGCAGCAGGTCGCGCAGGAGATGCAAAGTGGGTTGCAGCACCAACGCTACCCGAGCGAAGCGCTGCGGCGCCAACTTGGGCTGTCGTCCGGGCAACAGCTGTTTGGTACCACAGTCAACGTGATGCCATTTTACCAGGATCTATTGTTTGCTGGGTATCCGTCGACAAGACATAGTCTGCTCAGTGGTCCGGTCGAGGACTTGATGCTGTGTGTCTATTGGACACCGGGCAGCCATCAATTACGGATTGACTTGAACGCCAATCCTGCCTGCTACACCACGGAGGCACTCGGCGCACATCAGCGTCGGTTTATCCGGTTCATGCAGGTGTTAGCTGCCGATGCTACGCAACCGATTGACAGCATCGACCTGCTCGACGCCAACGAGCGGCATCGGCTGCTGGTCGAGTGGAACGCAACACAGCGCGATTATCCAGCGCATCTGTGTGTCCACCAATTGTTTGAAGCGCAAGTTGAGCGCACGCCCAAGGCCACGGCGTTGGTCTATGAAGATCAAACACTGAGCTATACGCAACTGAATGCGCAGGCCAACCGCTTGGCACACCAGCTCATCGAGCTGGGCGTTAAACCCGATGTACGAGTGGCGATCTGTGTCGAGCGTTCGCCGGCGATGGTCGTCGGACTGCTGGCGATCCTGAAAGCCGGCGGCGCGTATGTGCCGCTCGACCCAAGCTATCCGGGCGAGCGGCTCGCGCATATTTTACGGGATGCCGCGCCGATGACTGTGCTGGTCCAGACTTCGACACGAGACTTGATTGGCAAGCAACTAATACCGGTCATCGATTTGGATGCCGGCGCTGAATGGAATTACCCGGAGCATAACTTACGAGTGCCGTCTTTGACACCGCACCATCTAGCTTATGTGATTTATACCTCTGGCTCTACGGGCCAGCCCAAGGGGGTTGGAGCAACCATTGGTGGACTGACTAACCGCCTGCTGTGGTTCACTCAAGATGTACTAGAGGAACCCCCGGTCACTGCATTGAAGACGAGTATCGGTTTTGTGGATTCGATCACCGAGACGCTCGGGGCGTTGCTCGCAGGTGGCATGCTAGTCGTATTTGACAACGCCACCGTTAAAGATGTGCCTTTGTTCGCGCGACGCTTGCGGCAGACTGGCGTGACCCATCTAGTTATCGTGCCGTCATTGCTCAAATGCTTTTTGGAAAAAGAAAAAAACCAACTCGACAGACTGCGAGTGCTCATATGCAGCGGTGAGCGGTTAGCACCCGAGTTGGCGCGACAGGTTATTGCCACATGGCCGAGTATTCAGTTGTTCAATTTTTACGGGTCGTCGGAAGTGAATGGTGACGTCACGAGTTATCAATACGGCCGCGTGGACCAAATATTGCCACAGGAGGTCATCGGCCGCCCAATTGCAAACACACGCATTTATCTGCTCGATGCGCAGGGGCAGCCGGTGCCGCTGGGCGCGGTCGGCGAATTGTATATTGGCGGCGTGGGCGTGGCGCGTGGTTACCTAAACCGCCCGGAGCTGAGCGCCGAGCGCTTCGTGCGCGATCCATTCTCTCAAGAGCCCTATGCGCGGATGTACAAAACGGGCGATCTAGCCCGTTATTTACCGGACGGCAACCTGGAGTTCCTGGGCCGCAACGATGATCAGGTCAAGATCCGCGGCTTTCGCATTGAGCCGGGCGAGATCGAAGCATGCCTCACTCAGCATTCGCAGGTGCGTGACGCGGTGGTGCTCGTGCGAGGCGAAGACAACGGCAAGCGTCTGGTCGCGTACGTGGTCGCTGAGGCCGTTGAGCACTTGGCCAGCACGCTGCGCGCGCATGTGGCGGCGAGTTTGCCTGAATACATGGTGCCCAGTGCCTTTGTGCGGCTTGACGCGCTCCCCTTGACGCCCAATGGCAAGCTAGACCGACGTGCGTTGCCCACCCCAAGCGCTGACGCGTTCGCGCATCACGCGTACGAGGCTCCGCAAGGCGAGTTCGAGACCACACTGGCTCAAATCTGGGCCGAGCTGCTAGGCGTCGAGCGTGTAAGCCGGCATGATAGCTTCTTTGCGCTTGGTGGCCATTCGCTGCTCGCGGTGCGATTGATTGAGCGCCTGCGCCTACTAGGCTTGGACCTGTCCGTGCGCGCGCTATTTGACACCCCGGTGCTCAGTGCGCTGGTGCAAACGTTGAGCCAGCATCATGACGTAGTGGTGCCACCCAACGTCATTACGCCCGACACGACGGCGCTCACGCCTTCGATGCTGCCGCTTATTGAGCTGACGCAGGCTGATATTGACCACATTGTCGAACAGGTGCCCGGTGGCGTCGCGAATATCCAGGATATCTATGCGCTGTCGCCGCTACAGGACGGGATTCTCTTTCACCATCTGCTCGCCAGCGAAGGTGATCCGTATCTGCTGATCACGCAACTAGCCTTTGATACGCGAGCGCGGCTCGATCAGTATCTGGATGCGGTCCAGCAAATCGTGAATCGCCACGACATTTTGCGCACTGCGTTTATTTGGAAAGGCTTGTCCACGCCCGCGCAGGTGGTCTGGCGTGATGCGCCGCTGTCGACCACTGAACTGACTCTGGATCCTGCCAACGGGCCGATTGCCGAGCAGTTGGTGCAGCGCTTCGATTCTCGCCATACTCGGCTGGATCTGACGCAAGCGCCGCTGCTGCGTTTTGCAATTGCTCAGAACACCGATGGCCGCTGGTTGCTGGTGCGACTACTGCACCATCTGATTGGCGATCGCTCGACTGCTGAAATGATGCACGCGGAGGTGCAAGCGTTCATTGCAGGTCAAGGCTGGACGCTGCCTGCGGCACAGCCGTTCCGTAACTTGGTCGCGCAAGCGCGCCTGGGTGTAAGCCAAGCCGAACACGAGCACTTTTTTACCGACATGCTCGCCGACATCGAGGAGCCAACGCTGCCGTTCGGCTTGGCGCAAGTGCATCGTGACGGCGCACACGTGCGTGAAGCGCACCGCAGGCTACCGCAGGCACTAAACGATAGGCTGCGCGCGCATGCGAAGCGCCTAAACGTGAGTGTCGCGAGCCTGTGCCATTTGGCGTGGGCACAGGTGCTCTCATGCGCCAGTGGCCAACAGTCGGTTGTGTTTGGTACGGTGCTGTTTGGTCGGATGCGCGCGGGCGACGGTGCCGATTGCGCGATGGGGCTGTTTATCAATACGCTGCCGCTGCGCGTGGACTTAGAGGGCAGTGTGGAGGCAGCGGTGCGTGCCACGCATGCGCGTCTAGCGGCGCTGCTCGAGCATGAGCATGCGTCGCTGGCGCTGGCGCAGCGCTGCAGTGGGGTGCCGGCCGGCACGCCGCTCTTTAGTGCGCTGCTCAATTACCGGCACAATACGATGGGCTCAAACGAGCGCAACATCCTCCCGGGTGTGGAGCTGCTGTATGCCGAAGAGCGTGACAATTATCCGATCGGGCTGTCGATTGAAGATTTTGGACAAGCGTTGGAACTAATTGCGCAAATCGTTGAGCCACTGGATCCCAACCGGCTGTGCGGATATATGCAGCAGGCGCTGGAAAGCCTGGCTGATGCGCTTGAGGGAACGCCCGGCCAGCCGATTGGGCAGCTGCAGGTACTCCCCAGCGAGGAGCGAACCTTACTGCTTCAGACGTGGAACGCGACGCAGCGTGATTACCCGGCACATCAATGCGTTCACCAACTGTTCGAAGCACAGGTGGCGTGCACACCGGAGGCAACCGCGCTAGTCTATGAAAGCCAGACACTGAGCTATGCGCAACTGAATGCACAGGCTAACCGTTTGGCGCATCAGCTGATCGAGTTAGGCGTGAAGCCCAATACACGCGTGGCCCTATGCGCTCAGCGCAGCCCGGAAACGGTCATGGGCATGCTCGCCACGCTCAAGGCTGGCGGCGTGTATGTGCCGCTCGATCCCACCTATCCGCCAGAACGCCTGGCTTATATGGTGACGGATAGTGCGCCCATCGTATTGCTCAGCATGGGAGTACCGCCTGCCACAGTGACGCAAAGCTTAGGCGCTAGCGTGCCGGTACTGGACCTGTACGCTGATGCAGCGCAGTGGGCCCATCAAAGCGCGCACAATCTTGACGCGTGCAAGTTGTCGCTGAATGCACAGCATTTGGCCTATGTAATTTATACGTCAGGCTCCACAGGCCAGCCCAAAGGGGTCATGGTTCCCCACCAAGGCGTCACCAATCTTGTCACCGCAATCGCGCGAGCGCTTGGCATCACGGCGCAGGACAGGATGCTGCAATTTGCGCCGCTGTCTTTTGATACGTCGGTCGAGGAGATCTTTACGCCGTTGACACAGGGGGCGGCAGTGGTGCTGCGCACGGATGCATGGTTGAGCGGGGCCGCACCATTTTGGACGCTTTGTGAACGTCACCAGGTGAGCGTGGTGGATTTACCCGTGCAGTTTTGGACACAGTTGGCGCAAGACGCAGCGCCCGTTGCCAGCCGGATACGCGCCATTCTCATTGGGGGAGAGGCGTTAAGCGCGTCAGCACGTGATGCCTGGTTTGCAGGTGAGGGGCACCGGCCACGCTTGCTGAACGTTTATGGCCCGACCGAGACAACGGTGACTGCGACTGTGTATGAGGTCACCGACGACGAAAGTAGCTGGCGCACGATTGGACGGCCCATTGACAACACCCGGCTCTATATCCTAGATCGCTACGGCCAGCCGGTGCCGCTGGGCGCAGTCGGCGAGTTGTATATTGGCGGTGCGGGCGTCGCGCGCGGTTACTTAAACCGCCCGGAGCTGACCGCTAAGCGTTTTGTGCGCGATCCGTTCTCGGTTGAGCCCGACGCGCGGATGTACAAAACGGGCGACTTGGCTCGTTATTTGTCTGATGGCAATCTTGAATTTTTGGGCCGCAACGATGATCAAGTCAAGATTCGCGGCTTTCGCATTGAGTTGGGGGAAATCGAAGCGTGCTTAACGGCGCACCCGCAGGTGCGTGATGCGGTGGTGCTGGCAACAGGGGAGGGCTCGGCTAAGCGGCTGGTGGCGTATGTGCAGGCCGAAGCGGACGAGCAACTCGCAAGCACACTGCGTGCACAGGTGGCGGCGAGGCTGCCTGAGTATATGGTGCCCAGTGCGTTCGTGCGGCTCGATGCGTGGCCCCTGACGCCCAACGGTAAGCTGGACCGGCGTGCGCTGCCCGCGCCAAGCGCGGACGCGCTTGCGCATCAAGCGTATGAAGCGCCGCGAGGCGAGCTCGAGACCACACTGGCGCAAATCTGGGCCGAGTTGCTGGGCGTCGAGCAGGTGGGCCGGCATGATAACTTTTTCGCACTGGGCGGCCATTCACTGCTCGCGATACGTTTGATGAATCGGGTGACCGCACTCGGTATGCCATTGCCGCTCGCGGCATTGTTTGCCGCGCCCACGCTGGCTGGGCTAGCTGCCGCGATCAGTGCGCAACGCACGTCAGGCAGTAGCGTATCGTCGGCGATTACGCCGGTGTCGCGTGACGGAGCATTGCCGCTGTCGTTTGCGCAGCAACGGCTATGGTTCCTCGCGCAGCTCGACGGGGCGAGCGACGCCTATCATATACCGCTTGCGCTGCGCGTGCGGGGGCCGCTAAATCGGGGCGCATGGCAGCAGGCGCTGGATGCGCTCTTGGCGCGCCACGAAGCGCTGCGCTCGGTGTTTGTGAACATTGACGGTCAACCGCAGGTGCAGCTGTTGTCCGCCGAGACAGGCGTGCCGATGACTTGGCATAACCTGCGCGGCGTGCCCGACGCGGATACCCAACTCGCCCGGCTCAGCGCGAGAGAAACACAGGCGCCGTTCGATCTGGCGCGTGGCCCGCTGATGCGCGCCTGCGGCATTCAATTGGCTGATGACGAGTACGTCATGCTGCTCGTGCAGCACCATATTGTGTCGGATGGCTGGTCGATCGGCGTGATGGTGCGCGAACTGAATGCGCTGTACCGCGCAGCCTGTGACGGCCAAGCCGATCCATTGCCGCCGCTGGCGATTCAGTATCCGGACTATGCAGCCTGGCAACGGCAGTGGCTTTTGGGTGAGCGGCTGCAAGCGCAAAGCGACTATTGGCGTACGACGCTCGCGGATGCACCGGTGATGCTGGAGTTGCCCACTGATCGGCCTCGTCCGGCGCAGCAATCGTTTGCCGGTGCGCAGGTGCCGATTCGTATCGATGCCCAAACCACGGGGGCGCTCAAGCGCGTAAGCCAAGCGCACGGCGCAACGCTGTTCATGACGGTGCTCGCGGCGTGGAGCGCGGTGCTCGCGCGGCTGTCGGGGCAGGATGATCTGGTCATTGGCACACCGAGCGCCAATCGCAACCACTATCAAATCGAGCCGTTAATTGGCTTTTTTGTCAATACGCTCGCACTGCGCGTAGATTTGTCCGGTGAGCCCAGTGTGACACAGTTGCTCGAGCGCGTGCGGCGCACGACGCTGGACGCACAAGCGTATCAAGATTTGCCATTCGAGCAAGTCGTGGAGATCGTGCAGCCGCCGCGCCGGCTCGAGCATACGCCGCTGTTTCAGGTGATGTTTGCGTGGCAGGACAGTGAGATCGCGGCTTGTAACCTACCCGGCTTGACTGTGCAGCCGATGGAGCTCGTCTATGACGTTGCCAAGTTTGATCTGGAGTTAGGTCTGTACGAGGCGGGCGAGGAAATCGTCGGTAGTCTGGGCTATGCGACGGCGTTATTTGATCGCGTGACGATCGAGCGGCATGTCGGGTATCTGCAGGCCATGTTGCAGGCGATAGCCGCTGACGACCAGTGCCTGGTTAATCGCGTCGAGTTGCTGGCGCCGGCTGAGCGCACCCTGTTGCTTGAGACGTGGAACGCGACGCAGCGCGATTATCCAGCGCATCTGTGTGTCCACCTATTGTTTGAAGCGCAAGTTGAGCGCACGCCCCAGGCGACGGCACTGGTCTACGAAGACCAGACGCTCAGCTACACAGAGCTCAATGCGCAAGCTAACCGCTTGGCACACCAGCTGATCGAGTTAGGTGTGAAGCCCGATGCACGGGTGGCGCTATGCGCTCAGCGCAGCCCGGAGACGGTCGTGGGCATGCTCGCCACGCTCAAGGCCGGCGGCGCGTATGTGCCGCTGGATACCACCTATCCACCAGAACGCTTGGCTTATATGGTGAAAGATAGTGCCCCTGCAGTATTGCTCAGCGTGGGGACACCGCCTGCCGCGGTAACGCAAAGCTTAGGAGCCGGTGTGCCGGTACTGGATCTGCACGCTGATGCAGCGCAGTGGGCCCATCAAAGCGCGCACAATCTTGACGCGTGCAAGTTGTCGCTGAATGCACAGCATTTGGCCTATGTAATTTATACGTCAGGTTCCACAGGCCAGCCTAAAGGGGTGATGGTTACACACCACAGCTTGGTCAACCTGGTGACAGCGATGGTGCGCAGCCTTGGCTTAACTGCGCAAGACAGGATGTTGCAGTGTTCGTCTTTGTCCTTTGATGCGTCAATTGGGGAAATGTTCGTCACGCTCACTCAGGGCGCGACTTTAGTGCTCCGCACTGATGCTTGGTTAGCCGGGGCCCAGTCATTCTGGGCACTTTGCCAGGCCAACCGTGTCAGCGTAATGGATTTGCCGACTCAATTCTGGACTCAACTGGTCCAGGAAAAAATTCCCCTCCCCAACAGTGTACGTGTGGTCATGATTAGTGGAGACGCGTTGAGCGCGTCAGCACGTGATGCATGGTTTGCCGGCGAGGGACACCGGCCGCGTTTGCTGAACGTTTATGGCCCGACCGAGACGACGGTCACCGCAACTGTGTATGAGGTCACCGACGACGAAAGTAGCTGGCGCACGATTGGACGGCCCATTGACAACACCCGGCTCTATATTCTGGATGCGTATCAACAACCCGTCCCGTTGGGCGCGGTCGGCGAGCTGTATATTGGCGGTGCGGGCGTTGCGCGCGGTTACCTGAACCGGCCGGAGTTGAGCGTCGAGCGCTTCGTGCGTGATCCGTTCTCGACTGAACCCGATGCTCGGATGTACAAGACGGGCGATCTAGCCCGTTACTTACCGGACGGCAACCTGGAGTTCCTGGGCCGTAACGATGACCAGGTCAAAATTCGCGGCTTTCGCATTGAGCCCGGTGAGGTTGAGGCGTGCTTGGTGCAACACCCCCAGGTGCACGATGCGGTGGTGCTCGCACAAGGCGAAGGCAACGCCAAGCGCCTGATCGCGTATGTGGTCGCTGAGGCGGATGAAACGCTGGCGAGCACATTGCGCGCGCATGTGGCCTCAGCGTTGCCCGAGTATATGGTGCCCAGCGCGTTTGTGCGGCTCGATGCGTTCCCCTTGACGCCCGGCGGCAAGCTCGATCGTCGTGCGCTGCCGGCACCGGATGCGCAAGCATTCGCGCATCAGGCGTATGAGGCGCCGCAAGGCGAGCTCGAGACCACGCTGGCTGCGATTTGGTCCGAGCTACTGGGTGTAGATAAGATTAGTCGTCGCGACAGCTTTTTTGCCTTGGGCGGTCACTCGCTGCTGGCGGTGCAGCTCATTGAGCGCCTGCGCCGTCGCGGTCTGGGGATGTCCGTGCGCGCATTGTTTGACACGCCGGTGCTCAGCGCACTGGCCCAGTCGCTGGGCCAGCATCGTGACGTGGTGGTGCCACCCAACGTCATGACGCCCGAGACGACGGTGCTCACGCCCTCGATGCTGCCGCTCATCGAGCTGACGCAGGCCGATATTGACCACATTGTCAAGCAGGTGCCCGGTGGCATCACGAATATCCAAGACATCTATGCACTGTCGCCGCTGCAGGACGGTATCCTGTTTCACCATGTGCTGGCCACCGAAGGCGATCCCTATTTGCTGATCACGCAGTTCGCTTTTGATAGTCGTGAGCGGCTTGACCAGTATCTGCACGCGCTGCAGCAGGTGATCGATCGTCACGATATTTTGCGTACCGCGTTCGTGTGGGAAGGCGTGTCTATGCCCGCGCAAGTGGTGTGGCGCTACGCGCGGCTGCCGGTGACCGAGCTGACGCTCGATCCGACCGATGGACCGATCGCCGAGCAGTTGGCGCAGCGCTTCGATCCGCGTCACACTCGGATGGATTTGACGCAAGCGCCGCTGCTGCGTTTTGCGATTGCTCAGGACAACGATGGCCGCTGGCAGGTAGTCCAGCTGTTGCACCACCTGATTGGTGACCACTCGACTGCTGAAATGATGCACGCGGAGGTGCAAGCGTTCATTGCAGGTGAAGGCCGAACGCTGCCTGCTGCACAACCGTTCCGTAATTTGGTCGCGCAGGCACACCTGGGTGTAAGCCAAGCCGAACACGAGCACTTTTTTACCGACATGCTCGCCGACATCGAGGAGCCAACGCTGCCGTTCGGCTTGGCGCAGGTGCATCATGACGGTGCACACGTGCGTGAAGCGCACCGGATGCTGCCGCAGGCATTGAACGATCGGCTGCGCGCGCACGCCCGAGGCCTGGGCGTGAGCTTAGCGAGCCTGTGCCACCTGGCGTGGGCACAGGTGCTCGCACGCACGAGCGGTCAGCAGCACGTGGTGTTTGGCACGGTGCTGTTCGGGCGGATGCAAGCGGGTGAGGGTGCCGATCGTGCGATGGGGCTCTTTATCAATACGCTGCCGCTGCGCGTGGATTTGGACGGCAGTGTTCAGGCGTGTGTGCGGGACACGCACGCGCGGCTGGCGGCGCTGCTGGAACACGAGCATGCGTCACTGGCGCTCGCGCAGCGCTGCAGTGGGGTGCCGGCGGGCACGCCGCTGTTTAGTGCGCTGCTCAATTACCGGCACAATGCGATGGACTCAAACGGGCGCGGCGGGCTACCGGGTGTCGAATTGTTGAGCGCGCAGGAGCGCACCAATTACCCGTTGACACTGTCGGTGGAGGACTTTGGGCAGGCGCTGGGGCTAACGGCCCAGAGCGTGCCGTCGCTGGAGCCCGAGCGAGTGTGCGCGTATATGCAGCAGGCGCTGCACAGCTTGGCCGACGCGCTCGAGACGGCGCCCGACACCGCCGTGCAGCAGTTGCAGGTGCTGCCCGAGGCCGAGCGCCAGTTGTTACTTAACACGTGGAATGCGACGCAGCGGGACTATCCGTCGCACTTATGCATCCACCAGTTGTTCGAAGCGCAGGTTGAGCGTACTCCCGAGGCGCCAGCGCTGGTGTATGAAGACCAAACGTTGAGCTATGCGCAGCTGAACGCACAGGCCAATCGCCTCGCGCACCAGTTGATCGAGTGGGGCGTCAAGCCCGATGCGCGCGTGGCGATCTGCGTGCAGCGCAGTGCTGCGCTGGTCGTGGGGTTGTTGGCGATTTTGAAGGCCGGGGGTGCGTATGTGCCGCTGGATCCGAGCTATCCGAGTGAGCGCTTGGTGCACATCCTCACCGATGCGGCGCCGAACATTGTGCTGGCCGATGCGGCCGGGCGCGCTGCGCTGGGCGAGGCGGCGCTGGCCGAGTGTACGGTGCTCGATCCGGCCACCCTGCCGGCGTTGCCAGACACGAATCCGTCGGTGGCGGGCCTGACGGCCCGGCATCTGGCGTATGTGATCTATACGTCGGGCTCCACCGGCACACCCAAGGGTGTACAGAATGAGCACCAAGCGCTCGTCAATCGTCTGGTGTGGATGCAACAAGCTTATGGTTTGACGACGGCCGATCGTGTGCTGCAAAAAACACCCGTGAGTTTTGACGTGTCTGTGTGGGAATTTTTCTGGACTTTACTCAATGGCGCTACCCTGGTTGTGGCGGCACCCGATGTGCATAAAGATCCGGCTGCCTTGATAGAGTTGATCATTCGGCAGCGCATCACTACGGCTCATTTTGTGCCGTCCATGCTTAGCGTGTTTTTGCACAATGAAGGGGTTCAGCACTGTACGTCTGTAAAACGGCTGATTTGCAGTGGCGAAGCGCTGCCAGGGGCGAGTGTGCGGCTTTGCCAAACGCTGTTACCGGGCGCGCAGCTGTATAACTTGTATGGTCCGACGGAAGCGGCAATTGACGTGACGGCCTGGAGCTGCCCGGCAAACTATACAGGGGACACTGTGCCAATCGGCCGGCCGATAGCGAACATAAGGATCTATCTGCTCGATGCGCACAGCCAGCCAGTGCCACTGGATGCGGTCGGCGAGTTGTATATTGGTGGCGCTGGGGTGGCACGGGGCTATCTGAACCGCCCGGCGTTGAGCGCCGAGCGCTTTGTACCTGATCCGTTCTCAGAGGACGCGGATGCACGGCTGTATAAGACTGGGGATTTGGCACGGTATTTACCGGATGGCAATCTGGAGTTTGTGGGGCGCAACGATGAGCAAGTGAAGATTCGCGGCTTTCGGATTGAACCGGGCGAGATCGAAGCGTGCTTAACGGCACACCCGCAGGTGCGTGATGCGGTGGTGCTCGCGTGCGGTGAGGGCACGGATAAGCGGCTTGTTGCGTATGTGGTCGCTGAGGCCGATGAGTCGCTGGCGAGCACGCTGCGTGCGCAGGTGGCAGCAAGCCTGCCCGAATATATGGTACCCAGTGCGTTTGTGCGGCTGGATGCGTGGCCGCTGACACCGAACGGCAAGCTCGATCGACGTGCACTGCCCGCACCCGATGATCAGGCGCTTGCGCGGCAAGCATATGAAGCGCCGCAAGGCGAACTCGAGACGACGCTCGCGATGATTTGGGCTGAGCTATTGGGTGTGAAGCGTATCAGTCGGCACGACAGCTTCTTTGCGTTCGGGGGCCATTCGTTGCTCGCAGTACAGATGATTAGTCGCAGCCGCACGGCATTAGGCTTGTCCATTTCGATGCGCACGCTGTTTGAGGCGCCGACTCTCGCGGCACTAGCACAGCGTGTATCCGCGCAAGACAGCGAGCAGGATGACTCGTTTGCTGTTTTGCTGCCGATTCAGCCGCACGGCACTCGCCCTGCGCTTTTCTGCGTCCATCCCGTCAGTGGACTGAGCTGGCACTATCGAGGTCTATCGAGCCATTTAGAGGCGGATCAACCGGTCTATGGCTTGCAAGCACGTGGACTTGATGGCGTTTCGTCGCCTGCTCCCACAATCGAGGCGATGGCGGCGGACTATATTGATCAAATCCGCCGTATTCAGCCCAATGGGCCTTACTATCTGCTGGGCTGGTCGTTGGGTGGAAACGTCGTGCACAGCATGGCCACGCAGCTTGAACAACAGGGTGAGCGGGTCGCATTGCTGGCGGTGCTCGATGCCACGCCAGACCATGCTCAACGACATGATGAGTCGGAAGTCATCGAAGGAGCGGATTTTTATATCTCTCTGTTTGCGCGCCACGATGCAGCCAGTTCGTCAGACGCAGGCCATTATTTGTGGGAGAAAATCCGCGCGGTGATTCAGAACAACCAGCGCATTGTGACGAGCTTTTCGCCACGTATTTATGGTGGCGACATGCTTTTTTTCCGTGCCACGATGCTACAGGATACGTCTGATAAGCTCATTCCACCGCAGGCATGGCAGCCTTACGTTCGGGGCTATGTTGAAGTGCACGACATTGCCTGTAAGCATTACGATATGGAGTTGCCGACCCCGACTGCCCAGATTGGTCATATTCTTCGCCAGAAGTTAAATGCATTACATAAGCATCAAAAATGATGTTAGAAAGAATATGTATTATATTAATTAATAATTGGATTTTATAAAATCGGTTTGTATAGCCAGCATGGACAACGATAGCACGCTATACGTTGGTTTGGATGTACATAAGGAATCGATCACAGTCGCCTATGCCATCAATGGGGGCGAAGTCGAATCGATGGGCAAGATTGGAGCGACTGCGACGAACATCGATTGCCTATGTAAACGGCTACAGTCGAGAGCACGGCAGGTGTGCGTCGTGTATGAAGCGGGTCCTTGTGGCTACGGCCTGTATCGGCGTCTGAACAAGCAAGGTTTCGACTGCATGGTATGCGCGCCGTCACTGATTCCGCGCAAGCCCGGGAAACGCGCGAAGATGGATCGGCGTGATTCGATCAAGTTGGTGCGTTCCCTGCGCGCTGGAGACTTATCGGCAGTCTACGTGCCGAGCCTTGAAGATGAGATGTTCAGAGATCTGGCGCGGGCCTGGACATCTGCCAGGGATAATTTACGGCAAGCTCGGCAGCGGCTGAAGTCATTTCTGCTGTCGCACCGGTCCGGCGCGCGCATCTCGCTTGCGATGACCGCGAAGCCGCGCCGCTGTTCCTCGGCGCGCTGTTTCCACGGCCGCGCTCGATAATACGCGCTCGATCTCGCGATGCCCACTAGCCGCGCTTGCTGCAAAACCGGCAGCGCATGCGTACGCTCGATCATCGCTTTGCGCTCAGCAATCCCGCTTGGGTGAGCGCACCTTCTAAAAAATCGTTCTCCAGGGTCAAATGGCCGATCTTCGCATGCAGCGCCTTCAGGTCTACCGGCGGCTCACTCGACAACATGCCAGCCGTGCCGAACACGTCCGCCGCGTGTTCCTGCAACTGCCGTTTCCATTGCGTGATCTGGTTCGGGTGAACATCGAACTGCTGCGCTAGTTCGGCCAGCCTCCGCTCGCCTTTGAGCGCCGCCAGCGCCACCTTTGCTTTGAACGTCGCTGAATGCGTCCGTCTCGTTCTCTTCGTCATCTTCCAGGTTCCTTTGCCAGCATTATCGCCGGTTCAGGCCCCCGTCCTTTCCACTTATCCAACTGTCCGAACTTGCGCAGCCACCTCTGCGAATTGCGGCAACCAATGCGATGCAAATGTTAAAGGGCTGGTGCTAAGAGTTAAACAATGCTAGATAAAAGAGGGATTCAGTCATATGATAAATGGCACAATATATGAACACTGCCAGCTAAACTGTTTATTGAAGCTCTTGGTGCAGTATGCTTAACGCACAGGCGTGATGTGCTATGCCTATCCCATAAGGAACGACGAAATTGGACGTGAATTTTTCGCAATAAGATGAATAACCCTATATTTCATTCATGTGTCGTTAATTCATGTAATTAAAATCGGGCCGCTCTTTTGCCTGGGCTGGAGCTCACATGTCGGTTGGCGATACGTCCGTTACCTATCCGTTATCCACTGTCCAAACAGAAATCTGGCTCGCGCAGCAGTTTCATCCCGACAGCCCAGTCTACAACATCGCCCAGTACAAGGTGATAACTATTGTTTCGAAAAATCCTCCGTCAAGCTAAATTTTATTTAATTGTTTCTTTGTGTGGATCACTGTTTAGATGCTTTTTATTCTAATTTTGGCGGATTTATAAAAGCAAAACTATTTGAATGGTTTGCGATTTGGGCCTATAGTGGACCCACCTCATTGGCAAACTGTGCACGTAAGAAGAGGTTTCATCTTCGTACGTGGTGCGGGCCATTAAGAAGAATGGGGTGATTCGTCGGCAGCCAAGACTGCCGTTTCATACAGGCGATGTCTGGAGTGAAAGCAATGACGAAGTACCTCATCGTAGCCCGAATAACGTTGTGCCAGTGCGGTCCCAGCTTTTCTTTTTTCAGCACCTAGATCGATCCTGTCTAGCCTGCTGTGCAGCGATTTTACGCTGAGCGCATTTCATATCACTGCAAAGCCTTTGCGGCTCGACAGAAGTTTGTGGTTATCGCTGACGCAATCAATCCCATTTAGAAGTTGCACTGCGTAGGGCTGGCATCTCATCGGCCTGCGAAGCCGAGGCCTTGCGCGATGCTTGCAATGTGACAGTGCATGCATGTTAGCGGCGCGCTTCGCGCTGTCATGCCAGTTGTAGCGCATTCAATCACTGTTGCCTCGTTACAGCAGGCAACGCTTGTATTGTTCCAGGAGCTTGCATGAATGACACCACCGTTTCTGTCCCTTCCTCCGACGAGCCGCCAGAGCGAGGCGAGCAAGGTGCAACCGACACGCAAGCGGCGCCAAGTCTGGGGCCGGTCAAAGAGGTGGCGTCCAGTCGCCTGCTCCAGCAGCTTGCCCCTGAGCATGGCGTGAAAGCCCAGCATACCGACTTGTCTCTTCAAAGTGTGCTGGAACAAACAGGCTTTCGGTCAGTGTTTGATATCGTTGCCAAGCCAAAGCATACGTTCATGGGAGTGCTTGGCGTCCAATGGCGGGGCGATACGGAGCAGGTGTACGACAACGCGTTGCGTTATGCGGTTCAAATTGCGCGAATCTATCGCGAGCACGCCGTTACGCGTCCCAAAAGGGAACCAGGTCAAGCCACTCGAGGTTTGGTTGATGAAGGACCGTTTTACGCAGACCAATTTCAGGAAAAATGGTTTGAATTTTGCGAGAGTGGAGCACTAGAGGCGTGGGATGCGCCGCTAGCTTATTTGTACGACATCTACAAATTTGCCCAGAAATTAGAAAGCGAGCATGCAGAATCAGGAGGGAGGCGTATCCCGCTGGATCTGCGCAGACCTGATTTAAAGGATTTGCGCATCGATCACGCGTCAACGTATGAGGTTGTGCCGGCACTGGCCATTGTCAATCGTGTTCTGACGGCGCTTGTTGACGCATACAAAGAAGACACGGAAGATAAAGGAAAGACGGTTCATCAACTTTTGGCACAAAGGCATCATCCGTTTCGCTTTCCCTATGAGTTTGCGCACCATCAAACCATGTTAGGGCTTGCGGAACTGAAAGCGCCGCTTGGCACACTGATTTATCGTTTGCAGCCCAATGTGCCAATCGAAATTAAAACCATTGACGATCAAAAGGCATTTGGCTATGCGCTACCCGCGCTGTCACAGCTTTCTTCGGCGCAGCAAGCGATACTGACGCACCCTCCCTTTTTTGCCAATCTCTATTTTGTGACGGGATCGGAATTCGATTCTACCTACTGGCTTAGCCCAGGTACCCATGCGCGACCTGAATGGGCGGAGCGGGCTAACCAAATGTTATACGTCATACCGTCCCAGCCAGATATAGAAGGGCCGGGCGAGCCCAGCGAACAAAACGATGACAAGAGCGAGACGTTCGTCACATTTAACATTACCAATGCCGACGGCGAGTCACACCAGGTTAAGTTGCTGGCTCGAAAAGATATTAGATTTATAGATTTTTATGCGATGAACGCTGGGATTGGGCATAAGGAAAGGCCGGTTTCCTTTCGGCTTCAATATCGCCCAGAGGACAACGAAGGTCAGAACTTGCCAGAAAATGAAAAAACCTATACAGGTTCGTTTGCGGTCGACGCGCAGACGCGTTGGTCGATAAGGCCGCCTGGATACAATAAATTTTTGCGTTGGCGTATTGGCTTTGTTCATAACAGTGAGCAGAAAGGTTTTTTTAAATTGTCGGATGATGCGCAAGATTTTTTCAAAAATTATTATGGTCTACCGATTGCAGACTCGAGTGCGATCGAATTGACCCACTTGGTCACATTTTTAAAGCAGACTGATCTAGAGGGCGACGCATTAGACGCACTCCTTGCTCGTGGCCAGTACGCGCCAGTTGTTTCTGCGAACGTCCCGCCACTTAACAGTTTTTTGTTGCAACAAGGATATGAGCAGCCGGCGTGCTGCCGCT
Organism: Mycetohabitans sp. B2; assembly: GCF_021733735.1. Taxonomy (NCBI): domain Bacteria; kingdom Pseudomonadati; phylum Pseudomonadota; class Betaproteobacteria; order Burkholderiales; family Burkholderiaceae; genus Mycetohabitans; species Mycetohabitans sp. B2. The sequence goes on from NZ_JAHKSP010000066.1 coordinate 51,000, forward strand.
ATCCTTATCCCCACCACTATGGGGCAGTCTATGTCAATGGCACTGGGGTGGATAATAAGCCAAAGGACTGGTATTCAGCCTCGATGGACATTGAACCCGCTACAGGCGACCCGACCCAACAGTATCTTGTGAATACCTCGTTGGACCGTTTTGACAGGCTGCAGCGCATGATTCGATTGCAGCGCTGGACAGGTCTTTCTTTTGCCGAGTTAGATACGTTGATCGTTGCCGCAATGCGCGCGGAATTCGATGATAATCTGAGTCTGGAAACCAATTTAAACACCGTTCGCACGCTGGGCGCGTTCAGTTACTTCAATGGAAAATACAGTATCGAGGCGGAGGAATTTGCCGCGTTTTTTTATGTCATCAGTCCATACGCGTCGGCAGGGCGACAAAACTTATTCGACCGCGTGTTCAACGACCCGCCGTTATTGGAAGTACCACTCGTGCCAGATGGCACACCAATGGGAGAGCCTGATGACGACGCGTACCGGCAAACTGCAATACAGCTATGTGCGGCATTGAACCTTACCGATACGCCTGAATCCTTCGGTCGTGTGGCAGAACTCATGCGCAAGCTGTGTCCTAACCATCACTGGTCACGGACCGTTGAACTGTTCTCAATGTTTTACCGGCTGGCGCGCATCGCGCAAATGTTTGGGTTGTCTACTGAGCATTGTTTAGATTTGTTAGAGGTGCTCGGCGGCGAAAACTATACGCACATAATCGCATACGGGCGTCTCACTGGCCGCCCTCACTCTACGCCGGTAGGGGGGCAGCAAAGCGTGGACAACGCCGCACTTAGCGAGGGGAAAGCGGTAGATGCACTAGATATTCTGATGCAGTTGGACTGGGTCATTGACTGGCTGTGCGACGCGAAGTTAAGTGTCGAGCAAGTGCGGCACTATCTTGGGCATGAAACGGCCAATGTGCTGGCGACGGCCGCAGTCGCGCAGATGATTGAGCGGATCACGCAGGGGGCTGTAAGTCACGCAGTCACGCCAACGATGCTGAATAATCTTGATTTGCCTCGATACGAAACGGAAGGAACGGCAGTCAAGAGCCGCAATAAATCAGATCGTCAGCCGATCAACTGGATGGAGGTAATTACGACGACAAGCGTTGAAGAAGGTGCTGGAGGCGGCACGCTAGTGGACGACTACGGGTTGGTCAACCCGTTTTCATGGCCGTATGGACAAGTAGAAGACGTGATGCTTCGAGAGCGGGTGCAGAGCGTCGTCGGTTCGTTGGAACTGACAGAGCAAGAAGAGGACAAGGCGACAGAGTTGCTGACGGCGGCACTGGCCGGTGCGCAGCGTCAGCAAGCTGCGGTGGTAGAAGTCGAGCTGGATCAGCTTATTGGCTTACCGTATGAGATGGCGCCAAGCGTGTTGGCCTTGAGCGGCTATACGATTCACGCTTTTTTGGTGAGCACGCTTGAAGAAAGTGAACATGCAGCCGGCCCGGTCAATGAAGACGACATTTCCAGTGATTACTTAAGGTTACTAGGCACAGTTGTGCGTCATGCTCAGGCCGTGCTTGAGCTTCGCTTGTTCAGTACGTCGTTACATGCACTGACGAGTCGACCGGCTTGGCTCGATGCTCGCTTGGACCCAGCGTTACGGTTATCCGATTTGCGCACCTTGTATCTACTACAGCGCTATCAGGCATGGCTGCCCGACGTGGCAGGCGGAGAAGATGCGGTGCTGCGGTACTTCGCATTGGCCAACCCGGAAGAGGCTAAAAACAATGACGAGTGGTTGTGCGCTTGCCATCGTGCACTGGCCGATCTGCTTGGATGGACGCTTGCTGATGTGGAAGCGGTCACACGGCGCTTGCCGCAGCAGGTGGCACGCAGCTTTGCCGATGTCGAGTGGCTGTTGCGTATCGATGCGCAAGCAAAGCGCACGAACCTCAGTGTAGCGGCGCTGCTTGCCCTATCCGGCATGCACGCGGCGAGCGATGCCAGCGACTGGCAGCAAGCCGGTCAATGGGCGATGGCTGCCCAACGGGCGCAATCTTCACCCACCGCCGCGCAGCGCTAACCATTTTCTCATCACTGTGATTCTGCCCGCCATGATCCGCGGGCATCCCGGGAGAATTCGCATGACAACAAGCATTGAAGGCAAGTTGAATGAAACACTACGCGACGCGCTGGTGGACTATGTCTTAGAAGAAGTGATCCCCAATCACAAGGGTTTTCGGTCAGAGTGGGAGTTGACCCACAAGGTTAAGACGCCAAATGATCTTTACCAATTTTTGTTATTAGATCCGCTGGTCACGCAAAACGTGGAGACTAGCTGGGTGACCTCAGCCATCGCAAGCGTACAGCAGTACGTCAATGCCATTATGATGAACATGGAACCGGGCTACACAACCCGTGGCGTAGAGTCCCACGATGTGGCTGAGTGGCGCGATCAAAAGAGCCAGTATCCGATTTGGGCGGCTAGTCAGCAGTTGAGCTTTCACCCGTCGATCTACCTAGATCCGGCACTGCGCCTAAAAAAATCTGCCTACTTTGAGGAACTTGAAACCGCGATTACGCAAAATCGCATTCAGGCTGACTCTGTCCAAAGTGCGGTGCTCGCGTATCTTGCCAAATTCGAGGAGGTGGCCAACTTATCGATCATCAATGGATATGCGAGCAGCGATGACTTTGCAAACGCCACCTACTACTTCGTTGGCCGGTCCAGTGCCGAGAACGCGTACTACTGGCGCAGCGTCGACATGTCTGACCGAGCAAAAATGTCCGGATCAATTGAACACAAAGTAGACACGATCAATCCGGGCGCTTGGTCGGATTGGAAGCGTATCGATTTACCGGTGGGGGAGGCCACAATCGAGCGCACCATCCGCCCGATCTTTTTCAACAATCGTCTATTCATCGTGTGGTTGGACTGGTATCCGACTGGAGCGCCAAAAGGTGAGCCGTTGCCCATTGTAGACAAAACGTCACGCCTGGCCGATGATCCGCCCTCGATGATTCGCCCACAGATAAGGCTTAATGCAATTTACAAAAAATATGATGACAGTTGGAGTGCCATTCGGTCCTATATTGATACGATGGTGCCAGCCGGCATTTCATTAGATAAATTTGACACCATTGCGGTGCATGACAGCTCGGCGCAACCGTACAAAATGATGTTAAGTGTATATGGGGAATACGAAAAGGGAGAAAGTTCAGAGGGTAAGCAGGATAAATGTGTATTTTTGCATAATATTGCGGTTGATCCCAGCTTTAAGATTGAAAGGATTTGGCCGCAAGACGAAGAAAAAATGGATGCTATGGCGGAGACTCAAGAAGTTGGTATCAAGTCGTCGCCGGGCACTGAACACTATATGCGTAGGATTGTCCGTCACTTTGCTCAGGATATCAACATTGAACGACGATTTCAGCATGCATTTTCTATCTTCCCGAAACTCAAGTCTGCTTGTACAACGTCGCCACACCGTGATCAGAACGCTAATTGGAACTGGCAAGACAATCAACAATATATCTCTGACATGCGGGTAGATAACGAAGTAATATTCGATTCAGAAAATAAAAAACTTAATTTAACAGTTAAAATAAGCAAAGATATTGTATTTAATGATAAAAAATATGTGATAATTGGCCGTCAATTAATCTACACTGAAATTTATGAAAAGGGGTTTTATTTTTTAAAAAATATCTCATCAGAAGATATTAATACTAAGATTTTCCTTGTCATCTCAAATAAGGAAAACTCAGGATACAGGGGTTTTGAATTCGAAGATGGATTAAAATTATCTCCGGGCCAAGAGGTTGATATTACGAAATATTGCGCCAGCGGCGATGGGGAATTTATTAATAATGATTTTTGTCTTATGGGCAATTTTTATCCATTAAGAGATTCTGGTTACGTATCTACAACCTCTATCCCTAACCCCAATGCCATTTTCCGTCTCGTGCTCTGGCACTCGAACAACCAAGCTCCAGACGCTAACAATGACCCGCCCATCCCATTGAACGGGAACGCGACAACTGTTATTGTTGGTGATGACCATAAAGAGATGTTGCCAAACACAGCAAGTCTATCTGCCACGATCGACATTAATCCAAACACGCTGGTCCCCGATGGATGGGGGCATGCTGATAATAATAAAAAAATTTATCTTCAACCTGGTATTTGGGTTCAAGACGATAGTAAAGATATTGCTTGGCCGCGCCGATTAACCGAGATCGAACTCGAGGTGGGCGGTTTTAACGGCAAGTCGCCGCGAATTGCAAGGAACGCTGATAATCGGCTTGGCGTGGTCGAATTTATCGACTTTGCCGGCTCGACAGCAGAAAAAAGTGACGACGGTCAAACCCCACGCCGGCCTATCCGGATGAACACGTTGTTCGTCAAGGATTTGATTAACCACGCCAACATTGCGCTGGAGCGTCTGCTGTCATGGGACTCTCAAATGATTGAGGAGCCGGCCATAACGGGTACTGAGGTAGAGACAATGGATTTCAAGGGCGCTAACGGGCTGTACTTTTGGGAGCTCTTTTTTCATCTGCCGTTCATGATTGCGCATCGCTTTCATACGGAACAAAGCTTTGCCGACAGCGACGAATGGCTCAACTTTGTCTTTAACCCAGCGTATCGTCGCCAAGAGGGCAGTGATCGACCGGATTACTGGAACGTACGCCCGATCGCGCCGGAGTACGAGCGCCCCGCGCTAGAGTATGCGGTCCGTGCGCCAGTGGACCCCGACGGGGTGGCGGCGGCCTATCCGGTGCACTATCGCAAGGCGGTGTTCATGCTCATGATCCGCAATTTGATCGCACGCGGAGACTGGGCGTACCGCGAGCTGACACCAGATAGCCTGGGCGAGGCCAAGCTATGGTATATGCGGGCGCTGAATTTGTTGGGACCGCGCCCGAATGCAGGGGCAACAAACCACTGGTCGCCTATCACGTTAGGTGAGTTGGCGCAAACGAGAAACCTTGCGCTGCGTGAGCTGGAAAACGAGGTGGCGCAGACGCCGTCGATGTTTGATGACGATCAGCGCTTGCAGAAGGCGAGCCCCGCGTCATCGTCTGGTGGCCAATTGATTCCATCGACGGGGCGGCCATTGCCCAAGGTGTTGCTCATGCACACCGAGCCGGATCCCACCATGTCAGTACTCGACACCGACAAGTTCAAGGTGCCGATGAACAAGCTGTTGGTTGAAATGTGGGACATAATCGAATCCCGTCTACGTAATCTGCGTGACAGTCGCACCATCGATGGCAAGGCGCTGCAGTTGCCGCTGTTCGCGCCGCCGCTTGATCCCAAAGCACTGCTGGCGCGTTTTGCCGCAGGTGGCACAGCGCGCAGTGGCGGACGGCTAGCGCTGGCGGTAGTGCCGCACTACCGCTATTCAGTTATGTACGGCCGTGCACTGAATGCGGTGGAAACACTGATCCAATTTGGTAACACGCTGCTGGCGATGCTCGAGCGGCGCGATCAAGCCGAACTCCAGGAGCGTGGGCAGGCGCATCTGTGGGAATTGTCAGAGTTTGCCATCGAATTGCAGCGCGCGACGCAGGCTGTTGACGCGACCAACGAGGAAGCGCTAAAGGCGAGCCAGCGTATTACGCGGGCACGGATTCGTTTTTATGAACAGCTGATCAGGGAAGGCGTGCTGTCGGAAGAAAATCAGGCCGATGAGATGCGCCGTGCAGCCGGCATTGTTGAGTCAACATACGGCATAGCACGCGGCACAGCGCTGGCACTGGATATTGCACCGAACGTATTTGGTTTGGCAAACGGTGGCAGTAATTACTCATCGGTGCCGGAGGGCATTGCCACAGGTGTTGCCGCCGTTGCACGAACGATGTACACGAGTGCAGAATCGTTGGCGACGACGGCCTCCTATAAGCGTCGAGAGCAGGAGTGGAAGCTTGCGCTTGAGCAGGCGCAGCTCGAAGAGGAACAGATCGACGAGCAGCTAAAAGTACTACAGGCACAAACACAGGCGACGCGGGTTCAGTTGCGGCACGCGGAGCGCGCGCAGGAACAGGCGCGCGAGCTGATGGATTTTCTCGCCACGCGCTTTACCAAAGCTTCGCTCTACCAGTGGCTGGCCAGCCAAACCTCGACGTTCTACTACCAAGCCTATGACGCAGTGCTGTCGTTGTGTCTGGCCGCCGAGGCCGCTTGGCAGTATGAAATGGGGGACTTTACCACGCGCTTTATCCAACCCGGCACTTGGAAGGACGCGTATCGCGGCTTGCTAGTGGGCGAAGGGCTGAAGCTCAATCTCATCAAAATGGATGCCGCGTATTTGGCGCGCAACGAGCGCCCGTTAGAAATTGTCAAGACGGTGTCGCTTAAGCAGTTGCTGGGTGCAGATTGGAAAAAATCGCTAACTGATTCGCATAAAAATGAAGACGATTACGGTCGCATCACTTTTAACTTGTGCGAGAAAGATTTTGACGACGACTATCCGGGGCTCTATCAACGGCGCATTACGCGCGTGAGCGTCTCGCTGCCCGGGATCTTGGGCCCCTATGAGAATGTATGCGCAACGCTCACGCAGGCGTACAACGCCTTCCTAGCTTCGCCCGATCCCGACGGAGCTAAGTTCTTACGCGGTGAGGTCCAAGTGGCGCCTTCCAGCGTCGTGCAAAATCTGCGGGCTAGCCAACAGGTGGCGCTGTCCACAGGCCTTGATGACGATGGGCTTTTTATCATGCGCTTTGACGATGAACGTTATTTGCCGTTTGAAGGTACGGGCGCCCACTCTAGCTGGGAACTGGCGTTTCCCAACCCGCTCCGACAACAAGCGCTTTTAGCCTCGCTCACGGATGTGATTGTGCGCGTGCACTATACGGCTAAAAATGGCGGTGAGGCGTTTGTATAGTCAGTTGTTCGGACACGTCATGAATAACGCATGTGCCCAAGCTCATGGGATTCGATGCAAATTAGTGCGTGGCTAAAACGGCTGATGCGCGTCGAATGACGCGACGCGGCGGCATGCATTCCCATGAAGCAGTCGTTGACCAACCGATATTGTGGTGGGCCACTTTTGCATGGGAAGCAGGCGTGGCTTGAACGCTTGATAACGCCCAACTCAAACGCGGTTCGCTTAAAACTGCATTGACCAAAGGATAACGCGATGGACATGGCCACACGCACTGAGACAACCGCATCCCCCGCAGTTGGGCTGCCATCGCTGTCGCTGCCCAAAGGCGGTGGCGCGATTCAGGGCCTTGGCGAGACAATCAGCGCCGGGGGCGTCAGTGGTACCGCGTCTTTAAGTCTGCCGCTGCCGCTCACCGATGCCGGCACGGTCACGCCAGCGCTCACGCTTACCTACCACAGCGGCGCGGGCAACGGCGCGTTTGGGCTTGGGATGACACTGAGCGTGCCCAGCATTAGCCGACGCACCGCGACAGGTGTGCCACGCTACACGGAGTCGGACGAATTCGTCGATGCAAGTGGCGAAGTGCTGGTGCGGGTTGATGACGCAGCCACGCAGACGTTGAACGGGCGCAGTTTTCAAGTCACGCGGTTTATGCCGCGCGTCGAGGGCCGCTTTGATCGGCTCGAGTACTGGCAGGCGCAAAATGACGATACTTTTGTTTTTTGGCGTGTGGCAGCGGCCGATGGCACCCAACACGTGTTCGGCTATACCCCGGCGGCGCGCGTGGCCGATCCGGCCGCACCCAAGCGCATCGCACGCTGGTGGCTTGAAGAGAGCGTCACCCCGCACGGTGAGCATGTGTATTATGACTACAAGAGCGAAGATGATGCGGGTGTTCAGCTCAGCGACGCCGTCGAGCAGTCGCGCGAGCGGTGCGCACAGCGGTATCTCAAGCGCGCGTGCTATGGCAATCGTCAAGCTTGTCGCGACTTGTATCTGATCAGCGGCACGCCGGTGCCCACCGACTGGCATTTCGAGTTGGTGTTCGACTACGGTGAACATGCATTGTGCATCGAAGCCACGCCCACCTATGAGGGAGAGCATGACTGGCGAGCCCGCTTAGACCCGTTCTCCGACTATGCGAGCGGCTTTGAAGTGCGCACGCATCGGCTGTGCCGGCAGGTGCTGATGTTTCACCGCTTCGATGCGCTAGGGGAAAAGCCGGTATTGGTGCGGCGTCTGGCTTTTGAATACGATGAAGAGCCGGTACTGAGCCGCCTGCGCGCCGCGTGGGTGACCGGCTATGGGCCGGATCCGGCGAGCGACAAGCCGGATCCGGTGGCGGTCAGTTTGCCGCCCGTCGAGCTTGGTTTTGGTGCCTTTGCACCGGATCAAGGGCAGTTTAAGCCGTTTGAGCCGCTCGCGGGGCTTAATGATGGTGCCCTGTATCAACTGGTCGATCTGTATGGTGAAGGCGTGCCGGGCGTGCTGTACCGCGATGGTGTAAGCTACTGGTATCGTGCGCCAGTGCGCGCTGAAAACGGCGAAGACGCGATCACGTACGATGCGTGGCAGCCGTTGCCGCAACTGCCTGCAGGAGGTCTGGGTCCGTCAAGTCGATCTGCGCTGATGGATTTGACCGGCGACGGCCAGCTCGATTGGGTGATCGCGCAACCGGGGCTTGCGGGCTTTTTCTCGTTGGGCCCGGACAAGCAGTGGCAAGCGTTCGTGCCGTTTGATGCGTTTCCGACCGAGTTTTTGCACCCGGACGCGCAACTGGCCGATCTGATCGGTGCGGGGCTGCCAGATTTGGCGCTGATTGGCCCCAAAAGCGTGCGGCTGTACGCGAACCGGCGTGAGGCCGGTTTTGCTGGGCCCAAAGACGTGGCACATGAGCCCGATCGATTGCCCAGCGGGGCGAGCGTCTCCAATGAACTGGTTGCGTTCAGTGATGTGCTCGGCTCGGGCCAGTCACACCTGGTACGGATACGTCACGACGCAGTGGTGTGTTGGCCGAATCTGGGACGCGGGCGGTTTGGCGCACCAATCACGTTAGCGACATTGCCGTTCGAGGCGCGCACTTTTCACCCAGCCCGGGTGCGGCTGGCCGATCTGGACGGCTCGGGTGCGGCCGATCTGATTTATCTGGAGAGCAATCGTTTCCGAGTATGCCGGAATCAGGGGGGGAATGGCTTTGCTCCCCCTGTCGATCTGGCTTGGCCCGATGGCGTACACTATGACGACACCTGTCAAGTCAGCTTCGCGGACGTACATGGCACCGGCTGTGCGGCACTGGTGCTGACCGTGCCCCATCCCACGCCGCGGCATTGGATCGTGGATTTTGTGGGCGGTAAAAAGCCGTATTTGCTCGAGCGTGTGAACAATAACCGTGGACTGGCCATGCAGCTCACGTATCGCAGCTCCGCGCAGGTGTGGCTCGACGAGAAGCAGGCGATGCCCGATGCCGTCAGCCATCTGCCATTTCCCGTGCAGCTTATCTCGCAGCTCACGCAAATCGATGAGATCACCGGCAATACGTTGATACAACGCTATACGTATCGGCACGGTTTTTACGACGGACACGAGCGCGAGTTTGCAGGCTTCGGTTACCTCGAACAGTGGGATACCGAGCACAATGTATCAAACCATAACGACGACGACACGCTTACCGCGCCGGTGCTCACGAAGACATGGTTTAGGGTCGGTGCTGCTCAAGACGACGGCTATCGAGCCGACTACTACACGAAGGACGACAAAGCGCCGTCATTGGCCGATACTCGTTGGGTCGATTGCGACGATCAGCCGATCACGCGCCCCGATGCAGAACAGTTACGCGCGATGCGTCGCGCATTGCACGGGCGTGTGATGCGCGAGGAGGTGTATGGCGTTGATAGCACGCCCGAAGCCCTGCATCCCTATACGGTGACCGAGTACCGTTACCAGGTGCGCGAGGTACCGGACACATCCGGCGCGCGTGTATTGTTGCCGATGCAACTCGAGCAGTTCAGCATGCAGTACGAGCGTACGCCGGATGACCCGATGAGCGCGCACCAGGTGCTGCTGGCCGCGGATCGGTATGGCCATCCGACCTGCTCCGCCACCGTCCACTATCCGCGTCGCGCGAATACTGCCACATCGGAAGAGTATAACGACCCCCAACAACAAATATTGCGTGTGACGCGCACTGAGCAACGGCTGATTCACTTGGACCAGGATCCCGACCACTGGCGGCTGGGACTGCCATGCGAGACTCAAACAGTGGTGTTGGAGCCGCAAGCCAGCGAGGATGAATGGCTCGGCTACGAGCGGCTGACCGACGGCAGACTTGAGACGGCACCGTGCGAGTTAATCGGCTGGCAACGCTTTGCCTATGTCGATGCGGAAGATGCCGAGCTGCCATTCGGTCAGGCGACACTCGAAGGGTTGCTCGCTGGTACATGTCAAGCTGAGGTGACGCTGGATCAGTTAAAGCAAGCCTGCAAAGACTTGCCATCGCCTAGTGACATTGATCAATGGATGACGCAAGCGAAATATCGGAAGTTCAACGAAGACAGCAACGACTATTACTGGATCGAGTCGCCGCGCGCGCATTATTTTGGGGCAAGCGACTTTTATCGGCTCAGCCACCAGACCGATGCGTTCGGCGCTCAAACGCGGCTCGAATACGATGCTTCCGGCTACTGTGTGACATGCATCACGGACGCGTTGGGCCATGTCACCCAGGCCGACTATGATTATCGGCAGCTGCAGCCGATGCGCGTGACCGATGCGAACGAGAACCGGCATGAAGTCGCGTACGATCCGCTTGGCCGATTGCGCGTGTCGAGCTTTTATGGCACGCAAGGTGATGACACGGTCGGCTTTGCACCGGTGAGTGACTATCGCACCGACGTCACGACGCTCGATGCAGCACTGGCCGCACCCGCCGGCGCGATCCAGCACGCGGCCAGCGTCTGCTACGATGCGCTGTTCAGCTGGATGGGCCAGCTTGGGGCTGACGCACTGAGCGAAGCTGAACAAGCTACGCTGTATCAACAGGGGCTGTTCACGCCCGGCGGTCAAATCCGCGCGCGTTGGCGATGGTTGACTGCCACGCCCCCCGGCCTGTCTCCCGAGCGTTGGGTTCAGATTCAAGCACTGCTCAATGGCGCGTCTCGTACACCGGTGCATACAGCGAGCTTCATGCACGACAGTTATCTGGATGATGCGCGGCAGATCCGCTGCACGGTCGCGTTTACCGATGGCTTTGGCCGCGCGCGGCAAGCCAAGCAACGTGTTGCTTCAGGCCCCGCATGGACGACCGATGCGCACGGCAATTTGGCGCTCGAAGCAGGACAGCCAGTGAGCCAGGAGACGCAGACGCGTTGGGCGGTCTCGGGCCGCGTCGAGTACAACAATAAGGGACTGGCTGTGCGCGTGTATCAACCGTATTTTGTGGATACGCCCCGCTATTTGAACGATGCGTCGCTGCGGCAGTTCGTGCCCCATGACACATTTTATTACGATCCGTTGGGCCGTAATACGCGGGTGCACACCGCGGCTGGCCATCAGCGGTATAGCGAGTTTGGTGTTTGGTTCGACGCACACGAGGACGAAAACGACACGTCGGACAACCCTTTATATCACGACACACCAACGATACAGGTACGCGATAATCGGGGCTTGACGGTGCGGGACGTGCAATACAACCGTGTGGCCGAGGAGGACGGGCGACAGGTTCTGGTGACCTGCCATACATTCGATGCGAGTGGTGCGCTCGTGAGTAGCGCCGATCCGCGGCTCGGCGCGCAAGGCAAATGCAATTTTAGTTACCTGCGCACACTGTCCGGTCAACTATTGCGTACCGACAGCGTTGATGCGGGCGCGCAACTGCAACTGTACGATGCGCGTGGGTTGACCGTGTGGACGGCGACCGGCAACGGACATCGGCAGCGGTGGACATACGATAACCTAGGCCGTCCGAGTGCGCGGTTCGAGCAGCCTGCCGATGCTGAAAATGAAGCCTGTCGCGAACGGTTTGGCTATGGGGCGCCGGATAGCGATGCGCGCTACAATTGCCGCGGCCAATTGATCCGCCATGCGGATCCCGCTGGCCTCACCATAATCGGCAGTTACAGCGTCAGTGGCCCGCCGCTGAGCGAGACGCGCGGCTTTTTAGCGATCGCTGATGCGCCCGATTGGCCCGAAGACGACGATGAGCAGCGTGATCTGCTTGAGTCCAAGCACTATACGACCTACTGGACTTATAACGCATTGGGCGAGACGCGCACGCACACCGATGCCGGCGGGCATCGCCGACGTTATGAGGCGGATATCGCCGGCCAGCTTCAGGCCGTGTGGCTGCAACTCGCTAACCAAGATGAGCACTGTGTCGCGTCGCATTTTACGTATAACGCAAACAGCCAACCGTTGCAGATACGCGCCAGGAATGGCGTGGTGCGTACCTACGCGTATGAGCCACGCACCCAACGGCTGGCGCGCTTATGCACACGACGCGAGCACGATAGCGCCACGTTGCAAGATCTAAGCTACACGTACGATCAGGTGGGCAATATCACACGGATCGAAGACGCGGCCCAGCCAGTGCGTTATACGCGCAACCAGCGGGTCGAAGCGGCGAGCGATTACCGGTACGACGCACTGTATCAACTCATCCAGGCCAGCGGCCGCGAGAGTGCTCAGGCAGGTCAGCAAAGTGCCGCGTTGCCGCCGTGGCAAAGCCTGGATGCCACACAACGGGTGAAATACACGCGTCATTATGCTTATGATGCGAGCGGTAACCTACACCGAATGCAACATGCGGGCGCGCAAAACTATACGCTGGAGATGACCGTGGCAACTGGCGCGAACCGCGCGGTGCCGCGCAATTGGACCGAACACCCTGATCAAGTGGATCAGTATTTCGATAAGCATGGTAATTTGACGCAATTGCAGTCGGGCCAGCCGGTAGACTGGAATGCGTGCGCTCAGCTGAGCCGTGCCGTGCAAGTCGAACGCGGCGAGAGCAATGATGACGACGAGCGCTACGCATACAACAGCGCGGGCCAACGCGCGCGCAAGGTGCGCCGCTGGCTGGCGGGCTCTCAGCAGCATACCGAAGACGTGCGCTATCTGCCGGGGCTGGAGTGGCGCGAGCATCGGCAGGCCAGTACGGGCAATCCTGCGCAGGCCAATGTTACCGAAGCGATGCAGGTGATCGTTGTGGATGCGGGCGGCATTGCGCTGCGCGTGATGCATTGGGAAACGGGAAAACCGGAGCAGATCGCTCCTGATCAACAGCGCTACAGCTTGGATGATCACCTGAGTTCCAGCACGCTGGAGCTCGATAGTGAGGCGCAGCTGTTGACATATGAAGAGTATTACCCCTATGGCGGCACGGCCGTGTGGGCGGCAAAAAGCGAGGTCGAGGCGAAATATAAAACTGTACGCTACTCGGGCAAGGAGCGAGATGCAACGGGATTGTACTATTATGGTTTGCGCTATTACGCGCCATGGTTGCAGCGTTGGATGAGTCCCGATCCGACGGGCGTCGTGGATGGTACGAATCTATATCGGATGACACAGAATAATCCGATAACTTACGTAGATAATGAAGGTGCAAAAAGCCAAAATAGAAATAAACATATATTCTGGGCCTCGACGTTTCTTTCCAGGAAAAAAGGAGAGGGATTAGGAAGCTCACTAAAACGGGGGCACACTATTGCGCGAACTCTGATAGGAGGACTGGTTGTCGCTGGCCTCGCCATTACTGCTGCGACAACCTTGGGTGCTGGAATCGGTGTCATTGCAGCTGTCGCGGCGATCGGTTTTGGTGTGGGTGCGCTGTTAGGATACAACACAAGCAAAATCACGGAGTCTGTTGCAGGGGGCGCGCGCGACTGGCTGAAAAAAGGAAAATCCCCAAAAGCGCATGCGGCCGCGGGCGGTGGTGTGGCAGCGCTTGCTGCGACTGCCAATGGAGCGAGGGTTCAAGGCATCGCGACGGCGACTGGAGTAGGTGCTGTCTCAGGTTTGGCAGGCGGATTGATCGATAATCCCGATCGGGGCATGGGAGGGGCGAATGCCGCTGGTACCGCGGTTGGAACGGTTGATCTTCTCGCAGGTAAACAAATCAGCACTGCAATGGAAGTCTCGGCCGCTACGTGGGGAGGCGTGGGTGGCTTCATAACCGGCGTAGAAGGGAGTGCGAACGTCGGGGAAAATGCAGGATATGGTGCTTATATAGGCGGGATGGCTGGACGTTATGCTGATAATGCCGTGAGTTATACGTTTAAATGGGCTGGGGGTGAAGCGATGAAAGCCACGCTCCAGCACTATGCAGATGGCTATCTTCCTACCTGGTCCACCAACGCAGTAGCGGACAAGGTTGTCAACAGCGTTGTCTCAAAAACGGGATCTGCTGGAGCGTTGGAGTGGACAGGCAGTATGGCGGGGGCTGCCGTTGGTGGCGTGGGCACCGCACTGATCGAGGCCGTGCCTGACGCTAGGGCTAGGGAGTGGCTGGAATGGGGGGCGCAGGGTATCAGCGCCGCGGGCGGATATGTCATGGATTTGGTTAGCACAAGAGTGATAGAACATTCGTCCCGAGAGCTTGCCAAGGAGGCCATTAAGAAGGCAGCCAGTACTGCATTGTCCTATGCTTGATGTCCTAAAAGAGGTGTTCGACGCTGCGAACAGGCGGAGCGGCTACCATGGAGGAGGCGCGCACGGCGTCCAGATCGTTGCGCGCGGCGAGCTGCGCAGTCTCGCGCGTGCCGCGATGGGTGCCGTCGCACCCGTCCAAATGCTCGGGCAACGCGAGCGCCTCGACCGGTTGCACGGCGCTTTACCGATCCGGCTGCTGTCGCGTTGCGCTTGAATATACTGTCTGCTGGGCAACACATGGCCGTTGGCTCGAAACTCAATGCGGCCATCCGTATATTCTTATACGTCGATGTATTGATCGATCAGCTTTCGGTGCTCCGGCGTATCGTCCAGCAGGTACATGACGCGGTCGTATTGCACCGTCAGCGACTGCGTTACCCTGCGCGGCTTGCGCCATGTGAGCACGAAATCAAGACTCTCGTCAAAGCGCAGCGGCCAATGTGCATCAAATAGAACGTATCGATGTCCCGGATAATGGCGGCTCATCGTTGGGCCGGTGATCCTCGCGCAGACCGAGCACGTCGAGGTATGTGCCGAGAGCACGCTGAACCGACGCAGCGACCAACTGTGTAATGCCGCTGTAATTGCCTGTCATGCACGCCTCATCCAATGAGTCGTAGTAAGCGAGGCGATCTTCTTTACGGATAACGGCAGGTGGATAACCAAACTTCATCAACTCAAAGTTGAGCAGCAGTCGGCCCGTTCTGCCGTTACCGCCCACAAACGGGTGGATTTTTACAAACCGTGTATGCAGCTCGGCTGCACGCGTGACAGGATGCACCGTCTGAGCTTGCGTGTGCCAATCAATTAGCGCAGCCATTTCAGCCGGCAGATGCAGGAAGTCCGGCGGCGTTGTACTAGCGCCTGCGATCACCACGTTCTCATGGTGATATTGGCCGGCTTCTTTGCCATCGATCCCTTTCAGCACTAGGCTGTGAAGGTTGCGAATCTGCCATTCAGACAGCGTCTCGTTCTTCGCGACGATCTCTTCGACGTAGAGAATAGCGTCGCGATGGTTCGTGGCCTCGAAGTGCTCGCGCAGCGACTTGCCCCCCACCGTAATGCCTTCCAGTACCACCTTCGTCTCACGCAATGTTAGCGTGTTGCCTTCGATTGCGTTCGAGTGGTACGTCCATTCCAGCATCAGCTTCTCGCGCAGTGATGCGACCGTATGCGGCGGCAGTGGACACGCCGCATCAAGCTTCGCCTTGTCGGCGTCAACCGCTTCCAGCATAGGCTGTATTCTTAGTAGGACAAGATAGACTGGCCGTTTCAAATGCGGTTTGCGCCTTCTTCACGGACTGCGCAGCATTGAGCTTCGTCTTATACGTGATGTGTTGCTATGTTGCAAGGTGGTCGTGGTTGCGGCATCCTGATTATGCAGTTAACAGTCATTGCTTCAGCGTCGCCACAACGGCGCTGCTGTGCAATAGATCAAAATGCAGCCATGCCCGGCGATGCGGATCGTTGGGCATGACTTTTTTCTTGCGCGTCTAGATGGTAGAATGCGCTCCGCCCTTTCCCGGGGTGATGAAATTGGTAAACATAGCGGACTTGACAATTTGAGTGCACGGCCGGAAACGGCCGATGTAGAACCCTTCAAATTCGGCGAACCCCCTGGCGCATGAGCCGAGGCAACGCCGAGCCAAGCCGGTCGGGCCTGCTGGGCCTGGCAGGAAGGTGTAGAGACTAGACGGAGGGCGCCTAATGCGCGATACCGCAGTAACACGAGCGGTGCCGCGCGATGGCGAAGGCATAGTCCAGCGCACGAACGCCGGTCATTGCGATGATCAGCGGCGCCGAAAGGCGTGGTGTGAAGAAAATCCGCCGCTTCACGGCTTGCCGGTTCGAGTCCGGTCCCCGGGACCACAAATTACGTCAGCGAAACTACTAAATGACGGATGATGTGCTCTGCAGGGCCAGGCTACGCTTGTGTGATTAGCCGCTCGAGCACCTGACGCTTCGTCACCGTGTAACGTCACATCAGCCGCACAAGTGCAAGGCCGGCTTTCCGTAATGATTGGCATGCCTAGCTGGCAATCTTCGTTGCCATCGTTGCCTGCCGTGGCTCGTATTGCCTGTTAGGCTGCCTGTCGAATTGCTCATTTATGTTCGTTGCCGAACTGAATGCCTCGGCGGGCCGCGCCGGCGCGTTGCGCGAGCCGACGCGGCGGGTCTCACGAACGAGGCCGGTTGTGGCTGGCGGCCGGCAGGCGACGTACGAGGCTGAGCCGTGCCGCCGCGTATGGAACGGGCCGCAGACAAGGCGGGATCGCGGGGCTCGTGCCGTGGTGAGCCTGCCGCGGCGCGGCCACGTGAGGCGACCAACGGTGAGCTGGCCATGATCGGGGCGGTGGCGGGCGGCGTGGCCGCCTCAGCGTTGGCGCGCGGATGACGATCGCGTCCCGCCGGGGCTGTATCGTCGCGCGCGGTACGCGCCAGCGCGCGCAATTGTGCGAGCGCAGTATGCATCTCTTCCAGCGCAGGGTCGGCTTCGGACGTCGCCGCCGCAGCGCCGGTCGTGGGCACGAAATTTGAGCGCAGTGGCGCATCGTCGACGCTCAGCTCAGCAATCAGCACGACGGCGGCGATCGCGGTACCGATACCGGCCATCCAGTGCGAACGTGACACGTCTCGTGCGGCCCTACGCGCGTGTGGCACCCGGCGTGCGTTGCGTAGAAACAGGCGCATCCACTTGCTCCACCGCCACCGCCACCGCGATGTTCGTCGATGGCGGCCGTGGGACTGCGGCGCAATACGGCGCACGCCGGCATGCAGTGCAAGATCGTATTGGGCGCGGCGTAACGGGTGGGTCAACGCGGCGTATGCGTCGTTAATCCGCTGGAATTGCGCTTGCGCATAGTGTTCCCGCCCGCGATTGCGGTCCGGATGCCACTTCATCGCTGCACGCCGCCACGCCGCCTTTAACTCGGTTGGCGTTGCGTGAGGCGTGACCCCCAGGATGTCATATAACGTTTTCATCGCGGCGTTCTTTATCGGCACGCCACGCCCGTCGCGTACCGAGGGTTTTACGGATGCGGGGCACGAGTGTTTGTACGCGAACGCACGCTGACAGGCGGGCTGCTTCGCGCGAGTTGCCTTCGCTTCGCACGGTTTCTCCTTGCCCGCCGTGAACCGCTGCCTAATTCGGACGGCCTAAACGATCTATCAGACACGCCAGGGGAAAGAAATGTTTCGAGTGGTAACCCGGGATGGATGGGCAAGCATAGCAAAAACGAAGCTGACCATTGCAGGTGTCGCGAAATGGAGTCTTTGCGGCACGAACGCGCCAATGCCATACCGGATTTTCATGGGACTGCGAAGATACAAAGATTTACAAACCGTCGGCGTCCGTAACGCTTCGACGCCATAATGACGTCGTGCTCGCTTACTATGGGTTTTGTTTCGGCGGTGCTTGTAAGACCGGCGCCTTTTTACAGAACTTTGCAGAGGCCAGGATCGGTGACTGACGGTCTCAGCGATCGGACGCGCGAGCGCCGTGTACCGCTCGGGCCAGCCAATAGGCAATGTGAGGTGGTGATGTCCGAGCGTGGGGCGCTGCGTGCCGTAGGCCGTGCGCCAACCTGGCTTGTCGCCCCGTCCAAGAGGGCATTGACATGACGCAACGCAACGCTTTTTGTCACGGGCTGAATTTTCGTACGCAGTCCGTGATGATGGCATGGCCGTCACTCAGATAGGGTTGTGTGCGGGATCAGGGCAATTGTACGCTCAACGAGGTACAGGTTCGCCGGGACAGGGTGCCACGCGCTATCCTATCGATAAGGGGCAGAGTGAATGAACAGCGGACACAGGCGGCAACTCGTCTATGTGACGCGGTCAGCGGACCGTGCGCTACAACGGTTGCTGGCCCGGCATGGATGGAGCGTCGCGACGTGCGATACGGCGCGTCAGGCAGAGCGCCTGGTGAACACCACTGGCGCACGCGTGGGCATCTTTGATGTCAGCAGCGGCTTTGATGAGGCAATCGCGCAGTTCGAACCAGTGCTGCTGCGCCCGGACATGATGTGGGTGGCCACGCCTACGGCCGCGCAATTGGCGGCGGCGCATGTGCGTCGATGTGTGCGCAGCCATTGTTTTGACTTCGTGGCGATGCCGGGCCCCGCGCAATTAGTGGTAGATGTGGTCGCACGCGCGTACCAGATGGCAACGCTTGACGCGGGGGACGACGCACCGCGTGCACAAGGTGAGATGATCGGCGCCTGCGAGGCGATGCAGCAATTGTTCCGCGTGATTGGCAAGGTTGCCAATACTGACGCGCCAGTGTTAATTTTTGGAGAGTCCGGCACGGGCAAGGAGCTTACGGCCAAGTCGATCCACGATCAGTCGATTCGCGCAACGGGGCCGTTCGTTGCAATCAACTGCGGTGCGATTCCGCCTCATCTGCTGCAATCCGAACTGTTCGGCTACGAGCGGGGAGCGTTTACCGGCGCGAATCAGCGCAAGATCGGCTACGTCGAAGCGGCCAATGGCGGTACGCTTTTTCTAGACGAGATTGGCGATCTTCCGCTTGAGAGCCAAGCGGGCCTGCTGCGCTTTCTGCAGGAGCGCACGATACAACGCCTGGGCGGACACGATGCGATTTCGGTGGATGTGCGAATCGTCTCTGCCACGCACGTCGACTTGGAGGCGGCGGTGAGCGCGGGGCGCTTCCGTTCAGACCTCTATCATCGATTGTGCGTGCTCAGGCTCGAGGAGCCGCCGTTGCGCGCCCGCGGTCGTGACATCGAGTTGCTTGCGCAGCGCATGTTCGAGCGCTATCGTGGCGACAGCCCGAGGCACATACGCGGCTTCTCTGCGGCGGCGCTCAACGCGATGTATCGTTATGCGTGGCCGGGCAACGTGCGCGAGTTGATCAATCGAGTGCGCCGCGCGATCGTGATGGCCGAGGGGCGGGTGATCACCCCCGAGGACCTGGAGCTAGAGGATGTCCTTGAGCAACGGGCACCGACGCTGGCGCTCGCTCGCGAGGACGCCGAGCGCCGCGCGATCGAAGGGGCGCTCGCGCGACATCGGAACCGGCTTGCCGGTGCCGCGCAGGAACTCGGCGTGTCCCGCGCCACGCTGTACCGGCTGATGCTCGCGCACGGTATGCGCACGCGCCAGGGCCAGGATAATACCCGGCCGAGGCCGTCGCGCGCCGTGTCGGTGGCGCGCGATGTCGATCCCCACCGGTCGTGTTCATCGACGACAGCGCGGGCTGACGCCACATCGTTGCATGCGCATCGGCGCAATCCATGGCTTCCCGGCAGCCCGCATGCCGGCGCCGATACGCTGCCCGATTCAGACGAACGTAGCTGGCACGGCGTTTTCGACCTTGCCGGCAGCGGTCGCCGCACGATGCTTGACGAGGCATTGAACGACATCGTCAAGGATCTTCGGCTCTTGCAGCGCAATTAACGCGCTGTGGCTGCTGATACGCGTCGGGCGTGCGCGCCCCCGGTCCCCAGGCCGGCGGCGCTGCGACTTTGTTCGCAAGCGTACTGAATGCAATGCCTCTCAACGGATTAAATCGGTTCGGTTATTAACGAATCTTTAAGAGGCAGGCTCTGCCGCCGCCGAGTAGCGGTGCCGGGCCGTACCTGGGGACACCATGAATAGCAAGCTGCGAGAAATCCTTGCCCAATGGGCCGACCTGGACGTGCCCATCGCGTCCCTGTCCGACGATGCCAGCCTGTACGATGCCGGTATGTCGTCGCTGGCCACCGTCAAGATTCTGATGGCGATTGAGAACGCCTTTAATGTTGAAATTC
This sequence comes from Mycetohabitans sp. B2, assembly GCF_021733735.1. Lineage (NCBI taxonomy): Bacteria > Pseudomonadati > Pseudomonadota > Betaproteobacteria > Burkholderiales > Burkholderiaceae > Mycetohabitans > Mycetohabitans sp. B2. Next base: position 71,273 of record NZ_JAHKSP010000066.1, read on the forward strand.
CGGACGAGTGGCTCACGCGCGAGTTGTTTACGAGCGTTGCTTCGTTGAGCCAGGCCATCAAGCAGCTCCAGTCCGACGAGGCAGCCGCATGATGGTGGCGCCCGGGCGGCAGAAAGCGGTAGCGATCGCGCGAGGCCCAACGCGGGCGATGCCGGCCAGGGCCGGCGGCGTGGCCCGCACGAGCTTACGGCGATGGTCCGGGCTGGCCTCGGCCGAACACGCCCACCTGCAGCCGCTGCTGTACATCGCGTCCGAACATGCCACCGATGTGGATCGCGACGCGCGCTTTCCCACCGAGGCGCTGGGCGCGTTGCGTGAAGCAGGCTTGATGTCATCGCTGGTGCCGGCGTCACTGGGCGGAGCCGCAACATCGCTCAAGACCGTTGCGGGTATTTGCGAGGTGCTGGCGCGCGCTTGTGCATCCAGCGCGATGATGTTCGCGATGCATCAGGCGAGCGTCGCATGGCTCGTGCTGCATCACGAAGCGCATGAGGCCAGTCGCGCATTGCTGCAGCGATTGTGCGCCGAGCAAATGCTGTTCGGCATTGCCGGTATGGCCGACGCGACCCCGGCCGCGGGCACCGCCAGTGGGCCCAGGCCCGCATTGCTGCAGCACCATGCGGGGCAATTCACACTGGTGATCGACGGCACGACGATCCCGTATGGCGCTTACGCGGACGCTCTATTGCTGCCGGCGAGCGAAAACGGCTTTATCGCCGTGTCCAAGGAACAGTACAAGCTGGAGCGGCGCGAAAGCTGGGATGCGCTTGGCATGCGAGGATTGTGCAGCGACGAATTCTGTGTGGTCGTCACGGGCGAGTCGAGCCAGATTCTGCATACGGCGCGCCATGGCACAGGCAACCTTCATGCGATTGTCCAATTGCTGCACAGCGCCGTATGGGTCGGCATCGCCGCCAGCGCATTGGAACGCGCGCAGGCTTACTCGAGAGGGCAGGGCGAGGCGGCGCACGCGCTGATGCCTGGTGCCGCGCGCCTGGCCGAAGCTAATGCGCTGTTGCAGATGATGCGCGCGCATCTGGGCAGTGCACTGGAGCAGGCCAGCAGCGGTCCGGACGGCTTGCCGCCGCGCGATGGCGCCTTCGTCGATGAAATGCAGATGTTGAGGACCGGCGTATCGAGAAGCGCGCTGGCGCTGGTCAATCACGCGATGATGGTCTGCGGCATAGACGGTTATCGCAACGATACGGAGGTCAGTGTCGCGCGGCATCTGCGCGATTTGTACGCTGCGCCGCTTGGGTTGGGGGCCCCCCGTCATGCAGCAATTCCTTCCGCCTCCGCCTCCGACGTCACGCCGTCGAGCGATATTCTCCCCGAATAATCTCTCTGGTGTTGCGCATGCACCGCCGCGCGCGCAGTCCATGCGTTTCAAACTGTAAATTCGATGTCGATAGTGTTACATCGACGCCATGGATCACGATCGAGATGGCGGCGTCTAGACCATTATCGGTAACTATTACGCGGATCCGCGGGTTACAGTTTATGCGTTTCGCTAAATTAATAAAAACTATGACTAATCAATCGATTGCGATTGGAGTGTGGGGTAGCGAACATAGACTGGCCCTAGCTTAGCAATTCAGATTTGAAACAGTTTTGCGTGTTTTATCACGCCGCTTTTCAGGCGTCGATCCGGTGCCTCGACGGGGTGTTTGGTGATGCCGAACGCGTCTTAACCCGCGTGCAGGAAAGCGATAAGCGGTAAAGCGCACGTTTTGAACCGGGCCATGCTCATGGCGCAATGCAACATCTGGTGTGTCCCGCGGCAGCTAGTCTGTTCATAAATGCGACGCTTTTGGGCGGCGCGGCGGTGTCGCGGCGGCGCCCGTCACGCGCAGATCTTTATTAATCAAGGACTTCTGATCTAGTGGCACACAACTCGCTGAATCAAGGCTATGTCCCCTTCAGAGGGCGACACGGCAACGTGACAGAAAACGTTCAACAGGCCGCGGATCCGAGGTCAAGGTAAAGATTGCAGCGGTTGCAATTGTCCTTGGATGGTGATCAGCGAAATTCGACGGACACCACGCTGCGTTTGCGCAGCATAGCCAAACCGGAACACGAATATGCTCTACCCCAGAGAGGATCTGCATGTGAACCACTTGCTCGGCGCCTTGAGCGAGGAGGACTGGCGATCGCTCGAGCCGCACCTCGAGCTGGTTCGCGTCAAGAGCCCGCAACTGCTTTGCGATGCCGACGAGCCGATCCGCCACATGTATTTCCCAACGACGGCGGTGATGTCGATGTTGTATTTGATGGAGGACGGCGCGACGGTCGAGGTCGCGGCGATCGGCAACGAGGGCGTGGTCGGGGTACCCGTGCTCACGGGCGGCGGTACGATGCCCAGCCGTGTCGAGGTGCGCAGCAGCGGTTTTGCATACCGCGTGCCTGCCAGCGTATTCCGAAAGGAGTTCGAAAGGTCGATGGGTATTCATCGACTGATGCTGTTGTACATTCAAGCGCTGATGACGCAAATCGCTCAAAGTGCGCTATGCAACAGACACCATTCGGTGAATGAGCAACTCTGTCGTTGGCTCCTGCTTGCGCATGACCGCTTGGCTACGGATGAACTGGCGGTCACCCAACAGATGATTGCGAACATGCTGGGGGTACGTCGCGAGGGGGTGACCGAGGCGGCCGGCAAACTGCAGGAAGCAGGTTTGATCAGGCAACGCCGAGGGCATATCACCGTGCTTGACCGGCAGGGCCTCGAGGCGCGTGCCTGTGAATGTTACAGCATGATCCGCCGAGAATTTGATCGGCTGTTGCCGCGTGCCGCCGATGTCGTGGCGCTGGAGCGCTCGCGCACGAACGCGCCGGCCGAGGGACGTGCACTGCGCACGCTCGGCTACGTCCGTGTGCTGCAACCCGCCTAAGCGTTCGCGCGGAGAAATTCATAATGCTAGGAATCGTTGCAAGGCTATCGGACGTCTTGCTCGTTGCGGCGGGCGCATGGCTGGCGCATGCGTTGCGCTACAACGGCTCATTCGACCTGACTGACGCGGAGCGCTCGCTGGTGGCGCTGTCGTGTGCATTGACGCTGCTGGTCTTCCCGCCATTGGGTATCTACCGCTCGTGGCGGGGGCAGACACTGTACCGATTGTTGTCACGCGTCACACTTGCTTGGTCCGCGGTGGTCGTGCTCGGCTTGTGTTTCATCTTCACGCTGCATCGCAGCAACGACATCTCGCGCCTGTGGCTGGGTACGGCGGTGTTGGCCTGCGGCGCGTTGCTGCTCGCGGGCAAGTTGTTTATCCATGTGGTATTGCGCAAGGTCCGGCAAAGCGGAAAGAACCAACGCTCGGTGATCATCGTCGGCACCGAAAGCTATAGCCGCGCCGTTCTCGACCAGATGCATGCGGCGTCGGAAGCGGGTTTTCGGCCGGTGTATGTGTTCGACGATAGCGGCACGGCGCCTTCGGCTTGCATTGGCGGCGTGCCGGTACTGACGGACTTCGCGCAACTTGCTCGCATCGTGCGTGCCGGCGGGATCGATGAAATGTGGCTTGCGTTGCCGTTGTCGCATGAACGTGCGATTCAGCGCATCGTGCGTGAGTTTCGCCACGATTTCGTCAACCTGAGGTTCTTGCCGGACGTGCGAAGTATGACGCTGTTCAGTCAGTCGGTCACCGAGGTGTTAGGCATGCCGGCGATCAACCTGGCGGCCAATCCGGTTTCCGACCCGCAACTGTGGCCCAAGCGGGTGTTTGACCGGTTGTTCGCCTTAGCCGTGCTGGTGCCTTTGTTGCCGCTGTTCATTGTGCTGGGCATCGCGGTGAAGCTCTCGTCTCCCGGCCCGGTGCTATTCAAGCAAAAGCGCAAGGGCGTTGATGGACAGGAGTTTGAGATCTTCAAATTCCGCACGATGCGCGTGCACCAGGAGCAGCATGGTGTGGTGCGCCAGGCTTCGCGTCATGACGCGCGCATCACCAAAGTCGGCGCGTTCCTGCGCCGCACGTCGCTGGACGAGCTGCCGCAATTTTTGAACGTACTGCTGGGGCAAATGTCGGTGGTTGGCCCGCGGCCGCACGCGATCGAGCACGACGACCTGTACAAGGAATTGATCGACGGCTACATGTATCGCTACCGCATCCGCCCGGGGATCACCGGGTGGGCTCAAGTCAATGGTTACCGCGGTGAGACGCGCAAAGTGGAAAAGATGGAAGCGAGAGTCAAATTTGATTTGTTCTACATACAAAACTGGACGTTCTGGTTCGACATCAAGATTATCTTAATTACGCTGGTGAAGGGTTTTGTCGGCCGTAACGCATTTTGAGCCGTACCGATCGATGTACCGCGCGTCGGCCCGGTGGCCCGACGCATTGCTGCTGGACGAAGTGGAAAGAAAATCTGCGCCCAAGGCCATCCGCCGCGCATGTCGCGCGTTTGCTCCGGCCAGCCGCGCAAAAAGGAGAAACGAAGATGTTGAAGTGCCCCATGTGGATGACTGTCGCCATGACGGTGGCATTGTCCGGCTGTGCGTTGGCTCCGGGACCGACATTGGACTCGAGCCGCATGCATGACGATCTAAGCAAACCGACTGATACGACGACCTACGACGTGAACCTGATCACTCCGGAACTCGTCTTCAAGCTGAAAGAATCGGATGCGGCCGATGCGCGCGCGCGCGAAGCGAGCCTGCACGCGATGCCGGCTGATGAGGTAAGCGACTACCGGGTCGGGGTGAACGACGTGCTGGGCATCACCGTATGGGGGCATCCGGAGCTGACGCAAGGCGGCAATGCGGCGACGGCTCCGCTGCCGGACACGGGCACGCTGCAGGGCATGGGCAGCCTGGGGGCCGGCCAGCAGCAGCCGCAAAGCGCATTCAGCACCAATGGTCCGGGCGAGCTTGACGCGCAGGGCCAACGGGTCGCCGCCGATGGCGCGATCTTCTTTCCGTCGCTGGGTCGCGTGCGGGTCCTGGGACAGAGCACGGTGCAGATCTCGCGACTGTTGTATAACCGGTTGAAGGGCCGTCTAAAGAACCCGCAGATTGACGTGCGCGTGATCCAGTATCGCAGCCAGCAAGTACAGGTGACTGGCGGTGTGAAAAATCCGGGGCAGTTGTCGCTGACCGGCTCGCCGATGCGGGTGATTGATGCGATCAATCGTGCCGGCGGTGGTAATCCGGACGCGGATTTGCAGCGGGTGCTGGTGTCGCGTGGCGGTAAAGTGATCACGATCGATGCGACGCGAATCCTGAACCGGGGCGATATGCGGCAGAACATCGTGTTGCAGAACGGCGACATCGTGAACGTGCCGGACCGGACGCAGAACCGCGTGTTTGTAATGGGCGAGGTACCTAAGCCGCAGACGGTGTTCATGAACCAAGGCCAGTTGACATTGGCTGACGCGCTGACCGCAGCCGGCAGTATTGATCCGGCCGGGGCGAACCCACGGCAGATCATCGTGATCCGCCATCCCAATCCGCCGCTCACGCAAATTTCCAATGGGCAGGATGGCCTGGAGGAGGGCTTTAAAAAGGCCAGCTACGCGCCGGCCGACAACAAGCCGGAGATCTTCCGACTGGACATGACACAGGTCGATGCCATGATGCTGGCCACCGAGTTCGACATGAAGCCGTTGGACGTGGTCTACGTCGGCACCGCACCGGCTGCTCGCTTCAACCGCCTGCTTGCACAAATCCTGCCTTCGGCCGAATCGTTCTATCTGGTCTGGTCGGTGGCGCACAACCGCTAACAATCGATCGACGCAGACACCCTGGGCATGATTCGAATCTATGGCAACGAGCGATAACTGAGGATTTCACATGGAAGCGCGACACATCGACATGGGCTATTTGCCGCCGTCGGGCGCAAGCGAGGGGCTCGTACCGCGAGACCTGGTTCGCGTGATCACTGACAACCTGTGGGCTGTGGTCGGCATCGCGGCGGTGATGACGGCGCTGGCGAGCGCGTACGCGTTCTTCGCCACGCCGCTGTATTCGGCAGACACGCTGGTACAGGTCGAAGTGCCCAAGCAAAACGAGTTGGCAGACCTGGTCACCAAGCAGCCAAGCCAGAGCAACAGCTCGCCGAATGAACCGCCGACGCAGACCGAAATGGCGATCGTCACCAGCCGCGCGGTCCTTGCACCGGTGATCGCTCAGTACAAGCTGGACGTGCTCGTGACGCCGCATCGGTTTCCGGTGCTGGGCAAGATCGCCGACGCGTTAGCCACGCGTGGCGAGCCGTCGCGGGCGTGGTTTGGCCTGTCTAAGTACGCATGGGGCGGCGAACTGGTGGACATTGCCCAACTGAACGTACCGCGCGAGTTGCAGGACAAGAAGCTCGAGCTTAAGGTGCTCGGCGCTCGGCGTTATCAGTTGCTGAACGAACGGGGCAACCTGCTGGTGAATGGTGTCGAGGGCCAACTGGCGCAAGCCGGCCCGGTATCGATGCTGGTCGAACGGCTGGCGGCGCGCGACGGCGAGACGTTCACAGTCGAGCGTTTGAACGAAGTGACGGCGGTACGGCGCTTCATCAATCAGCTCAAGGTCGTGCAGATCGGCAAGGAAACCGGCATCGTGCAGATCAGCTACGAGAACGGTGATCCGGCATTGGCCACAGCGGTGGCCAATGCGGTGACGCAGAATTACATCGGCTCGCGTGTCACGCAGACGCAGGAAGAGGCGAGCAAGATGCTGGCGTTCATCAACAATGAGCTGCCGCGGCTGCGCGACGACCTGAAGCAAGCTGAGGCGCAACTGCAGTCGCATCGGGTTGCATCCGGCTCGATGCAGGCGACTACCGAGAGTCAGAGCTATCTGCAAGGCAGCATTGAATTCGACCGCCAGATCGCCGCACTGAACCTGCAGCGTACTCAACTGCTGGATCGGTTTACGCCGCAAAGTCCTGAAGTCAAGACGGTCGATGCGCAGCTGGCGCAGTTGCGTGCGGCCAAGGGCAAGTTCGAGTCGCGTTTCGATTCGCTGCCAAGCGCTGACCGGCAATCTGCCGATCTGGCGCGTGATGCGAAGGTGGCTGAGGAAATTTACGTAGCGATGGTCAATAAGGCACACGAGCTGTCCGTGTCGCGCGCCGGCACGGTAGGCAACGTGCATGTGATCGACACCGCGGTGCAACCTTCCACGCCGGTCAAGCCGCGACGCGCGTTGATCATTTCGGCCGCGATCGTGCTCGGTCTGATGCTCGGCGTGCTGTATGTGATATCACGCCGCTATCTGTCGCAATCGGTCAGCGAGCCCGAGCAGCTCGAGAGCAAGCTGCGCCTGCCGGTGTTCGGTGCGGTATTGTTCAGCGACGAGCAGGTGCGGCTGGCGCGCACGCCGCCGCTGCCCGTGTTGCCCGGGGCACGCGAGCCGTCGCTGCATGGCGACGCGCGCGGCGCGACGGCGCTGGTCGCGTCGCCCGATGCAGTAGCGGGCGGGTATCAGCCGCGTCCGCACGCCGGCGGACTGCTGGCGGCCACGCGCCCACACGATGTCGCGACCGAAGCGCTGCGCGGCATTCGCACGATGCTCAACTCAAAACTGCTCAGTGCTACGAACCGGATCGTGATGGTGACCGGCGCGACGCCTAGTACCGGCAAGAGCTTTATTTCCGCCAATCTCGCTTTGCTGTACGCGCAAGCGGGCAAGCGCGTATTGCTGGTCGATGCGGATCTGCGCCGTGGCCGGCTGGGCATGCATTTCGGACTAGCGGCGGATACGGTGGGGTTGGCCGAGCTACTCGGCGACGGATTGGCGCCGGAACAGGCGATCCATCCGACCAGTGTGGCCAACCTGTCGCTGCTGCCGGCCGGCGCACGTCCCGGCAACCCGTCAGAGCTGTTGGCGATGGAGCGCATGGCGGAGCAACTCACGCAGTTCAATGAACGGTATGACTTGGTGTTGGTCGATACACCGCCGGTGCTGGCGGTCGCCGATGCGTCAATCGTCGCCGGCTACGCGGGCGCAACGGTGCTCGTGATGCGGGAGAACGCGCAGACCGAACTGGAAGTGCAGGAAACGCTCAAGCGCCTGGGCCGGGCCGGCGCCCAGATAGCCGGCGCGATCTTTAACGGGATGTCGGCGCGCCGCAGCGACCGCCGCAGTTACGAGTACATCTACGCTTATACGCGGGAAGGCGATGCGTCGGCAGCCTGAGCGTAAGTGTTCGCATGGTGGCGCCGCGCCGCTCGCGGCCGTCTCGCCGCCGCGCGTGCGGCCCGCCGCTGGCGGCGCCGCGCCGGCGCCCATCACAATCAACGGCAAGTTCACGTCGCAGCGGCTCACCGGCGTACAGCGCGTGGCGCGCGAATTGACCGCGGCGTTATCGCAGCAGTGCGGCACACTCGCTGCGTCGCCGCTGCTGCTGGTGCCCCGCGACCACATAGACAGTGAACTGCCGGCCGCCACGCCGCGGCACGTGGTGCCGTATCTGCGCGGTATGCTCTGGGAGCAGCTCGCGCTGCCGTTTGCCGCTGGCTCGCGCACGCTGCTCAGCCTGTGCAACATCGGCCCGCTGTTTAAGCGCCGCCAGGTCTTGATGATCCACGATGCTGCCGTATTTGACTTGCCGCAAGGTTACTCGACCCAGTTCCGCCTGTGGTATCGCTTCGCGTTCGCGCTGCTCAAGCGTAACGTGCAGCATATTATCACGGTCTCGTCGTTCTCGAAGGGGCGCATCGCTGCGCGGCTCGGCGTGCCGCCCGAGCGCATTTCCGTGATTCCGCCCGGTGTTGACCACTTTGATCGACTCGAGAGCGACTATGCCGTGCTGCAGCGGTTGAGCCTGTCGTTTGACCGTTTCGTGCTAATCGTCGGTTCGCTGGCGCCGGGCAAGAATCTCGCACGCACGCTGGAAGCAATCGCCTTGCTCGAGCGCGAGCATCCGGGGCTCACGTTTGTGATCGCCGGCGGGCAAAACGTGAAGGTGTTCGGTTCATCGTTGCCGCGCGCCGCCAGCGTCGCCAAGCACATCGTCTGGGCCGGTTACGTCAGCGATGGTGAGCTTAAGGCGTTGTACGAGAATGCGGCATGCTTCGTGTTTCCGTCGTTATACGAAGGGTTCGGCTTGCCGCCGCTCGAGGCGATGTACTGCGGCTGCCCGGTAATCGCCTCGCGTGAGGCGTCGTTGCCCGAAGTGTGTGGTGACGCGGCACTTTACTGCGACGCGCATGATGCAGCTGACATTGCAGCGAAGATCGTCGAGTTGATGGGCGACGTTGAGCAGCGCCGCGCAATGCGCGAGAAGGGTCGCGCTCATGCGCAGCAGTATCGCTGGGATACGTCTGCGAGCCGCTTGCTACAGGTGCTACGCCAGTTCGGATGAGGGCAGCGCCGCGGCGCACGGCCGCCTGGCGGAGGACCACCGCCAGGGTGTGCCCGTGCGATGCTCGCTCGGCATCGCCGCCGTTGTCGCAGATCAACGCGTAGATGAAAGATGTGGACGGCGCGTTGCCGAAGTCAGGCCGCCGCGGTGCTTCACGTCGGCACCATAGGCGCGTGTTGTGTCAGCCGGCTTCGCCGAAGCGGGGGCGAGCGATGCCCAGCTTGGCCAGTCGCCGATACAGTGTGGCACGCGACATGCCCAATGCACGCGCGGCGCGCGTGGCATGCCAGCGATGCTCAGCCAGTGCGTCCAGGATCCTGGACCGCTCGATGGCCAGCATATCGTAGGCATGCGTGTTGCCGAACCGCTCGCCCGTTGCATCGCCATTCGTAGCGTGCCATGCTACGCTTGCGTGCGGCGGATGTGGATGCGAATGCGGTGATTGCGCCAGAGTATCGAGCTGCGTGCGGACATCAGCCGGCAAGTGCGCTGCCGTGATCAGCTGCGTATCGCAAAGCAGGCACGCGTAGCGCAGCACGTTGCGCAGTTGCCGGACGTTGCCCGGCCACGGGTGGCGCGCCAGCCGTGCGAGCAGCGTGCTGTCGAGCGTGAGCGCGCGGGGCACACGCCGCGCCTCGTCCTGAAATACGGCGACGATCACATCTTCGATATCGGCTCGATCGCGTAACGCCGGCATCGTCAGCACGACGCCGCTGAGCCGATAATACAAATCCTCGCGGAACTGCCCGGAAGCGACCATCGCGTCCAAGTCGCGGTGGGTCGCGCAAATCACGCTCAGGTCGACCTGCACTGGCGTATCGGCACCCAACGGCAACACCTCGCCTTCGGCGAGCACGCGTAGCAACCGCGTTTGCAGATCGATCGGCATGTCGCCGATTTCATCGAGGAACAGCGTGCCGCCGTCGGCTTGCGCGATGCGCCCGCGCGCGCCTTTCGAGCGCGCGCCGGTGAACGCGCCAGGCGCGTAGCCGAACAACTCGCTCTCGATCAGCGATTCCGGAATGGCGCCGCAGTTCACCGCAATGAAGGGCTGTTTGCTTCGTTCGCCGGACGCATGGATGGCTTTAGCGAACATTTCCTTGCCGGCGCCTGTTTCGCCCAGGATCAGGATGGGTAGATGTTCGCCCGACAGACGTAATGCGATGCGCGCATTGCGCGCGATCACCGGGTCACGGCTGTCGAGAAATACGCGCATCGACGGCGGCGCCGAGCGCACCGATGTATCGTCGGCCGCGCGAGGGGAGGCCGGTAAGGTTAGCGGCGACGGTTGCCACGGCGACATGCCTGCCTGTGGCGCGCGTATCCGCGCGTACAGCATATCGCTCGTGGCATGCGAGCGCAGCGCAGTCATTCGTTGCAGCCCGTCGATGGAAAACAGGTCCGCGTCACGCACGTCGAACAGCATCGACAGGTGCGCGGGCGCGCCCGACGCGAGTATCGGAAACCGCTGCTTGGCCTCGCGGTTTGCCGCGACAATGGCGCCACGCTCATCGAACGCAATCAGCACTTCCGGATTCACCTCGACGAAGTGCGGGTTGCCGTGACCGAACAACAGCCAGTACTGCGCCGTCTGCTTCACGAAGTACCCATCCTCGATCAACTGCGCGGTATGCCGTACCAGTTGATGAACGATGCTCTGGCTGTCCGCGCTATCGGGCGACTGCAGCGCGGACGCATCCACAACGCCGATCAGCTTGCCGTCCGGCGCGAGAATCGGCGCGGCGGTGCACGTGAGGGTCGTGAACAGCGAACGGAAATGTTCGACCTTATGCACGGTCATCGGCGTGCATTCGGCGAGCGCGCTGCCGATGCCGCAAGTGCCTTGCTCGCGCTCGGACCAGCAGGACCCAATGTACAGTCCCACCTCTTTGTACTGACGGCGTAAATGCGGATCGACTCGGTAGTCCACCGTCACGCCTTGCGCGTTGGCCAGCAGCACGCAGTAGCCCGCGCTGCGCAGCGTGTCATGCAGGCGTGATAGGTATTGACCGGAGGCGAGCAGGAAATCCTCTTCCTGTTGCTGGATCTGCTTGAGTTCGTACGCCGTCAGGATCCGCGGCGATACCGGCGATGTCGGGTCGATGCCATACAGTTGCAGTGACCTGTGCCACGACGACAGCAGCCGCGGGCTGGTATCCGGAGAATCACTCGTGCCATTGCGGACCGCATCGATCACACGGTCTACGTGGGCGGTTTTCGGATCCCTTGCCATGAAGTCACCACCCTTCGGCCGTCATGCGCCTGATTGTTCCTTCGTATCCCGCAGGCATTCGAGGCCCATATCCCGCCACCCGTCTTTCATTTGCGAATGTATCAGTGTATCGATGCGTGAGATACTGTGTGCCAGGCCCATGAATCGCCTTGCCGGCCCCGTCAATCGCGGCTGGCGGTCCGAAGCGCGTGCATCCGGCACTCGGCCGGCGGTGCTGCATGGGTCAAAACTGTCTCAAGCCATCGTTTGCATGTGAGCATGCCGAAACTCGTAAACGTTTGCAAGAGTTCGTTTTTTACGACAGCTCGACGCCAATGGCATGGTCGTTGCTTTTAGCAGTCTGAATCGGACAGCGATCGTTGCTTCGCCGTCAGATAAATGAAATAAGTTGAAAGAATAATGAAATGTTAGCGTAAGTCGTTGCCCGCAGCAATGGGTCGATGTGGTTCAGTGCGACGTGGGTAGACGTCAACACCTTATGGACTACTATGTTTTGTGTCACCGATCGAAATAGTGACCTGCTCCAGTCACCGCGCGCGGGGCAACGGGGCGTCCCGGCCAACGCCACGTGCCTGTTGGATGAGGGTGCCGCGGGCTTGACCGTCGCAGTGCTGGTCCAGGACGTGGGGCTTCATGCGCGTGTGAGGGCTGTGCTGCAGGAATATGGGATCGCCTGCCGCCAATTCGACGACGACATCTCGCTGGTCCGTGCGGTATCTCGCCATGCATTCAGTGCGGTGCTGCTCGACGCGACGGCAGGCGTCGATCCATTGCAACCCATCTTGGCGCGCCGGCTTTGCTATCGCGCGCTGCTGATGCCGGTGATCCTGATTGGCGTGGCAGGCGACGTGGCGGACAGCACGGCGGTGTTCGAGTCGGGCGCCGACGACGTCGTGTTGGCGCCGGTCAACGCGCGCGATTTAATGATCCGGCTGCAACTCGCGATACTGCGTCATCGCCGCGACGCGCGCGCGCGCGACGGTCTGGAGCCTGTATTGCAGCGTGGCGAGTACCGGCTGGATCGGGGCGCATGCACCGTATCGCTGCAGGACAGACAGGTGCGGCTTACGCCGCGCGAATTCGAAGTCGCATGGATACTGTTCTCGAACGAAGGCGAATACGTTAGCCGTGAACATATCGCGCGCACGGTATGGGCCGGTTCTGACAAACGCGTCGATGGCGCGCTGGACCAGCACATTTACAAACTGCGCAAGAAGCTCGCGCTCAACGGCGAGAACGGATGGGCGATTCAGCCGCTATACGGGCATGGGTACCGCGTCGTCGCACTGGATGCGACGGGGCCGCGGCAGGCGGCGTGAGCGGCACCACGTCGGTTCGGCAGCGGTGGATCAGTCCTCGATCCGCAGCCCGACTTTGAGGCTGACCTGCCAGTGAATGACCTTGCCGCTCTCGATATGGCCGCGCGTGTCGGTGACCTCAAACCAATGCAGGTTGCGCAAGGTCCGTGACGCCTTCTCGATTGCGTTTTCGATGGCGTGCTGGATGGATTGCGTCGACGATCCGGTCAATTCGATCTGTTTATACACGTGGTCGCTCATGGCTTTCTCCCGGCAAGGTGGACAACGCTGGTGGCGCGTCGTCGCGTTCAGTCTCGTATGGTCGTAGCACGGCGTATGCCAGCTGCTACCTGCGCCGCGTGGGTGATATGGCGGTGCGCCAATAAGGCATGGCATGGCAGCGAGGGCAATCCGCATGTCGCTCGAACAGCCTGACGTCTGCGCACGGCGAGCGGCGCTAGCGTTGCGCCGATGTGTCGACGGCGGGCGAGCCCATGGCCTGGAACAACGATGCGGTATTTGCCAGTCTCGCGGCGCGCGCGCGTACCGCATGGATACGTGCGGACTGCGTTTGCTGTTCGCTGGCGCGCACCGCCGATATCGGTAATGCACCCGACTCATAGCGTTGTCTTGCCGCTTGCGTGGCTTGTTCGGCCGCCTGCTGCGCGGCAAGCGCGGCTGCCTGCGTGCGGGCATCCTGCTCCAGGGCGACAAGCGTATCAGCCACGTCGCGGAATGCGTTCAGCACGGTTTGCCGGTACTGGTCGAGCGCCGCATCATAGGCGTGGAGTGCGGCCCTGCGCTGCGCGCGCAGGGCACCGCCATGGAACAGCGGCTGAGTTAGACCCGCGCCGAGGTTCCACAGACGGCCGGCGGCACGGGTCGCCAACGGCCAGCTCAAGCCGCCTTGGCCCCACGATGCCGACAAGGTCACGCTCGGAAACATCTGTGCAGTTGCGACGCCGACCTCGGCCGCTGCCGCCTGCACCGCCGCGTCGGCGGCGAGCACGTCTGGACGCTCGTGTAGCAGCGTCGATGGCAGTGATACGGGCACGGTGTCCGGCAATGTGAGGCGGTCCAGCGCGAGGTCTTCAGGCGCTGCATCCGGCGTGCGGCCCATCAACACGGCCAGGGCATGCCGCGCCGCTAGCCATTGCGCGCGCAGTGGCGGCACCGCGGCCGCGGCCGCCTGCGCGCTTTGACGTGCATTGAGCGTATCGATCTGCGAGGCGGCGCCCAGTGCGACGCGCTTGTCCGTGTCGTCGGCTTCGGCCGCCGCCAATGCGGCGATGCGCGCTTGGGCATCCCATTGTTCGTGCAGCGACGCCGCGGCTAGCGCGGCGCTGACGATGTTGGCCGCGAGCGTGCGACGCGCGGCGTCGAACTGGTACGACTGGACATCGACCCGCCGAGACACTGCCTGGTTGGCCAGCCGCGCTGCGCCAAACAGGTCGATCGTGTAGTTTGCGCGAATTTGTCCGACAAAGGTGTTGTAGCGCAATGTCGGCGGCCCCTGGGTGGGCATGCCCAGCGCCCGTTGGCGCTGCACCTGCCCCCCAGCGTCGATTGACGGCAGCATGGATTCGCCGATCTGCGCATGCAGCTGTTCACGCGCGGCAGCGAGGGTTTTTTCTGCTGCCGCCAGCGTGGCGTTGTTGCGCAGCCCTTCATCGACCCACGCGTTGAGGGTGTCGGACTGGTACAGCATCCACCAGCGCGGCACTGCACGCGCGCCGAGCGCGAAGCGCTGCGCTACGCCTGCCGCTGTTACGCTCTGCGCCGCACCGGGCTGTGCGGCATAGTGGGGCGGCGCAGGCGGCGCGGGCCGTTCGCTCGGCGCGAAAGCGCACCCGCCGAGCAGCGTGGCGCATGCCGCGGCGACGCAGGCTGTCGTGGCGAGCGCCGCTCGCCTATTGACGACGCGGTACGGATGGATCCTGCAGGTGGGTGATGCGCGTAAGCCAGGCCACCGCCTCGACATGAAGAACAAGCTCGACACGGGCTCCGGCGTTGACATGGGTGACAACAACACTCTTGGAAAACGACGCATCATCGTGCCTCCTGCGGCGGCTGGGTTTCGTCGTTACGCACACGGAACCACGTGGCGTACAGCGCGGGCAGGTAGAACAGCGTCAATATGGTGGCGCTGGTGATACCGCCCATCAGCGCAGTCGCCATCGGGCCGAAGAAATTGCTGCGCAGTAGCGGGATCAGTGCCAGCACCGCAGCGGCGGCAGTCAGTGTGATGGGCCTGAAACGGCGTACCGTCGCGCCGACGATGGCGGCAAGGCGGCCATGTCCGGCCGCGATATCCTGCTCGATTTGATCGACCAGGATCACGGAGTTACGCATGATGATGCCGAACATCGCGATCACGCCGAGCAATGCGACGAAGCCAAACGGCTGGCCGAACGCGAGCAGTGCGGCGACTACGCCGATTAGCCCGAGCGGTGCGGTCAACACCACCATCATCACGCGAGAGAAGCTTTGCAACTGGATCATCAGCAAGGTCAGTACGGCGATGACCATCAGCGGCAGTTGCGCATTGATCGATGCTTGCGCCTTCGCGTTTTCCTCTACCGAGCCGCCGACCTCGATGCGATAGCCTATCGGCAGCTTCGCACGCAGCCCCGCCAATGCCTTGTCGATCGACTTTGTGACGTCGATGCCCTGGGCGCCGCCGCGCACATCGGACTGCACCGTGATCGTTGGTTGCCGATCGCGCTCCCAGATCACCGCGTATTCGAGCCCATACGACAGTTGCCCGAGCGTGCCGAGCGGCACAGGCCCGGACGGCGTGGGCATCGCCAGCGACGCGAGCGCCGACGGGTCAACACGCTCGTTGCGGGGCGCGCGCAAATCTACCCCGATCAGCTTGTCACGCTCGCGGTATTGCGTGACCGTGTAGCCGGACAGCGACATCTGCAGGAAGCTGGCAATATCCTGCGACGATACGCCCAACTCGCGAGCCTTGGCCTGATCGACCACCCAATGCACCGAGCGCTGCCCGGGCTCGTCCCAGTCGAATTGAACGTTGCGCGTGCGAGCGTCGTCCTGCATCACCGAGGCGACTTGTGTGGCGATTGAGCGTACCGTCGCGATGTCGTCGCCGCTGACGCGGAATTGCACCGGATAGCCGATGGGTGGGCCATTCTCCAGTCGGGACAGCCGCGTGCGAACGCCACTGAAGTCGGTCGTGAGTTTGTCGTCAAGGAAGCGCGCGAGCGCGTCACGGTCCTTCACGGACTTTGCGGTGACGACGAACTGCGCGAAGTTGGGCAGTTGTAGTTGCTGGTCTAGCGGCAGGTAGAAGCGCGGCGCGCCGCTGCCCACGAAGCTGACCGCATGATCGATCTCCGGCCGCCCTTTGAGCAGCGCCTCAATGCGCTGCGTTTCCCGCAACGTCGCGTCGAATGATGCGCTTTCGGTCAGCCGCACGTCGATCAACAGCTCTGGCCGCTCCGAACTCGGGAAGAACTGCTGCGCGACCAAACCGAAGCCGCCGAGCGCGACCACGAAAAGCACGAGCGTCACGACTAGCACGGTGAAGCGGCGCTTGACGCACCAGGTAATCCATACGCGCAGGCGTGCATAAAAGCGCGTGTCGTAGATATCATGCTCGTGTTCTTGTTCTTGTTCTTGTTCTTGTTCTTGTTCTTGTTCGTGCCCATTCCGTTGCTTGTGTCCGTATACTTGCTTCTGTTCGCGTTCGTCTGCGTGCCTCCGTGCTTCGGGAACAGCAGGCCGCTTGCGCTCGGGCAGCAGGTGATAGCCGAGCAGCGGGATCACGATCACCGCGGCGAGCCACGATAACAGCAACGCGATCGCGGAAACCTCAAAGATCGACCGGGTGTATTCGCCGGTGGCCGACTTGGCCAACGCGATCGGCAGAAAACCGGATACGGTTACCAGCGTACCGGTGAGCATGGGAAACGCGGTGCTGGTGTACGCGAATGCAGCCGCTTTCGCGCGGCTCCAGCCTTGTTCGAGCTTGACTGCCATCATCTCGACCGCAATGATCGCATCATCGACCAGCAGGCCGAGGGCGAGCACCAGCGTGCCCAGCGACACCTTATGTAGCCCGATATTGAACACGCCCATCACCAGCGCGGTCACGGCCAGCACGATCGGGATCGAGATGACCACGACCATCCCGGTGCGCAGCCCGAGCGATACGAGGCTGACCACCAGCACGATGCCGACCGCCTCGGCGACGGCCTCCATAAAGTCGTCCACCGAATGCGACACGGCGTGCGGCATGCTGGAGACCTCGGTCAGCGCTAGCCCGGCAGGCAACTGCGTGCGCAACTGCTGGACGCGCGCGTCCAGCGCCTTGCCGAGCTTGATCACGTCGCCGTCTGGCTGCATCGTCACGCCGATGCCGAGCACTGGGCGGCCGTTGAAGCGCATCTGCGTGACCGGCGGATCATCGTAGCCGCGGCGGATCGTGGCGATGTCCCCCAGCCGGAACGAACGGTTGTTGATGCGCACCAGCGTATCGGCGAGCGCGTCGACATGATTGTATTGGCCACTCGGCCGCACGAACACGCGGTCATCGGCGGTGGTCAGCACGCCGGCCGCAGCGACGGCGTTTTGCGTGTCGATCGCATGGGCGAGTTGTTGGGGGCTGATGCCGAGCCGGGACAACTGTGCGTTCGAAATTTCAATATAGATGCGCTGGTTCGGATCGCCGAAATAATCGACTTTTGCGACGCCGGGCACGCGCAGCAACTCGCCGCGCAACTGGTCCGCATAGTCGTGCAGCTGCGCGGCAGAAAATCCGTCGCCCTCCAGCGCATAGATGTTCGTGTAGACGTCGCCGAACTCGTCGTTGAAAAAGGGTCCCTGCACGCCGGGCGGCAAGGTAGGGGCGATGTCGCTGATCTTCTTGCGGACCTGGTACCACGTGTCTGGCACGGTCGAGGCTGGGGCCGAATCCTTGATCGTGAAGAACAGCAGCGACTCACCAGGGCGCGAGTAGCTGCGCAGGAAGTCGATCTTTGGGGTTTCCTGCAGCTTGCGGGCGAGCCGGTCGGTGATTTGCTGCTGGACTTGCTGGGCATCGGCGCCGGGCCACCGTGTCTGGATCACCATCACTTTGAAGGTGAAGGGCGGATCTTCCGATTGCGATAGATTCCGGTACGACAGGATGCCGGCAAGCGTCACCAGCACCAACAGGAAGACCACCAATGCCTGGTGTCGCAGTGTCCAGGCGGACAAATTGAAGCGTCCTTCGTCATGTGAATGACCAGGCGGTTTGTATGGAGCGCCGGTCATAGTGCGAAATCCTCCGGATGCAGCGGCGCAACGGGCTTGACCTGCTCACCCGCGCTGACCGTGTGCACGCCGCGTAGCACGACGCGCTCGCCGTCGGTCAGGCCGGCGCTGACCACTACGCTGCGCTCCGTGTAGTGCGACACCGTGACCGGGCGCAGTTCCAGCGTGCCCACGTCTTGTTTGTGCGCATCGCGCGGCTGGCCGGCGTCGCGCGACGCGGCATTGGCACGAATCACCCATACCGCCGGGTGTTCGTTTTGATGAAACAGTGCGGTGGCGGGCAGGACGATGTCATGGTTGAGCGCCGCGCGCGTGGCGTCCGGCTGAAAGGCCACGCGGGCAGTCATGCCCAGGCGCACCGTGTCGGCGCTGCCGTGAGGCAACTCGAGCGTGAGCTTGGCGCGATAGGTCCGGCTGGCCGGATCGGCGCACGGCGCCAACTCGCGCAGCGTCGCGGTGAACGCCTGGCCAGGCAACGCGGCAAGCGTGACGCTGGCCTTCGCGCCGAGACCGATGAAGGCCAGGGTGCGCTCCGGCAGGTCGCAGATCACGTCCCGCGCGCCAGACCACGCGAGTTGGTAGACTGCTTGTCCGGCCGACAGGTTCTGTCCAGTGTCGGCTAGTTCCTGCGTGATTACCCCCTCGTGGTCAGCGACGAGCGTGGTGTAGCCGAGTTGATCCTTCGCCAGCGCGGCTTGCTGAGCGGCGACATCGCGCTGCGCGAGGGCCGCGGCATGGTTGTCCTCGGTTTGCTCCAGTTGCAGCTTGCTAATCAGGTTTGACTGCGCTTGCGCGCGGTCGCGCTCGAGCTGCTGCCGGGTGAACAGCAGCCGGTGTTCGGCCGCGCGCAACTGTGCGGCGGCGCTCGCGGCGTTCTTGCGCGCATCGGCGGGATCGAGTTGCGCGACGATCTGACCGGCGCGCACGGCGTCGCCCAGGTGGACCCGGCGCTCGATCAGTTTGCCGCCGACGCGAAACGACAGCGGCGTCGAGAATCGTGCGGCCACCTCGCCGGGAACGGTTGTCGCGGCCATGGCGCCGGCTGTGGCACTGTGCACGGTAGCCGCCACGACTGGTCGAGCGGGCGCGGCCGGTGCAGCACGGTCGCGGCACGCGTTAAGCAACACGAGCGCGCTCAGCACGCTGGCGATCGCGGTGCAGTACGACGAGTACGGCGCCAGGCGCGGGCGACGACGTGAGGCGGAAGGCAAGACAAGAGCTTTCACAGCAACTCCGGCGAGGGGCGACGGACGCAATGAGCCGATGCGTCGCCCGGACACGCCTGTGATGCGCGTGGCGCCGCATCTGCCCGCTAGATACTGGGTCGCATTTTAATGCACTGTCTTGGCCTGGTGGCGCTGTGCGACGGCATCCAGCTCTTCCACGCGTCGGATCCGCACGTGACCGACGAAATGACAGAGAAGGTGCTGGCGGCGTTCTTCAGCGCGGCGGTGTTCGGTCATCGGGCGGCAGGGCCCCGCTGAGTGCGTCGCCGCGCGCATACACGCTAGGCGGATAGGCCGGGGCCCGCGGCACTGCCGATCCAGCGCGCGACCGACTGCGGATCCGGGTAGTCACGCTCGGGCAGCGCCTGCAGCGCGAGCAATACGTCGTTGCTGGCACCCGCCGAGCAGGCAGCAGCCACCAGCGTATCCCGCGTGGCCGGGTAGCGCACGTTGCGCAGCGTCTGGCTGATTTGTTGGTCGATTGGGTCGGTGGTGCTCATTCGTTAGGTCTCCAGATGAGGCAACAGGGGGTAGGCGCATTGGCGATACCGTGCCGCTCATGTTCGGATCTTGACATGCCGCGCGAGCTTGGCGACAGCGTTGGGCACACCGCTGTCGCACGGCACGATGGCGACGAACGGCGTGCTGACAATGGCCGCGGCCAGTGCCGCCATCGGATGTGACACGGACAGATTCATGGCGTCGGGCCTCCACTGAAGCGCAATGGCGATGCTCATGCAACCTGCGTGCCCGTGTTCCTCGAGGGCACGCGCCGCGCTGCGCGCCGGCATGCGGTCAACGGACCGCATCGAACAGCGTCCACGGCTGGGACGCGCGATCGCGCATGTAACCGTTGAGCCAATTCCACTGTGGATGGCGGCACATAAACGCTTGTGCGTCGAACGGCCGGCCGCATGGGTGACCCCAGCGGGCCCACAATTCGAGCCGCACCGCCATGTCGCTGTCGACCACCTTGCCGTCGTTGGCCCCCCACGGATTGAACGGACCCTGAGTGGCGCCGCCAAAGCGTGCGTCGTCCAGTTCCAGATGGCCGCAGAGGGTGCGCGAACTCGGATGATCATCGCGGTCGAGGTACACATCGTAATGGTCGGCGATGATTTCTTTGGCCAGTTCAACATCGATCCGGCCGTGGTGCTTTTCCATCAGTTGCATCCAGCGCAGCCGGCGCGCACCATTGCGCCGCACGTCGTTGTAGTCGTCCCCCTCGCTGACGCATTCCTGGTTGCGGATCTTCAAGTCATTGGCCGTGTTGAAGCCGCTGTAAAAGCCATCCTTGGTGACCTCGAACCCGGAATAATGCAGCCCGAGTTCATAGCGCGCGATTTCGCCGGTTTTGGTGTCGCCAAGCAGCCAGCTGTTCGCGTAGCCGCCGTTGTTGTCGGTCGCGAAGCGCTCGCACCACGAGCCGATGCTATCCGCGTACTGCGTCGCCTTGCGCGAGCGGTAGAACTCCGGCGAGCCGGAGGTGTTGTAGCCGACAAAATTGGAGATCGTCGTCTCGGTCACCATTAGGCCCGCCGACGTGATCCAGAAGTCCGTCAGGCTGGAGATGCAGCCGGGCAGCCCCTGCATTAGGATCCGGTTGCCCTGCTCGGGCACGATATCGAAGATCACGTTGAACGCATCGCCAACCGCATAGCGGTCCCACGAGTTGTGCGCCATCACGATGCGACCATCGCGCGTGGCGCTGCCGGTTGCAATGAACGCACTGCAGTGATGGCCGAGGCGCCCGCGCCATGGCTTGCCGGCAAGCTGTGGCCGTGTTTGGCTGACATGCGTGGGCCACCAGCTTTGCAGCAGGTCCATGTAGCCGTTCCAGGCGAGCACCAGTTCGTAGGGCAGCTGCGCGCCATCGGCAATGCCGCGCATCTCGGCGGTGAACTCGTCATCGACACGGTCGGTGAACTGATCGATTGCAGCGTTCACAAAGGTGTCGAACTCCTCGCCAGTGTCCCACTTGGCCAGGTATTGCGCGGTGCGGATCGCGCTGCTGATCTCGCGGGCGAGTAATTGGCCGTGCTGCAGGCCGCGCTCGTACGGCGCGCCCTCGATATGCACGAAGATCCAGCCGGCCTGGTCGCGCCGCAGTGCAGGAGTCGATTGTTCGGACATGTTGCACCCTCCGAATCCATTGTAGTGAATCCGTTGCGCTTTGCCATCGCGGCGGCGCGCCGCACATGGCGTGGTTCAGTCGCTGGCATTCATCTGGAAGTATGCCTGCAGCAGCGCGGTTTTGTAGACTACGCCTAGCAATTTAGGCGCCTGCGTCGATGCGACGACAGGCAGCCGCTCGCCTTGGAAAGCGAGAAAGTGCTGCAACGCGGCGGCAAGCGGCATGTCCGGTGTCAGCGCGGCGAAATCTCGGCGCAGGTAGTCGCGCGCGCGGCGCTCGCGCGGACCGTGCTTGTCGAGCAGGTCGGAGGTGATGTCCTTTAACGCGACCACGCCCTGGAACCAGCCGGCGGCGTCGACGATATAGATGTACTTGACCGGATACTCGAGAAAGACACGCGTCATGTCCGCCACGCTCGCGTCCAGGCCAAGGACAGTGTCGGCCGGGCGCACCAGTTCGCGCATCTGCGTGGCCTTCAGGCGCAGCCGTTCACGACGTTCGCGGTTGCGCCGCAGCGTGACCTCGTACATTGAGGTCTCGGCCAGGGCCCGCGCGATGAAATAGGCGATCACGCTGGCCAGCATCAACGGCAGCACGACCTGGTAGCTGAGCGTCATCTCGAAGATCATCAGGATCGCCATCAATGGCGCATGGGTCGCTGCCGCGAGGAAAGCGCCCATCCCGACGATCGCATACGCGAGTGGCGCCGACGTGGCGAGCGGCAAGTGCGCATGGGCCGCGAGTCCGTAAATCGCACCAAGCGCCGCGCCGACGAACAGCGTTGGCGTGAAAATACCGCCGACCGCGCCTGAGCCGGCTGTCGCGCAGGTCGCCGCCACCTTGAGCACCAGCACCGCGACGAGCGCTTGCCAGGTCCACGGCTGGTGCAGGATGGCGTTCACCACGCTATAGCCATTGCCCCACACTTGCGGTGCCTGGATCGACAAGGCGCCCACTAACGCGCCGCCCAGCGCGAGCCGCCGGGGCAAGGGCGCTACCCATCGGCCGAACAGCCGGCGCGATGCGCTCAGCAAAAGCAGGAACGCCGGCGCGAGCATCCCGCACAGGATGCCGAGCCCGACGAACCACAGCACTTCGAGGCCGGAGATGGCCGGAAAGGGCGGCATCTCGTAGGGCGCTTGGTAGCCGGACAATGCGCGCATCGTGACATTGGCGACCACGGATGACACGATGATCGGCCCGAAGCTCTCCATCGCGATCGAGCCCAGCACGATTTCGGTGACGAACAGCGCGCCGGCGATCGGAGCGCTGTACGCGGACGTGATGCCGGCCGCGGCGCCGCACGCTACCAGCAAGCGCAGACGTTCGGGGTCGACATGCACGAGGCGGCCGAGCAGCGACGCGCTGAGCGCGGCAAGCTGCACCATCGAGCCCTCGCGGCCGATCGAGCCACCGGAGGCGATCGTGACCAGCGACGAGCCGCTGCGCCACAGGCTTTGTCGCACGGGTACCACCCCTTCGCCGATGGTCATCGCTTCCATATAGTCGGCATGGCCCTTGCCATCGTCGTTGCGCCGGGCCGCCAGCAGTAGCATGCCGGCCACGGCGCCTCCAGCGCTGGGCAGCGCGAGCCGCGCGTACCACGGCAAGTCGCGCGCGATCTGCACCAATCCGCTCGCATTGGGGTCGATGAGCGATTCCAGCCAGTCGATGCCGAGGCGGAACACGAGGGTCGCGGCTGCGCCGACCAAGCCGGCGAGGGTAGCCCACAGCAGCATCGTATGCTTGTCGGACAGCTTGAACAGGCGTTGCGCACGGGTGCGCAGCCTGAGCAAGAAGGCCAGTACGGCGCGGTGACGATGGGTCAACGCGTGTCCAATTCCGCGTAGTGCCGGAACACGCACGACTCGTTGTGCGGGACGCGGCGAGGCGACGCCAGGTACGCGGCGATGCGCGGCCGCGTGCGCACCGCTTCATGTAGCGCCGTGAGCTTCGGATACTGTGTCGCGAAGCGAGCGGTGGCACGCGGAAACGCGTAGTGCAGTCCATCGATGAGTTGGAACATCGACAGGTCTGCGTAGCTCAATGTCGCGCCAACCAAGTGCGTGCATCCCGCGGGATTCTGCTCGAGCACACGCTCGAAATAATGCATGAACTTCGGTATTCGGTTGGCGATGAAATCGGCGGCGCGCTGCCGGGCGGCGTCGCGCTGCTGCTCGAAATACAGCGCGCTGGCGATCGGGTGGTGCGTGTCGTGTGCCTCGGTCACCATGTCGGCAATCGTCAGCTGTAGCCCGTGGACCCAGTGGCGTAGCGCTTCATCGGCGGGCGCCAGGCCGAGCCGGGGCCCTAGGTACAACAGGATGTTAGCGGTCTGCGCGACGAGCGTCGTGCCGTCGCGCAGGAAGGGGGGAGCGAATGGGAGGTAGGGCTCGGTTTGGCTTTGCAGGATCGACATCATCGCGCCGATGCCGTGCTCCGTGCCCTGCGGATTGGCGTCCTCGCGGCGACCGGACGGCGGCAGGCGCGCGACGTCGAGATAATCCGCACCCGCCTCTTCGAGCGCTAGGCGGACGAATTCACCGCGGCCCTGCAAGCCCGGCCAGTAGTACAGTTCGTAGCTCATAATCACAGTGCTGGGACAGTGTGCCGACGGACAGCGGCCGTCGGCAGCCGGTGACCCGGCGTGCAACGGCCGCTGTACCCGCGCGGCGCCGCAAGTCGGGCCGCGCCTGTCGTTACGATACCATTGACTGCCGTATCGCTGCGCTAGCCGAGCCAGCGCTCGACGCCGAGCGTCAGCGCGTAACCCCCGGCGATCAGCCAGAGCTGCAGCAGCGCGCCGGCGATCAGCGCACGCGGCCCGGCCTCGCGAATCTGCGCGACCCGGGTTTCGATTCCGAGCGCGGTCATCGCCATTGTCAGCGCGAAGGTGTCTAGGCTATTGAGGATGTAGGACACGTGCGACGGGATCACGTGCAGCGAGTTCACCAGCACCAGCACGAGAAAGCCGAGCGCGAACCACGGCACGGGCAACTTGCCGCGCCGTGTGCTACTGCCGGCCGGTTGCGCATTGCGCGCGGCCCGGGCGATGAAGCCGGCGACCACGAAAATCGCCGGCACCAGCAGCATTACACGGGTCATCTTGACGATCGTCGCCACGTGTACCGTTTGCGCGTTGATCGCGCTGGCGGCGCCGACCACCTGCGCTACCTCGTGGATGGTGCCGCCGAAGTACAGACCGAGCCCGGTCGCGTCCAAATGAAGCCATCCGGCATTGGCCATCAGTGGATAGACGAACATCGACAGCGTGCCGAACAGCACCACCGTGCCGACCGCCATCGCACTCTTGTGTGGCTTGGATTGCAACGTGGACTCGAACGCGACGACGGCTGCCGCGCCGCAGATCGCGCTGCCCGCGGCTGTGAGCAGCGCGGTGTCCCGGTCTAGCTTCAGCCATCGGGTTCCGACCCACCAGCCAATAGCCAGCGTCGCAGCGACGACCACGACGGACATCGCCAGCCCGGTTAGTCCGACTTGCGCGATTTCCTGCAGACTGACGCGTAGCCCAAAAAATGCGACCGCGATGCGCAGCAGTTTGCGCGCGGAGAAGTTCACGCCGGCGGCCCAACTGTCCGGCATGGCGACGCGCAATGCGTTACCGTACACCGCACCGCACGCAATGCCCACGATCAGCGGACTCATGCCGAGTCTGGCGATGGGCGGCCACGCGGCCAATTGTGTGACTGCAAAGGCAAACAGCGCGACGAACAGCACGCCGTTGAGCAGCCCGCGGCGTGATGCCGCGCCCGCGCCCGCGGGCGTGCCCGGCGACAGCGAGGATGACTTGGAAATGAGGATGGACATGGCGTTCAAGTGACAGGTGACCTCGACAGTCCCATCCTAAATTGGATATATCGTTATGAAAAATCGTCATTTGAAATGTAAACTATCGGCTTAACTGATGGTTTGAATGCATGACCCCTGATCAACTTTTGACCTTTGCCGCCGTCGCGGAACATCAGAACATCAGCCGGGCGGCCGAAGCGGTGCATTTGTCGCAACCCGCGGTGTCCGGTCAGCTGCGGCTGCTGCAAGAGGAATTTGGCGAGTCGTTGTACGTGCGCAACGGCCGCGGCGTGCGGCTCACGGATGCCGGCCGGCAACTGGCCGTCCATGCCGCGCGGCTGCGCGATACGTGGCAACAGGCGCATGCGCTGCGCGACGCGTTGCGGGGTTTGGAGCGTGGCACATTGCGCATCGGGGCCAGCACGACGCCAGCCAGCTATCTGCTGCCGTATCTGGTCGCGCACTTTCACCGCGCCCATCCCGATATCGAGATCCGCACCATCTATGGCAACACGAGCGATGTCTGCCATGCGCTACAGGAGTTGGACATCGCGCTGATTGAAGGCAGTGTGCCCGCTGAGCTACCGGCCGACACGCACGTGCATCCGTGGCACGACGACGAGATTGTCGCGATCGTGCCAGCCGGTCACCCGCTGGCAAGCGATGGAGCCGCACCGTTGTCGCGGATCAGCCAGTTTCCACTGATCTGGCGTGAGTCCGGCTCCGGCGTGCGGCACGAGGTCGAGCGCGCGTTCGCGCGGGCCGGTGCGAGCGCGCGGGCCGCGTTGGAGTTGGCCGGCGTCGAGGGGGTGAAGGAGGCGGTGCGCGCCGGCATGGGCGTGGGTTTCGTGTCGGCGATGGCGATGCGGCATGAGGATGCGCGCCTGATCAGCGTGTCGCTGGCGCCGCAACCGCTGACGCGGCGTTTCTCGATCCTGGTCATGCACGGTTCGGCGGCGTCGCGCGCGGCGCTCAAATTCCTGGCCCTATGCGGCATCGACTCGGGATAGTCTCTATGGCGTGATGTGCAGCCTGTGCGGACCATTTCTGCCTCAATGAGGCACAGACCTCGCGCCTTTTGGGTGTGGACTGGGAACCGGTTCCCCGACATAGATTAAGACTGCACTGGCAGTCGAGGACGAACGATGATCGAAACCCTGTTGCCGCTGGATGTGGTGACCTACGGCGAAGCGATGGCGCTGTTCGTGGCGACTGAGCGTGCTCATGACCTTGCCCACGTCAGGCATTTCACCAAACGCATCGCCGGCGCGGACCTGAACGTCGCCACTGGGCTCGCGCGGCTCGGTTTCCGTGTTGGCTGGATCAGCCGCGTCGGCGCGGATTCATTTGGTCGCTATGTACTGGACGTATTGGCCGAAGAGGGGATCGATGCAACGCATGTGACGGTCGATCCGCGCTATCCGACCGGCTTCCAACTGAAAAGCCGCGCCGATGACGGCCGCGATCCGCAAGTAGAGCATTTTCGTCGTGGCTCGGCGGCAAGCCACCTGTCGCTCGACGACTATGCGGCCGATTACGTGCTCGGCGCGCGGCACCTGCACTTGACCGGCGTCGCCGCGGCCATCTCGGAGAGCTCCCGCGAGTTGGCATTCAAATTGGCTCGCGAAATGCGCGGGGCCGGCAAGACAGTGTCGTTCGACCCGAATCTGCGTCCGACGCTATGGCCATCGCGCGAAGCGATGGTCGAGCAGATTAATGCGTTGGCGGCGCTCGCCGATTGGGTGTTGCCGGGCGTGGCGGAGGGCGCGGTGTTGACCGGCAGCGGCGATCCGGCCGCGATCGCGCGCTTCTACATCGAGCGGGGCGCGCGTGGCGTGGTGGTCAAGCTGGGGGCGCACGGCGCGTACTATCGGCACGGCGATGATGAGGGCATCGTGCCGGGTGTTTACGTCGAGCGGGTGGTGGACACGGTCGGCGCCGGCGATGGCTTTGCGGTCGGCGTGATCAGTGCGCTGCTGCAGGGGCGCACGGTCCGGCACGCAGTCGAGCGCGGCAATCGAATCGGTGCGTTGGCGATCCAGGTCATCGGCGACAGCGAAGGCTTGCCTACACGGGCGGCGCTGGATGCGCTTGAGCAGTGAGTGTCATCGTGCGCGATCGGTGTACAGGAATCGGTCCCGTGTCCGTTGCGCGATGGCGAGTGGCCTGCCGTGCTCGTTGACCGCACCCTTGACGGGCAGCCGGGCGACACGGTTGGCTTGGACAATAGGCAGGCGACAGGCAGGTGATAGGCAAGCGACGCGCGTCGACACAGCAGTGCTGACGGCCGTCCTACGCGACCGCCCAGCCGCGCCGGATCAGCGCCGCGCACAGGAACCGATAGGGCGGCTCACTGCGGCGCAACAGTGGCGGCACGACCCGGGGTGCGAGACGGTGAGCGAGCACGGCGCACGCCATGCCGAGCAGCATGCCGCAGCCGACATCCAGCGGGAAGTGGATGCCCGCATAAATGCGGGCCCAGCCGACCAGCAGCCCGGCCAACGCCAGGGCCGCTCCGGCCACCCGAGTGCCGGCGTGCAGCAGTAGGCTGCAGGCGACTGAAAAGGCGAGCGTGGTATGGTCGCTGGGCAGCGATGCGTCGTCGATGTGAGCAATCCATGCGTGTCCCAGGCCGATCGCGAACGGCCGGGGGTGGGGCCACATTGCCCCGATGATCTGGGCGATTCCAACGCCGAGCGCGGCGGCCAGGGCGGCTTCGACGAAATGGCCGCGGCATGCTTGTGAGCGGCCGGCGGCAGGGGTGGGGACCCCCACGTGTGTTGGACGCGTGCGGCTCGGCACGCGCAACCAGCCGGCGACGAGCGTCGCCGGCATGGCCCAGATCAGCGCATTCGCGCAAAATGACATCAACGCGTGCATCGCCGGCGACGGCGCGCTTGCGTTGAGTAACAGGAACAGCGTTTGATTCAAGGATTCCATCGATGGGGGCGGCACGATTTCAGAAATGACGAACGCCCAAGGATATCGCAGCCACCTTAACGTGCGCTTAGCGCTGCGGCCACGGCAAGCTTGTCGCGGCGGCGGACTTCATAGGGCCGATACCTTCCCGACTTGCATGCGCGGCCCGTTATGATAGCCTCGGCACTCTTTCGAGGCTCCCCATCCATGGCCCGTCCGCCTTTTCTTTTTAATGATCCGCTGCGCGAGCACCTTGCCCGCGTCGTCAGCGACCTGTTGCCGGAAACCGCCCATTTCACCGATACGCAGACCGAGGCCGGCCATCCGGCGCTGCGCATCGACTGGACAGTCTCGCCCTTTTCGCGGCGGCACTCGAAGGTCATGCTCGATGTGGTGTTCGTCGATTCGAGTCTGGCGCGCTATGCGGCCGCGCCGCCCAACGAGCGCGCTCGGGCCGAAGCCGTGCTGCGCGCCTACTTAGAGGCGGTGATCGGTTCGATGGAAGAGCAGTACGCGCTGGGCAAGGAGATCGAGCCGGTGTCTGAGGTCGAGCTCGGGCGCGAGTTCGCATGACACGCGCGTTGCGGCCAGGCGCACGCCATGCCATACCAGTGCGATCGAGCTGACGAGCGCCGGTGCAGTCTGTGCGGTCGTGGCGCTGTTTCGTGAAGGCAGGTTGCCACAAAGCCGCTTTATCCGGCAGAAGCAGGTCGAGCTCGATGCCTTCTGGAGAATTGCTTTGGCCGCCTATACACGGGACAGCCGAAGCGGGAACTCATCCTGGCTTGAACGGCGGCCTGTTGGCAGCGGGGGCGGCGGGCGCAGCGGGACGGGCCGGCGCGAGGAGCCGATCTCGCAGCGCACGCCGGTCTGCGTCGCGTGGCGCGCTGTTGTCGAAAATCAGCAGTTGGGGGTAGTCGGCCGGATCGGGCTCGAAACATCGTTGGCGGTAGGTTTCCCAATGCGCGAGCTTGTACGCGTCATGAACGTTCGCGCGCCGCACGATGCGCTCGTGCGCGATATGTTCCGGCACACTGACCCAGACCCAGTGCACGTCGACATGCGCTGGCACGCGCAGCCATTCGCGATCGAAGATCCGCCGGTCACGCACCTCCCGTGATAGAGGGCCGACGACAACTGCGCTGATGCCCAGCGACACGTTTTCGCGCGCGGTGTCGAGCAGCCCCTCGTATTCAGGGTCACGCAATGTCTGTAGATAGACTGGGCTGTCGCGGTCGTTCGGGTCGTGCGTGAGGGCCTGCATCGCGGCTGCGCTGTAGCGGCCGTACAGCGTGTCCTTGTCGAGTAGGCACAGCGGCTCACGCGTGGCCTCGAGCAACGCCGGGACCAGTTGCTTGGCCAGCGTGGTTTTGCCGGTGCCGGCGTGCCCGCAAAAGAAAAGTAATCGTGTCATCGTCGTGGCCGCCCGCAGCCCGCCCGGTGCAGCGCGACCAGGGCACGCGCGGGGCGGCTCATGCGGACCAGTCGCGCCAACGTCAGGCGCGACCGTCCAGCGAGTCGGATCGCATCCGCGCCAGGTTTCCTTCGTTTTCCAGCCACATCGCGTTGATCACGCCGAAGCCCAGCGCCACGCCGATACCTAGTATCCAGCAGAAGTACCACATTGCGGTTTCCTCCATTGGGTTGGATGCTGCCTCGTGGCCGGCCGCAGCGGCACGCAACCGTACCCGATAAAGTCATAATGACCGCGTAAGCGTGCGCACGCAAGCATCACGATGCGCGATGCGTGGTGCAGTGCGCGGCGTTAACCGTTCGCGATGCTCGACGGCGCCGCTTGCGGCGCGTGACTTGCCGAGGGAATCAGCAACACCGGTCGCTGCGCGAGCCGCAGCGTCTGTTCCGCCACGCTACCCAGCACCAGTCGGCGCACGCCGCGCCGTCCATGGGTACCGAGCACGAGCAGATCCGCGTTGAACGCTTGCGCCGCCCGCACGATACACTCGGCAATCCCTTCGAGGGACGATGTCGTCAATATCTGCGGCGTGCCGGCGATGCCTCGAGCACGCATCGCGTCAGCTGCCTCGTCGATCACCCGTTGGCCTTCCTCGGTCTGCGCGCGCACGACGATGGACGGATCGTAGCCGGGCACCGAATAGTAGAGCGGGACGTCGTCGATGATGAAGACCGGCTGAAGCTGCGCGCCCTCGGACGCTGCAAGATCGAGCGCGGCGTTGAGTGCATGGCGTGAGGTGTGGCTGCCGTCGATGGCCACGAGGATGCGGTGGTACATGCTGGCGTTCTCCTGGTGTGATGGACCATTTGTGCGCCCGGGCGCGCGCACGCACCCTTGCATTATCGTCGCAAAGGAGCGCGCGCGCAGCGTATGCCGCTCCAGGGGCTGAGAAATGGCTGCATATGGACCAGACTGCCCGTGTGCACGCGCAGCGGCTCCGGCGTCCGGGCTGGCGCGCCTTCGCACCTGGGGTAGCCACATCGAGGCTCGCCGTGCCAGGACTTGCGCCGGCTTGCGCGTTGGCGTGGTCCGCATCGTGCAAGCCGGCGGCCGCATGCGGCAGCGAGAAATGGACAAGCAAAAAGTCGCGCGCGACATCGTCCGGCAATACCGCTTTCGGGCAAAAGCGGCGTGCGTCAATGTGAACGGTAACGCGGTGCCCACCGGCAGGTTGTCGGCTGTCAATGGCGTGCAATTATCGCCCGCGCGTGGCGCAATGCGAGTGCAGACCAGCGCCTGCAGCCGGTAACCAGCGCGCGCAGGCGGCAGCCGACGCCACGACGCGGTAGACTTGCATCCGAAGCCCCTGTGGCGGTGCGAATGATTTGAGGTTACGATGCAGCAACAACATTTTGACGAGGCCAGCGAATGCGCGGCACACATTGCCAGCGCGACGCTGCCGACCCGCTATGGGATTTTTGCGTCCCACGTGTTTCGCGTCAGGGGCGATGGCACGGAGCACCTGGCATTGGTCATGGGGGAGGTGCGCGCGCGCGAGGCGGTGCTCACACGGCTGCATTCGGAGTGTCTGACCGGCGACGTGCTCGGCTCGTTCCGCTGCGATTGCGGCGAGCAGTTGGACGCGGCGCTGCGCCAGATCGCGGCTGAGGCGGCAGGCGTGCTGCTGTACCTGCGCGGACACGAAGGACGCGGCATCGGATTGTCGAACAAGATCCTCGCGTACGCATTGCAGGAGCAGGGCCGCGACACGGTCGATGCAAACCGGGACCTCGGGCTGCCCGATGATGCGCGCGAATACGATTCAGCCGCGAGCATCCTGCGCTGGCTCGGCGTGTCGTCGGTACGATTGATGAGCAACAATCCGGACAAGTTCGACACGCTACGGCGTCATGGTATTCCCGTGCATGACCGCGTCGACCTCGCCATCCCAATGCGCGAGGAAAATGAACGCTATATCTGGACCAAGCGCAAGCGCTTTGGCCACTATTTCAGCGAGAACGAATAGTGTACGAGTTGGTTCTGCGAGGCGCCCATCTGTCGATATTGGCAGGCACTTCAAAGGAAGTTCTGGCCGAAATTGGAAAACCGCTTGCCGGCCGCGTGTGAAAGCGGCCTGCGTTAGCAGGCGTGCGCCGCTGGAATAAGGCTTGATTTCGTCCTCTATGTACATATCATGTGCCTGTAGTATTGGAAGCGACGTTGGGATTGTTGTTGGGCGCAGGCGCAGAGAGTAAGAAGCTGCCGCGCTCGTAAGCAGGAAAACAAGGCAGGGAAATCGTTGTTCAGACCGGCACGCCATGACCATGCTTGACGAGGTGTCCGCACTGTCAAGCCCCGGCTCGCTGCTGTCGCCACACGCCCACGTGGTGGCTCCGTATGACCTAGAGGTGACCGGCAAACGGGCGCATGGCTATCGGCCGTTGTCGACGGTGAGCTGGATCCGCAATGCGAATGCGGCGCCCTTCACGATTGACTATCGCCAGCAAACGCATTTGCATCTGATCAATGGCATGGGCGTCACGCTCGGCGACTCGATTATTGGTTTGAGCGCGCTAGATGCAATCCGACGTCTGCATCCGTCGTTGTCGGTGACGATCTATCGGCCCGCCCATGCGCCGGATTACGTGAAGCAACTGTATGCATTGGCGGCACCCCGCTTCGGCGGCATGATCGACTTGCCGGTGCCGCTCGACTCGATTCCGGCAACCGAGCTTGCCATCGACGTTGGCAACCATCTTTTCTGGCCGGGCTTCGCGACCCTACCAATGATCGATTTTTTCCTGTGCGCGCTCGGCATGGCGCCCCACACCGTGCCCGCGCGGTACAAGGCGAACGAATGGCTCACCACACTAACATTACCAGCTCCCGGCGGGGCGTGGCGTGCGCGTGGCTACACGTTGCTTTGTTCGGAGGCGAGCACGCCGGTGCGCAGTATCCCGGCCGCCGTGCGCGTGTCGATCGTCGATGAGATGTGGCGCACCTTTGGCTTGCCGGTGCTGGGCTTCGGCACGCTGGAGCACGATCACTATACGGATATTGCCGCACTGTCGCCCGATACCGCGAGCTTTCTAAGTTGGATCGCCCATGCCCGCCACGTGGTGACGTCCGACACGGCCGCGGTACACGTGGCGGCAGGCTTTGGCGTGCCAAGTACTGCGTATTTCACGACGATTGCACCGGCGCTACGCGTGCGCGACTATCCATACTGCGAGGCGTTCGCACTGGACGTGCCGGAATTGGACGAGATGCATGCGAGCGGGCGGGAGGCCGACTTGCGTCGGGTCGAGCGCGCATACCAAGAATGGCATGCGGCCCGCGGCAACTGGTTGCCACCCCGTGATTGCGCGCCGGGGCAATCGGTGCTGAGCCAATTGATGACGAGCCAACCGAAACTGACCCTGCCGGAAATGACGCCGAGCGGGCTCGGCTAGCCGGCGACGTCGGTCCGCAACCCATAGTCGCGCGTGAGTCGATACAGCGAGACCGAGTTGGCCGCCAGGTGGGCCGCACGATGGACGCGATCACGCTGGCGGTGTAAACGTCTGCTTGTTGCTGTAAGCCTTCGCGCCGGAAAGCCATCAAAGCGCTCCAAGCTGGTATGCGTTCTTGGCGGCCTGGTCAGCCGGGAAGCCGCGTCGATCGGCGGTTGTGCTGCGGGCCACCGCACGACAGGCTGGCAGCACACGCTCGGCGCGAACGCCGGCTGCGCGTGGCGCGAGCGTATCAGAAGCGCATCCCGACGCCGATGCCCGCCACCAGCGGGTCGATCTTCAATGAGCCAAGCTGCGTGTCGCCGATCGATGCGCTGGTGCGCATCCAGATCTTCTTGATATCGGCGTTGACGAAGACGCGCTTGGTCACTTGCACGTCCACGCCAGCCTGCAGCGCCGGGCCGAAACTGGAATGCTTGATTGACACCGGCGTGTCGCCCGCATGCAGCCCATCATTATAGAAATAGGTGTAGTTCAACCCGGCACCCACATACGGGCGGATCGTGCCGGCTGGATTGAAGTGATATTGCAACAACAACGTAGGCGGCAGCACGTTGACACCACCCAATGCGCCGATGTTGGACGTGACCTGGTGCCGCGATGTCCCAAGGATCAACTCGATGCCGATGTTGCGTGTCGCCATGTACGTAAAATCGAGTTCCGGAACGATCGCATTGTTGATCCCGGTGCCAAGTTGGCCGAGTGTGCCACCGGCCGACACGTCGGGTTGAATGCTGATAGCGCGCAAGCGGGCCAGGATATCACCCTGCTCGGCATGGACGGGCGCCGCGAATACAACGGGCGCCGCGAGCAGCAGGCCGGCTGCGATACGATAAAATGCGTTCATGGTGTAGTCCTCTTGTGCAATGTTGTGGGTGGGCCATGCATATTGTCGAACGCACGTTCACACCCTGTATTGACGTGAGTCAATACCCGTGCTCTTGCTGGGGGATGGGCCGCCGCGAGTCGGGATCGGTGCGGGAAGCGGCTACGTCAAAGTTGCGCGTGCAACCAGCGTGGCGGCGTGAGCGTCGATTGCGCCACGGTCGCCGGCACACTTCGCTTGCTTGCTGGCGGGCGCCCATCTGACGGATGAGTGCGACGCCCGGCAGTCCTTGCGCACACGACTAGCCTTGAGGCTTACTTATCGATGCGTTGCCGCGCACCGGAAACGGCAAGCTCAAACGGTTCGCGTTGCTGCGGGGGGCCGGATGACGCCAAGCGGGCAGTGCCACGCCATGGGCGTGGACCGCGCCGGCGATGACCGTACTCAGTTTTTCCCCATGGTTGCCGCCACGAACGCTTGGACGAGTGCGGATGCATTGCTCCGATACAGCATCGCAACGGCAGTGGTATTGCCGGTGCCGGCCAGCCGAATGAAGCGCACGCCTGCCGGCGCGATCAAGCGCATGCTTTCCGCAACCAGTGATACGCCGAAACCCGCTTCGATCAGACTCAGTTGCGTGGTCTTGCGTGACGTTACGCGAGCCGAACGCGGAAAATAGCCGTTTTTCATGCACAATTCCGCGACACGAAAACTGAGCCCGCCTCGTTCGTGATGCGGCAGTGACACGAACGGCTCCTCGCGTAGCTCGGCAATCGAGACTGCTTCGCGTCCCGCAAGCGGATGCGTGGCACTGACGGCAAGCATCAGTGGCTCCGAATAAAGCTCGTCAGCACGCACACCGGGATATTCCAGGTGAACGGGCAGTCGTACAAAGCCGACATCGTTCACGCCTTGCTCGATACTCGCCATCTGCTCCTCGGACGGCATTTGGGACACCTGCGCTGAAACGTGCTCGTTGGCGTCAAGATAGCATCGAACGCGTTCCAGCAAGGGTCCAGCAAATGGCACCGAGCTTGAATGAACCAGGCGGATGATGCCTTGCTCGCCACGATTCGCATGACGCGTCTGCACAAGCGTTTCATTGAGGTTGAACAGTAGACGCTTGGCGCCATCATACAGCGCCTTCCCAGCCCGGGTCAGTTCAACCCGGCGCGCACCGCGCACGAGTAACTGCACTTGTGCCGTTGCCTCTAGCTCCTTGATCTGCCTGCTCAATGCGGATTGCGCGATGAAAAGCCGCTCGGCGGCAAGACTGTAGCTGCCCGCCTCGACAATTTCCACAAAGTAACGCAGTTGCCGTAGCGACATCATGCTCCATGCCTCATTGAGATAGCACTTTGCCAAAATTATATTGGTTGGCCCAAATTTAGCGCGATATATTGCCTGCGGATTTGGCGGTTAGGCTAAATAAATGGGCTGATAAATAAGGGACATAACATATTCTGTGGTTTTCCCCTATTTCTAGTGACTGGTGGATAACACCAAAATAGCAATAAATCAAGGGGCCGCAATTGATATTCGATCTGACTGTAACGCATGTGTTCATCGTATGGTTAGGGATCGCATTAGCGTACGTCGTGTTTGGCATGACTGGATTTGGCACGGCACTGGTGGCCAGTCCGCTGTTGGCTCAGTTCATACCGGTATCGCACATCGTCCCGCTGCTCGCATTGCTGGATTTTTGTGCGGCCACCACGAATGTGGTGCGAGACGGCAGAAAAGCCGAGCTTGGCGAATTGAAGCGACTGGTTCCTTTGATGGTTGCCGGCAGCGGAATGGGTGCGGTGATTTTGTTGGCGACGAAACCGGATTTGCTGTTGTTGCTACTTGGGATTTTTGTGATCGGTTACGCGGCATACTCGCTAAGTGGCTATCGGCCAATGACCCAATTGAGTTCATGGTCGTCGGTGCCTTTCGGCCTTGTGGGTGGCATCTTCAGCGCGTTATTTGGTAGTGGCGGTTTTATTTATGCGATTTACCTGCAGGGCAGGCTTGAAAACAAGGAGCATATCCGCATCACGCAAACCACGCTGATTGGATTGTCGACGCTCACCAGGCTGGTGATGTTTCTGGTGGCCGGCGTCTACGCCAACCGCAGCCTGCTGCTGCTCGCGGTGCTGCTCGCGCCAGGCATGCTGGCTGGCGTGTGGATGGGACGCCGCATCACGCTGAAGCTCTCGCGTGAGCAATTCGTCAAGCTGGTGAATAGCGTCATTCTTGTATCCGGCGTGTTTTTGCTGGTGCGGTATTTTTCGTCAATTTCATAGGCTATACCCGGCCGGATCGGGCGGTTCCATAGCGCTGTAGGCAGTCGCGGTTAGACTCAACGTTACCAGGAGTATTCATGACTCAAAGCACATCCGCGGCATTGAAGTTGAAAGCCGCAGAGAAGGACGAAATGTTGACGGCTGACGAGTATCTTGCCAGTCTCGACGACGGCCGTGAAGTGTTCATCTATGGTGAAAAGGTTCGATCCGTCACGCAGCACGTGGCGTTTCGCAATAGTGCGAGATCAATCGCTCGGTTATACGATGCGCTGCATGCACCGGCGTTCCGAGACACCATGACGACACTGGATCCGGCCGGTTATCGCACGCATCGCTATTTCACCCCAGCGCGTTCGGCCGACGACTTGCTGCGGGCCCGCGCCGCAATCGCACACTGGTCGCGGCTGTCATATGGCTTCATGGGGCGCACGCCCGACTATAAGGCGGGCTTTACCGCAACGTTGCTGTCCGATCCTGACTTCTATGATCCGTTCCGCGATAATGCGATCCGCTGGTATCACGAGACGGCGCGCAAGGTGCTGTTTATGAATCATGTCCTGGTGAATCCACCGGTGGGCCGGGCCAAGGCGATTGACAGCATGCGTGATGTCTATCTGCATGTGGAAAAAGAGCGTGACGACGGTATTGTCGTGCGTGGCGCCAAGATGGTGGCGACTAGTGCGGCGATATCGAATGCCACGTTCGTAGCACAGAACAGTGCAACGCAGTACCAGCAGGGTCGGGAGGAGGATTTTGCGCTGTGCTTCATTTTGCCAATGGGCACGCCAAACTTGAAGATTGTTTGTCGGCGCTCATACGAAGCTTCGTCGTTAAGTCCGTTTGACAATCCGTTGTCCAGCCGTTTTGACGAGAATGACTCGGTGCTGATTTTCGATGGCGTGTTCGTGCCATGGGAAAACGTGTTGATCTACCGGGACATACCGAAGGCGCGCAGTTTCTATTCGGCCTCGGGATTCCTGAATCGTTATCCGTTGCAATCCGGCACGCGGCTCGCGGTCAAATTAGATTTCCTATGCGGCGCGTTGATTAAGCTGCTCGAATCGAACGGCAGCTACGAATTCAGGGGCGTGCGCACGAAGGTGGCCGATGTAGTCGGCTGGCGCAACGCGATGTGGGCGATGACCGAAGCGATGTGCATGGCGCCGCAAAAGCGCAGCGACGGTTCTGTCGTACCGCGGCTCGAAGCGGCGGCGACAGTGCGGCACTTCGGCGCGCAGGTGATGACCCACATCAAGCCGATTTTCGACACGATTCTCGGTGGCTCGCTAATCATGCAGGTGGCCAGTTTCGCGGACATGCGCAATCCAGAATTGCGTGGGCTCATCGATACGTACTTTCAAGGTACCGATTCGAGCGCACAGGAGCGGCTCAAGCTTGTGAAGTTGCTGTGGGACGCGATCGGCAGCGAGTTTGGCGGCCGGCATGAGCTTTACGAGTACAACTATGCGGGTAACCATGAGCAGGTACGGCTAGACATGCTGAACCATTCCACCGCATGTGGCGCGATCGACCAATGTAAGTCGCTCGTCGAGCAGTGTCTTGCCGATTACGACCTCGATGGCTGGCACGATCCGTCGTGGCAGTTTGACGGCCAGCGTGAAGTCCACCCGTTTGCGTGATGAGGCGAATAATGATCTATTCTGGAAAGTGGGACCGGGATGCACTCGACTACCGGGCACTGCGCGACCAATGGCACGTGGTCGCCCGCTCGGACGATGTGGCACGCGATATGCCGCTCGCTGTGCGCTTGCTGGGTGAGGACTTGGTGCTGTGGCGGGACCATGCCGGCATCAACGCGTGGCTCGATTATTGCGGCCACCGCGGCGCGCGGCTTTCGCTGGGTTGTGTGCGCGATGGGGAAATTGAGTGCCCTTATCATGGATGGCGTTATGCGTCGTCGGGACAATGCACGAAAGTACCTGCGCATCCGGGCCAAACGCCGCCCGCGCAGCGGCTTGTCCGCGTGTACCGTGTCACTGAGCGCTACGGACTAGTCTGGGTCTGTGTCGGACAACCGGTGATCGACGTGCCGCCGTTCCCCGAATGGGATGACGCGAGCTTCCGCAAGGTGTATGCGGGACCTTACCGCTATCGGGCCAACGCATTGCGCTCAGTAGAGAACTTCCTCGATGCTTCGCATTTTCCATTCGTGCATGCGAATCTGAACGGCGATCCAAATTGTCCCGATAAAATTGAGGACTACGAAGTGAAAATGACGAAAAACGGTCTTGAAACATCGGAAATCGAGGTATTTCAGCCGTATGGCGATCACCGTGGGATCCCGGTTACCGCTCGTTATACCTATCACGCTTTTCGGCCCACGACCGCCTATTTCTCGAAGAAGACCGGTGTGACTGAACGCTTTTGCACGTTTTTGAATGCGACGCCCGTTGATGAGGACGAGTGCGTGATACAGCTTATTGTGGCGATTAACTTCGGTGAAAACTTGAGCGACGCACAAATCCTCCAGCGCCAGGACCGGGTGTTTGAACAGGATCGCCACATCGTCGAATCGCAGCGTCCCTATCGACTGCCACTGGACTTGCGCGAAGAGATGCATGTGCGCAGCGACCGCCTCGCGGTGGAGTATCGACGCTGGTTGCGTGCGCTAGGTGAGGCTGCAACAGCGGATTGCGGTGTGCGCCAATCTGCTGGCGCGCAGCAGCATGCCAGCAGTGAGCGTTCAAAGGAGTCGTATCATGCATAAGCAGACGCTGGACGCATTGTCCATGCTCGAGCATCGTGAGTCCAATGCCCGTACGTATGCGCGCTCGATCACTCGCGTCCTCACGCGAGCAGAGCTTGCGACAGTCTACGATAGTGAAGGCCGTCAGTATTTGGACTGCCTCGCGTGCGCCGGCGCGCTGCCGTTGGGACACAATCACCCGTACGTCATGGAACGGGTCAGCCAGTTTCTCGCATCGGGCCATCTCCTACAGGCACTGGACATCGCGACGCCGGCGAAGATTGAATTTGTTGAAGCGTTATATCGCGTATTGCCGCCGCAGTTTGCCAACGATGCCAAGCTTCAGTTTTGTGGGCCGACCGGCTCGGACGCGGTCGAGGCGGCAATCAAGCTATTCAAGACGGTCACGGGCCGTCGGTCGGTACTGGCATTTCATGGCGCGTATCACGGCATGACGATGGGCGCGTTGAGTCTGATGGGCAACCGGGGGCCGAAGGAAAGCGTGGCCGGGGCGATGGCGGAAGTGCATTTTTTGCCTTATCCGAATGCCTATCGATGCCCGTTCGGCGTGGGCGGTGCACAAAGCGATGCGTTGTCGTTGACGTATATCCGCCACCTTCTTGAGGATCCGGAGAGCGGCATCACGAAGCCCGCGCTGATCCTGCTGGAAGCGGTGCAGGGCGAGGGCGGCTGCATTCCGGCCAGTGCCGGCTGGTTGGCCGGATTATCTGAGCTGGCGCTGCGTCATCAGATTCCGCTTGTCATTGATGAGGTGCAGACCGGCTTCGGTCGTACCGGCACAATGTTCGCGCATGAGGTGGCTGGCATCATACCAGACGCGATCGTCATGTCTAAGGCAGTGGGCGGTGGTTTTCCACTGTCCGTGCTTGCCTATCGGCGCTGCTACGACGGTTGGCGACCTGGTGCCCATGCGGGGACGTTTCGCGGCAACCAAATCGCACTGGTCGCGGGTGCAGCCACGCTCGAATTTCTACGTTCGCAGGGCATCGCGCAGCAGGCAGCTGAGCGTGGGGCTAGGCTGCGCGCCGGCCTCGAATCGTTGCAGCGGCGCTACGCGTGTATCGGCGATGTGCGTGGCCGCGGCCTGATGCTCGGCATCGAGATCGTTGATCCGCACGGTCCGCCGGATGCGCGCGGATTACCGCCAGCGGCGGGGGAACTGGCGCGGCGCATCAAGCATGCTTGTCTGGACGAAGGCTTGATCATTGAGACGGGAGGACGTCACGGTGCAGTGCTACGGCTGCTGCCGCCGCTGATCATTACAGAGGCTGAAACGGACGAAATACTCGCTCGTCTCGAACGAGCGTTGTCGACGGTGATCAGCGCGATGGATGCGCCGTTGCTTGCCCCTGCTGGCGTGAGCTGCAACGCTCACAATCCTGTATCGGAGACCTTATGAAAGCAGGACACGACGCCGCCACGGCGCTTGAACCTTGCGTTCACGATGTGATTGGAATCGGCTTTGGCCCCGCCAACATTGCGCTTGCCGTAGCGATCGAGGAGCTGACCGACGGCCTCGACGTTTTGTTTCTCGAAAAGCACGATGCGGCTTACTGGCAGCAGGGCATGCTGTTGGAGGAGTCGGACATTCAGAACCATCCGCTGCGCGATCTAGTCACGCCGCGCAATCCACGCAGTCGCTATTCGTTCACCAATTTCCTGTTTGAGAACGGGCGATTATTCGAGCACTTGAACCTCGGGTTATCGTTTCCATTGCGGATCGAGTATGCGCAGTACGTGCAGTGGGTGGCCAGCTTCTTCGCGCATCAAGTCAGCTATGGCGTGGACGTGACGAGCATCGAGCCGGTCATCGACGCGCGCTCTGGGCTGCTGGATGGCTATGTGGTGCGCGATTGCACCGGCCGCGCATGGCGGGCCCGCTCGGTCGTCGTCGCGCCGGGGCGTACGCCGAACGTGCCGGCGCAGTTCGCCAGCTTGGACGATCCGCGCATTGTCCACTTAAATGACTATCTCTTTGCGCTGCGACGGGTGTGTGACGGCGGCCGCAAGCCGCGAATCGCGGTCATTGGTGGTAGCCAGAGCGCAGTTGAGATTTTGCTGCACGCGTACGGTACCGGCTCGTGTGCTTCGGTTGTCGGTATCACGCGTAACTTTGCATTCCGGCAGAAGGACACGAGCCCATTTTCCGACGAAGTTTATTTTCCTGAGTTTGTCAAAACATTCTTTTTTGCGGATCAAGCAACGCGCAATCGGCTGCGCGCGGAACTGATGCCGACCAATTATGCTTCGGCGGACAAGGACGTACTCGATGCGCTGTACGTCAAGCGCTACGTGAACCGGATATTGGGACGCGAGGGTCTGGCGATACGGACCAATACGTACGTCGACGCGGTGACGGCCACAGCAGAGGGGATTCGCCTGGCGCTCGTCAACTCGGTGAGCGGTGAGCATGCGCTCGACTGCTTCGACCTGGTCGTGCTGGCAACGGGCTTTCTTGACATTGGCGATGGTCCACGGTACGAGCCCTATCCACCGCTGCTGCGGCAGCTGGCGCCGCTGCTCGACTTAAGCCGCGGGCACCTGGACGTGTCGTTCGACTACCGCGTGCATTTCTCGTGTGCCGTGGCGCCGGATGCACCGTTGTATCTAAACGGGCTATGCGAGTCATCCCACGGCATGGGGGACTCTGGTTCGTTCAGTCTGCTGGCGTTGCGCTCCGAGGCCATTGCGCGGTCGCTCTATGCGCAGCTGTCGCGCCCCGCGGCACGTGCCGGCTCGAATACCGTCGCGCCTTCTGCCACGGCCATTACGGCCATCCACGATACGGACAAAAATGGAACCTCTAGCGAATCAACCCGTTTCGTTTCATTATGATGCGTTCCGCTTTACTGATCCGGAGCGGATCGACGCGATCATCGACAGCTTTCCGCTGGCGTTGATTGCCAGTACGGACGCGGGGCTATCTCACGCGAGCCATGTCCCGCTTTTTCGCGAGCGCCAGTCGCGCAATCTATTCGGTCACGTTGATGCGGCAAATCCTCAGTTCTGTGGTGCCAACACGACGCGTGCGCGTATCGTGTTCACCGGACCCGACAGTTATATTCCGCCCGAAGCGTACGTGACACGACAGCTTCCGACGTGGAACTACGTGGCCGTCCATCTGGTGGGCACTGTGCATGTTGTGACCGATCTGGCGCAGAAGATCGAGGTGCTGCGCGAGACAGCGGCCCGCTTGCAGCCCGACGATGCGCGATGGCAGTTCGATGCGAATGATGAACGGGTGGCGCGGTTCGCGCCGGGCGTGCTCGCGTTGCGCGTGCACGTCGAGCATGAGGAGGCGCGCATCAAGCTTTCGCAGGACAAGGGCTTAGAGGACCAGTATGCGGCGCTCGACTGCCTGTTGTCTACGCGCGCGCGTAGTTTGCGGCCGCTGTTGGAGACATTCCTGCCGCCCTGGGAGGAGGCCGCGCATGCTCGATGACGCGCAGGTCGTAACCTCGCTTCGCAGCAGCGGAATCGAGCCGGATGCAAGCCAGCGCCGGGCGATCGAAGCGTTATGCATGCTACTTGTGACACCGGGTCGGCGCTGGTTGGGTGCGCTGCACCGGTTACATGGCGTGTATTGCTATGGTCTACCCGGACGAGGCAAAAGCATGGTCGTCGATGCGGTTTTTCAGCTCGCGCCAGGATCGAAGCGGCGGATTCATTTTCATGAGTTTCTGCGGGACATCCACTGCAGGTTGGTGAAGGCACCGCGCAGCAGCGATCGGCTCGCGGACGTCGCGAAGGCTTGGCTGCATGGCGTCGATCTGCTGTGCTTTGATGAATTTCATGTGCATGACATCGCCGATGCGTTTCTCATTGGGCGCTTTCTGACGACCGCCGTCGCCGAGGGCGTGCGTATCGTGCTTACATCGAACTATGCGCCAGACGATCTGCTGCCGAACCGGGAATACCACGCGCGTTTCGCACCGACGATCGACATGATTAAGCGTCATTTCACGATCGTGCACTTCGATGGACCGCGCGATTATCGGTTCAGTGAGGCGGATACCGCGCAGCCCCGGTTTTTTTCGCCGCTTGCGCTGGCTCGCGAGCCGTTGCGCGCCATTTTCGTCGCTCGAGAAGGCGAAGCTGTGCTGCAACCTGGCGTTGTGGAGTTGGCTGGTCGGCCGTTGCCGGTGAGCGCCGCAGGTGAGTCAACGGTGTGGGTGGATTTCGACGCGCTTTGTATGGCGCAGCGTTCGCATGTCGATTACCTGGCGATGGCTGATCGCTGGCGATGGGTCATCATCGACAACGTCCACGCGACGGCACTGGAAAATCCCGATACATTGCAGCGTCTGGTGTGGTTGATCGACATCCTGTACGACCGCAAGTGCGGTGTCTGTATCGCATCGGACATCGCGATCAGCGATGCGCTCAATGGTCTCGAAGGTGCGCATGATCTATCGAGGACAGTCAGCCGCCTTGCCGAGATGCAGTCTCGTGCCTACGCCTGTTTCACGGAAAATCCACTGATCATTGCTCAGGAAAACTGATTATGCCCCTCATTAAAATCGAAGAGCAGCGGCCGCGCACAGCGGACGAGAAGGCTCGACTCGTCGACTTGCTGTTCAGCGTACTTCGACAAACACTGGGTGTCAGCCCGAACGAATTGCAAGCGAGATACCAGACGTTCAAACCAGAGGATTTTTATCCGCCGGCGGGCACCGGCGAGTATCTAGGGATCGAGATTACGTTGTTCGCTGGACGCTCGCTCGATGTCAAGCGCCGACTTTACGAACGCATTGTCGCGGAGGTTGCGCAGGCGCGCCAGATTGATCCATCCCGCATCCTAGTCCTGTTGCGTGAAGAGCCGCTCGACAACTGGGGATTACATGGCGGCCATGCCGCCACGGACCTGAAGTTCGATTACGCGATTGCGATATGAAATGCGATGAATCCGGCTCGGCGGATTCCGACGCCGGATCGACGCACGTGCCG
Source organism: Mycetohabitans sp. B2 (assembly GCF_021733735.1). Lineage (NCBI taxonomy): Bacteria > Pseudomonadati > Pseudomonadota > Betaproteobacteria > Burkholderiales > Burkholderiaceae > Mycetohabitans > Mycetohabitans sp. B2. The sequence continues at coordinate 115,178 of NZ_JAHKSP010000066.1, forward strand.
GCAGAAGACACTTTTCCGTCGGCCGGTATTGCGTTCTGGTGCCAAGGCACCGGCCTGGTCGTGTCCGCCGTCGATCGACGACAGCTCGCCTCCCCGACGTTATGGCGCATGCTGGAGGCAGCGCGGCGATCGCTTCAAGGTGCCGCTTGTGCGGCGGCAGCGCCCGGCTCTGACGGTGGTGACGGGCATGCGTCTGATGAGTCGCCGGTGAGGTCGCGCGACCCATGAGCGGCAACCATTTGCCGGCATGCCGCGCCGGTATGGACACAGCACTCGCTGTTTGTCGCCAACGGCTTTATCCTTTGTCGGTTGCAAAAATGGGATTCTTAAATTACCGCGCTTGATCAAGCCGGACAATGGGAGCGAATTCCTCTCCAAGGTGCTCGACAAGTGGACGAATGAAAACGGCGTCAAGGATCGACTTCTCTCGCCCCGGCAAGCCAACCGATAAAGTGAAGAACGAGTCTTTCAACGGGCGCTTCCAAGAGAAATGCCTGAGCGCGCATGGGTTCTTGTCACTTGAGGACGCCAGGCGCCAAATCGAGGCTTGGCGCTGGTATTATAATGAGGCGTTTTCCCACTGGGTATTGGTATTGCAGAGGATATTGCAGTGGAGGACGCCGTCAGAGTGCGCCCGTCAGTGCGGGCCCCAGGACGATTCTGTCACCCCGAAGCGCTGGAAATTCCACTTGAGAACGGCCTTGATGTGAGGGTAGCCTCACCGATATTCTCGGAGCATCAGAATATCGGGACCTGCTCCGTGATTTGCGTGTATAGTGGCCGACGTCCCCTGTTGAGGAGCGACTATGTCGACACCGCTGCGACTTCTATACAAGGGGTTCGAGCTTCGTCCGCTCGTTTTCGCGCGCCAATTCAGCCGTTTCGACGGCCACTCGCGCTATGCCGAAGGTTATGATGTTGCTGTGCGCATCTGCCGTCTGGGAACAGACGGCGTCGCGGGCGCGGGCCGCGTGTTCAAGGTAGACCAGGAACATGTGTTTGCCGATTTCGGCGTGGCTCGACGCGCCGCTTGTCAGCGAGCGCAGGACATCATCGACGGCAAGGTGGACGGCGCGTCGGTGATCGGCATGTGAGCGGGCCAGCCGCTACTGGCTTTCGCTGATGTTTCGCACGAGTATGCGGCGCCTTTGGTTTCGCACAGGCGTGCGGTGCTTTTTTCCCATTGAACTCAAAGGAATGATTTGACTACTGTTATCCCGAAGCCCAATGAGCCCGTCGAGGTTGCACTCCGGCGTTTCCGCCGTTCGATCGAAAGCACCGGCTTGATCAAAGAGTTGCGTGCCCGTATGGCATATGAAAAGCCCACCACAGAGCGCAAGCGCAAGAAGGCAGCCGCCGTGGCGAGATTGCGCAAGCAGATGCGCCGCTCTTTGCCGCCCCGGAAGTTGTATTGACCCATATCGCGCGCGGCGAGTCAGCCGCCCGGTGCGCGCATCCAATACAGCGATAGCGACACCAGGGAGCCAGCCGTGGACAGCAGGATCATCTGCGACGTCACGGCGGCTGCGCGGCGGTAAAACAACAGAGAACGTGACGACCAGCGCCAGATTGGCCAGTTGCGACCAGTCCGAATGGGCGGTGATGTCGAACAGCAGCGCTGGCAGCGCGAGCCATACGACAAAACGGTTCAATTCGGACGCGGCCGTCTGGCCAAGCAGTGCGCGCCGGCGGCACACGAAGCCGGGCACCTGATCGGCGCGCCGGGATTCGCGTCTACGGTTCAGTCCATCTTTCGAGCGGAATCCTACCGGTTCGGTGACGTGCCCGCATCCGGCCCGCTCGGCTGCTGGGCCGTCGCGCGCGCATCGATTACGAAGTTGCGCTGTGGATTGGCCAACTCGATGCCCCGTTCCGTGAAACGCTCCAACACGCGCCGGTTGAATTCACGCTGAACCGGCCAGCGACGGGTATCGCGGCACGCGATCTGACCGACCAGCGTAATGCTCGCGCCATCGATTTGGTCGACGCCCCAAAAGCTGAAGTCGGACAAAATACCATCCTTGAACTTGTCATCGCTGCGCAACTCGGCACCGATATCGACCAGTGTCTGGATCGCGTACTGGACGTCTGCTCCTGCTGCGATCACCACCTTTACCGCGGCGTTGCCGATGCCGCGATTGGTGTTGTTGACCGTCGTGACAGAGCTGAATGGCACCGTGTACAACGAGCCGTCACCGCCACGCAAACGAACAGTGCGGATAGACAAATACTCGACAGAGCCCGATACGCCGGCGACCGTCACCCAGTCGCCAACCTGCATCGCGTTTTCCATCAATAGGAAAATGCCGGTGATGAAGTCTTGCACCAGCTTTTGCGAGCCGAATCCAAGCGCGACGCCGAAGATGCTCGCGCCGGCCAGCAAGGGGCCCGTGTTGACGCCAATTTGGCTCAGCGCGGTGAGCCCGACGATCATCAGGGTCGCGATGAACAGCGTGGTACGCAGCATCGGCAATAGCGTGCGCAGCCGTGCCGCCCGGATCACGTCGCCAGCCGCCGTCCAGCGCTCAAGCCGACGCTCGGCTCCCACGTTTGCGATCTCCCAGACCAACACGGCGACCAGCGCCGCGATCGCGATCGTCACCAGCGCCGAGCCAAGTCGGTTGCCGATCGGATTGTGGACAAGAAACGTGCCGACATGTAGCCCCCATATCGACAGCAGCACCAACAAAGTTGCCACGCCGATCACTACGGACAAGACTTTGCGCAGCAGCGGATAATAGCGGTACGCACGTCGACGTCCGACGCTGGAAATGCTGTCGTCCACGCCTTGTCCAAACACGCGTCCGAGCGCGCCGAACACAACAATGGCAACGACGCGTGCGGCGAGCAGCACGGCGAGTGACAGTCCGCCCAGGTGCAACACCATCTCGTAGCCGTGGCGCACGTCGAGCGCCCAGACCAGCCACAGCGCGAGGATCACGAATACTGTCGAGCCTGCCCAGATGTCCGCCAGCCAGTGGCCCAGGTACGCGAGCGCTGGCCGTTTCGTGAAATAACCACGGATTGCCCGCGCCACGGGTACCCGGCATTGTAGGATCGCGATCGCCGCCATGATGTGTACCGCCAGCGCGACCAGCTTGACCAGTGCCAACTGCGCCTCCTGCGTCATGCCGAGCCGGCCGGCTGCGCCCGCCAATGCTCCGCTGGCCCCTGCGACGACCACTATCCGAGTCATCCAGCCTTGTGCAAACGACGCCCAGCGATCTTGCAAAGGAAGTAGCCGCAGGTGTGGCGCGTTGGGCGCAAAGAAGAATGCGCATGCGAGTAACACCGCTCGTCCAATCACGTACGCGTCAACGACCACGCCCACCGCGCTCGCTGCCTGAGTGTTGGAATCGTCCAACACGGACAGCAGCATGGACGCACACAGCGCAAACGCAGTCAATGGCACCGCGCCAAGTAACAAGTGGACCAGCGCGCGCGGTAGCACTTGTAAGCGACTCCAATGGTGTGCCGCATGCGACGCAAACGCTCGCGGCGCGCTTGCGTCGCCGGGCCGGAGGTCACTTTGGCGCGATGGGGCAGGTGGCTCATGCGGTGTGGCATGATGGGCCGCGAGCGCACTGCGTGAGCGCCGCACCGTCCGTCGAACCAGCATTTCTAGCATCAGTGACGGCACCAGCGCGGCAAGCAGTAGTTCCAGCAGCCCTAGCAACGTATGCCTGCCCTGTGGGCTAGATAAATGCCACGCCCACCATTGACGCACGGACGGAAAGTCGAGCAGAGCCGAGCTTGATAGGCGCACGCGCTGCCCGAAAGTGGAAGCGGATTGTGCAATGTGCCGCGATAACTGTGTCACCAGTCCATCCGCGTCGAGTGCCTTGGCCAACGACCCAGCCGGACCACTGGCGGCCGGCGGCGCACTCGCGGCGACGGCAAGGGGCGGCGGTACGGTCGGGCTTGCCAGCGTACCCGCCGCGGCGATCGCCCGCAGCGTGTCCTCGAACTGCGCGCGGCGCCGAGGATCGTTCAATACTTGCAGAGCGGCACGCGCCTGCTCCGGCGTGAGTGCGACTACGGCGTTGCTCGCGGGCGTGGCCGGCGTGCCAGATGACGGTGACGCAGCGGCGCTAGGAGCGGGGGTGGGCGCTGCGCTTACTCGCACTGCGACAGACAAAGCGACCACCATCACTACGAATACGGTTGCGACCCAGGCAAGCTGACGGGCGGGTTGGCAAAGCGGCGGGCGGAAAGGAACGAGCATGGCAGTGATTCGAAAAGGCATAGACCGATTACGACAGCGTTCGCGCAGAGGAATTCAACCTTGACGCCATTTCAGGCCGATGCAGCAACATGTCGATGTCCTATTGCTACGGTACGCTACGCTGCAACAGATACGTTGGACATCCCAAGAAAACCGGCGCCGATCAGCTAAGCATTTTTTATCATCGAATCGTCAAGCGATGTGTCCTGCTTTCAAGCGGGGTCGGCTTTGGCGGATGAGTGCAGATAAAATGGCGTCGGGTCGTTTAATTTTACCTGAAACGGAACGTGCTTTTCCAACCCGAGGCGGATAATTCCGGAGCCGAATGACGGCCACAATGACATGCGACGTGATTATTGTTACGATGCGAAGGCAACAACATGGCTGGCGTTGGTTAAGCAATTGACGCAGAAAACATTTTCATTTTGCATCAAACACATTGGCCTAATAATAACAGCGCTACCATCACCGTAAGCGCGCCACCGATCCGAGTGGCAAGTTGCGCAAACGGCATCAATGGTAGACGGTTGGCTGCGGTGAGAATCGCCAGGTCCCCGACACTACCCATGCCACTATGACATGCGTTGATCAACGCGCTTTCAATCGCCGGTAGCCCCGTCCAACGTCCAACGAGAAAGCCGGTTGTCATCAGTACAAGCACCGTGACAAGTGCTGTGACAAAGTGCACGGGACTCAGAGCGGCGATGACTGCATCCCATGGCATCAATGTGATGCCCACGCCACATAGCAATGGATAGGACACTGCGCAGGCGAAGAAACGATAATTCCAGTGCGCGCCATGTTCAAGGTGAGAGGGTACTGCACCGATTAGCTTAATCAAAACGGCGAAACCTAGCATGCCGATCGGTGCGGGCAAGCCCGTAAAATGTTGGGTAACCAGGCCAGCAAAATACAAGCTAATGGCAATCGTTGCGGCTGCTGCAATGTGCTCAATGGGAACAGACTTACGGCATAACAGTGTCGGGTTATCCGCCGTCTTCAGCCAAACCTGGGTGTCTTGGGGCCAACTTCGGCTGACTCGATGCAGTATCGCGGCACTAGCGACGGCACCTAAATTACCTAGTACAATCGCCGGCACCACTTGCGCAAACAATTGGCCTTGTGGCTGCTGTAATAACGCGGCATAACCGATGGTAAGAGGAATCGCACCTTCGCCGATTCCGCCGGCCATAATAGGTACAACAATGAAAAAGAATGTATTGTGCGCACTTAAGCCGAATGCAATGCCCGTTGCGGTGCCAGCCAATGCAGCAGTCACTGAACCGGCTACGACGGGGACGCAAAATCGCGTAATGCCTCTGATCAATACTTGTCGATCCATGCCCAGTAGGCAGCCCGCGATCACGAGGATGCAGAATAGATAAAGGATATTCGTTGCCGCCCACAGCTCGCGGATTGAAACAATCAAGCTTGTTGGCAGCCATTGATGATGGGTCAAACAAGAGGGTAATAATAGTGTCACGATCACCGGACCACCCATGTGACGCAGCACAGGCACCCGGGCGCCGATTTCAAAACAGGTGAACCCGACAACTGCAAGCGCGGCGATGAGCACCGGCAATTCGCTCGGTAGCTTCTCAAGCGCAATAAGTGCGCTTAAGCATGCGAGGGTGAGCCCATACGCTGGCAATGGGATAATGCCAATATGTCGCTTCATTAGTCGTTGCCAACACGCAGAGGCATCGAATCCGCGAAAACGGAAAAGAAGTGCTTGGCGAAGGAACTGCCGAGTCGAGCGAACAGCACTAGGCGGCATAGCCATGGCTTGGCTCCTTGAGCAGGGTTTTGTATTGCCCCCCCTTCTCTTGCAGGGACGCGAATCGATTGAATTGACAACTTGAGAGCAAGAAACTGGCCTAGCCGAGATACTGCCAGCCCGGGTTTGAGTGCAACTTTGGCCGTGTGATGACTGTCGATCAATCGCTTGTTTAGCCTCCTCCCGACTATGCTGAACAACGGATGCTGCGAAGTTTCATAGATAAAGACCTCGCCGTTGTAGAGGTCCAATGTCGGTGCAAAATACAGCTTCTGGCCGCCATTTTGCGGTTCGTCATGTCGGTTACGCGCTTTGGGTCCAGACGTTGCACGTTGAACTGTCGCTCAAGAAAATGGGGCGTACTGTGGCCTTTGTACGCTCGGTTTTTCTTTATTCGAACGTAGCCCTTTAAGCTTCAGTTCAGTCATCAGGCGTTAGACGGCCTTGCGGTTGATCGCAAGGCCGTCTTGAAGGAGCCTGACCGTCATGCGCCGATACCTGTATCGCTATGCGTTCTCTATAGCGTTAGGACAGACCCTCGCTTACGCAGGCTCGTGAACATCGTTCAAGTAGTCGACAACACTGCGTAGCGTTTGGCGCAGATAGAGCTCACGCGGTGGCAATGGCGGCAGGCCTTGCTCGCGCATCACCCTTGCAATGCGCACCGCGAAAAGCGAATTGCCACCCAACTCAAAGAAGTTGTCGTCATGGCCTACCTCCACGCCGAATGCATCGCCCCAGATACACCGCAACTTCTCCAGTAGTGTGTCGCTGGCAGGATCCTGCGAGACTTCGAGGGCCGGCTGGCGAGTGGCCTTGTCCGTCGACGAGCTGAGTTTTGGCGCGGGTAGCTTGGACACATCGAGTTTTCCATTGGCCGTTAATGGTAGAGATTCAAGCGCCGTAAAAGTCGACGGCACCATATGCTCTGGGAGCAAACGCATAGCATGGCAACGGACGTCAGCTATCCTATCTTGGTCGATTACAACATACGCATCGAGCCGGGCGGATGCGGCGTCGTCAACGCTTGCGCGATTCACCACAACAGCCGCAGCGCTGACGTACGGGTATTCGAGCAGGACGGCGCGGATTTCGTCGAGCTCGATACGAAACCCACGAATCTTCACTTGATTGTCAAGACGGCCTAGGTGTTCGAGGCGGCCGTCGATTCCCAAACGTCCGCGATCGCCGCTGCGATACATGCGGCCATCGACAAACGGATCATTCAGAAAACGCTGCGCGTTTAGGTCTTCACGGTTCAGATAATGCTGCGCGACGCCGGCACCGCCGACATAGATTTCTCCCGGTACACCTGGTGGCAGCATGTGTCCGTAAGCATCCATTACGTACACTTTCCAACCCGGAAGCGCGCGGCCGACTGTGCGCGAATTGGTCAGCGCATGGGCACGCGTTAAGGTTTCGGCAGTCACGTGGACAGTGGTTTCTGTGATGCCGAACATGTTGACGAGACGACATGCGGTTTCCGGATAGCGGTCGAACCAACGTAGCAGCATGCGCGTATCCAGCGGTTCGCCACCGAATATCACCAATCTGACTGCGAGCTTCTCGCAGGAACGGCTTTCAGACGCAATCAGTTGAGCAAACGCCGAGGGTGTCTGGCTCAACACCGTCACGTGTTCACGCACGAGCAGCTGCACGAATTCATCAGGCGAACGGGTGACCCAATAGGGCGCGACGACCAGATGGCCGCCCGTCGCGAGACAACCCCAGACTTCCCAGACGGAAAAATCGAATGCGCTCGAATGAAACATTGTCCAGGTGTCTTGACTCGACAGTTCGAAGTCGTCCGCTGTTGCGGCGACAAGCGAGGCGACGTTTCGGTGTGGGACGACAACGCCTTTCGGGCGCCCGGTCGAGCCCGACGTATAGATGACATAGGCAGCGACACCCGACTCTGCCGCCGGTGGTCGCACAGCGCCGTCAAACGCCGCTGCGCGCTCAAGCAAGGAGGCGACGTCGATTGTCCGAATGTTCTGTGCCACTGCCGTGGCCTTGTCTGAGATGACGAGCGACGGGCATGCGTCCTCGAGCGTATAGGCGATTCGATCCGCCGGATAACCCGGGTCGATCGGCACATAAGCTGCGCCCGCTTTAAGAACCGCAAGCATCACCGGTACGAGTTCCAGCGAACGGGCAAGGCAGACGCCAACACGATCGCCTTCACGAACACCCAACATCCCTAAGACGCCTGCTATTCGGTTTGCCAGCTCCTCTAGCTCGAGGTAAGTGAGGCTTCGATCCTCAAAAGTTAGCGCTTTTGCGTCGGGCTGGCTGAGCGCAAAGGACGCGATCCGTTGCTCGATTCGAAATGGCGTGAAGTCGGCCGGCAGCACGCCGCAGGTGCCGATCGCTGCGACCTGCGATGCGCTTGCCGCGTCGAGTAGGCCAATGGTTGCGAGAGCCTTGTTTTTCCCGCTGCCTTGTTCTCGGGTAAGCTCGGCGCAAACAATGGCGAGCGCGCGGTCGAACGCACGGACCATCTCTAGTGAGAAACAGCTTTGATTGAAGCCGTACGCAATCCTGACAACACGCCCATCTTGCACGCATGGTTCGAGGGTTAGATCAAACGGTGGTGTCAAGTAGGATCGTACGTGGATTGCCTCGTCATATGCTTCGCGTTTGTCATCCCAGACGATTCCGACTGGAGTGATGTTCACATCGCCTGAGATTTTTGTTTCGGGAGCGAACGACAGGCAGCGATTGACTTCGGCGGCCAGCTCCGCAACGCTTGTGTCATCCTTGACACTGACGCGCACGACGCATGCCGCAGGCAATCCAGCATCGCCCGTCATGTCCGGGTGACCGATCATGCCAAACTCAGCTTGGGTTTGGCCATCGAATCGCGTTAGCACGACGCTGATCGCTTCGACCAAGCACCGTGGGTTCACCGCTAAATCCCACACGTGCCCTATGGTTGCGCTGTAGCCTGGCCGAGCGGGCTGACCACCCAGTCCCCATTCGGGGATGCTTGCCGAACGATGGCTATCAGGCACGTTGTCGGTGGCAGGATAGCTCCGGACAAACGGCGCACGCGTATCCGGCAAATCCGTTCCCGTCAGCCATTTTGCGATTGTGCGCAGCGCGGGGCTGTCAATGAAGCGACGACTGCCAATCAAAATCAATTCAGCAACATCGTCTGCAAATGCGAGCACTACCGCGCGCAGCGCGCTGCTGCCTGAATCGATTGGTCGGCTCAATTCGAACGTAATTCTGCGGGCTGCCGCCGCAGAGTGTGACGAGATCGGCAGCTCCTCATGCCATAGCGCGGCCTGATCGGAGGCGAGTCCTGCACAGGCAATACATTCGTGGAACCGTGCGATCAGCCGGCTCGCATCGCTGCGGTTGCCGACTCGAACGTGCATTCCGTGACAGAGTGCACTAATCGGCCGGCCCTTGCTAAGAAGGGGCAAGTAGTCGTAATTGTCAGTCGCTTCGTCGCAATGTGGCTCGGCTTGAAGCGAGACGTTGGGTGTGACGTGAAGTGACATAGCATTAGAAAGTTGGATGATCAACGAGCCGAGAAACCGCCATCGACGGTGACGATTGAACCCGTAACCTGACGAGCTCCGTCCGACGCAAGCCAAACCGCTGCGGATGCGATATCTTCAGGTTCGATCAGCGCGTTCATAGGCTGGGCTTGGACAAAAGTCGCTTCGTGCTCGTCCACCGACACCGACAGCGATCGCGCAATTTCGGAGAGCATTCGCCCTTCGACGCCTGCGTCGTCACGGACCGAGCCTGGACAGATCGCGTTGACCCGCACTTTGAATGGCGCAAAATCGAGCGCGGCCGCACGCGTCAAACCGATTACGCCGTGCTTAGCCGCCACATAACCCGCAAAGTGGCGATAGCCGACAAGTCCGGCCGTCGACGATACGTTGATGATGCTTCCTGAGCGGCGTTCCAACATCGACTGGCCAACCGCGCGAATCATTCGCCATGCGCCTGAAAGGTCGACATCAATCATCAGCTGCCATTCGTTTTCGTCGATTTCATGTACAGCCTTACCGGAAGGGGCGGCGATACCCGCGTTGTTCAAGAGAACGTCGATGGAGCCGCACCGTTTGATGGCAAACTCGATGGCTTCGTGGATAGCATGTGGGTCGCGTACGTCAACCGATAAAGCCCATGCGGGTGCGCCTTCTGCACGGCACAACGCTTCGGTGCAAGCGAGCTGGCTCTGTGAGCCTAGCGGATAGGGCACGCCATTGATGTCGTTTGCGATGTCCAGCAAAATGAGTTGAGCGCCTTCGCGCGCGAATTGTTGCGCGCAGGCTCGCCCGATGCCACGCGCGGCACCCGTAATGACGGCAACCTTCCCGTTAAGCTGCATAGCGTTTTCCCGAAAGCATTCGGTTACCGGCCTGCCTAAACAGATCGAATAGCCTCTCAGGCGTCTCGGTTAGATACATGTGGCCACCCTCTACTTCGACATACTCGAAAACGGATTGCGTTGCGTCGCCCCACGCCACAACGTCCTCGCGACTCACAAGCTCGTCGCGATCGCCGCGTACACCCACGATCGGCATCTTGAGCGCCGTGGTGCTAATCGGCTTATATCCTTCATGCATTTCTACATCTGCACGCAGTGTCGGAAGTAGCAGTTCGCGCATGTCCGGGTCTTCAAGTGCTGGGTGACTGTAGCCTGCAAGCTCCCTCACGCGCTCGACGAATTGTTCATCATCTAAACCCGTCGCGCGTTGTTCGCGCATGCGGCTTGGGGCTGGAGAGCCGCTGACCATTAGCAGACAAGACTTATCCGCGTGTATCGTTTTAGCGAATTCGTAGGCAAGAACTGCTCCAAGGCTGTGCCCGAAAACGACGATTTCATGCGCTTCGGCAACGGCTGGGGCCAAATGGGCGCTTATCTTAGAAATGGCTTGATGGACATTGGTAAACGGTGGTGCCGCAAGCAATTGCTCTCGACCTGGCAATTGCACCGAAACGACTTCAATGCTGTCCGAAAGCGGCTCGATCCATGGCCGGAAAACGGAGGCCCCTGCACCAGCAAATGGAAAGCAAAAGAGTTTTCGCATAGTTGGGCTAACCAGAAAGGAAAGGTTTCAGTTTTTGAAATAATTGCAGATGAAACGTCAGTCTTTTTCAGCTGAACGTGGCTCGGGTGCTGTCAATGCGCTACTAGCGTTTCAGCTGTCAGCTGTATTCGCTTTGGCATGTGAGACAAGCGGCCCCTGCCACGTAGAGCATAGTCGTCAAAAACCAACATCGCAAGCAAAGAAAGCATCTCGAGAGTGAATCGAAAGTGAATAGTCCGCTAGTCAATAGGTGTGACTGTATGAGGCCTGATGTAAGTCCCGCTCCTTGTTGGTCGGTCGTCGATCTTTGTGCATAATTTGTCCGATTAAGCAAAGGTTAAATGTTTGATATGGTCTGACTAATGTTCTAGAGTGATATTTAACTTATGGTGAGTTTGCTAGTAGTATCAGCTGGGCGGCTATAAGAAAGCGTGTGTGAGCGGTAAGGTGGTTCGTTGTAGAATTAGGTAGATCGTAGCTGGCCGGTTCCTGTTCATAAACGATGTGTGGAGTTAACAATAATGACGAAGTGCCTCGGACTAAACCAAAAAGTGTCATACTTGTATAACGCGGCTCTTTGTTCTCAAACGAATACTACTGGTACTCAACTGTCTGCAATCATTTCTTGTTGTTGGCTGGACGTTTTTGCCCTGTACGGGTAACGGGGTTATGGCACGGGTCGACCTCTCAATTGAATTTTCAGCGGGTACGGCAAGCTGCCGCTCGATAGGTCGAAGTAAGATGTAGAAGTTAGTGTGCCAAGATAAGGCTTGTGTTTGAAGATAAGGCGCGTGCCTTAAACCAATGCTTATGCTACAAGAAGGGGCTTTGCTTTTTATAAGAGTTGTGGCCATTGCAATCCTTAGAACAAAGGATTTAGGCGTAAAGCAAGGTAGATAATCAACCTAAATTGAATATGAATAATCATATGCAAATCAATAGGGTAAGGAACATATCGACCGATGATTTCAATGAACTTGTCCAGCTTTATCAGCCATTTATCTTAGAAAACGCGATTGAAGATTGGGGTGCCTTGACTAAATGGACGCCCGCTTATCTTCGTCACGCTTTGGGAGGTTTGCAAGTAAAATGCAAACATTCTGATACTCATATCCACCCTAATATTGGCTCCTATTATGAAACGCAAAAGCCAATATCAAGGTGGAGATATTTTTTGAAACGCATTCGCCCCAAATCTTCAAAAGAAGCAATGTCCCTAAAAAGCATGAGCTTTGGGGAATACTTGGATTTGATCAGTGACCCAGTCGAAGGGGCTCGTTATTACCTAACTGGCGACGAACTATTAATTTTTAATGGGAAGTGGTCTCCTGAGCTTGAGGTTCTGCGCGATGACTTTATCTTGCCAAAATATTTTGATGAGCAAAGCATGAACTCGGCAGGGTTATGGTTTAGCGCAAAGGGTGTGCGCTCTCATCTTCATTTTGATGGTGGTGGGTCTCATAATCTGAATGCACAAATCACAGGAAGAAAATATGTGCAAATGTATTCTCCATATCAGATGAGTTCTTTGTATCCCTATTATTTTACCCATTTCTCGAATATAGGTAGATATAATTTCTCAAAAATCGACGTAGAGAATTTTAGCAAGAAAAAATTTCCTCTTTTTGACGGCGTCGAGTGCCACGAAGGGGAAATTAAGAAGGGGGATTTGCTATTTGTTCCTGCTTATTGGTACCATTCATTCAAGCATCTTGATGAATTTAATAGTAATATTAATTTTTGGTGGGTTCCGGAATCCATTCAATTGTCTCCTGTCTCCGCTAGGGATGCATTAATGCGAGCTTCGCAAAAAATTCTATCCAAGGATAAGGTTGCGCCGTTTGGTTTATTAAAATTGATAAACCGTCTTGAAGAAAATATTATAAAAGAGACATTTGAAGAGAACGGCGGTAAGCTATCCAGGTCTGGTGTGCAGATTTGACGTAAGTTAGCGCTTATTAACGCTTCCTGATTTGGCTGCCAGCTTATCAAAGTATTCTAGATGTCACCAAGGCTGGAGCGATTTTCAATATGGTGGCCGATTACTATTTAGATAGCTAATTTCTATCGGAATCGGCATCGCCGAAACGTACGGGTAATTTGCGTTGGCGGTTTTGAGTGGCCCCTTTAGTGCCAGGTGACTAGCTATGCAAGCCTTTTTGAAGAGCGTTTTCCGGATGATGGCCCATCGCTCGTCACCAAGCTTATCCTCGTTGCATCATCAAAATTCGCTGAGGCGATAGGTGGCCAATGCAGCCCTCTCCATAGGGGCTATATCTCTATAGGTTCCAACGTAGGAATAGGCTACGTCTGTGTCTTTGGTTCTCGAGGCCCAAATTTTGCTAACGATGCTAATGGTATTTAGCTAGTGTTCGTATTTAGATCGGGCAATCCTTTTGCCTGGATTGGAGCTCAATTATGTCTGATAGCATCACATCGTCTATGCATCCGTTAACCACAGGGCAAACAGCGATTTGGCTCGCGCAGCAGCTCCGCCCAGACAGCCCTGTCTATAACATCGGGCAGTACACATCCATCGAAGGTGCTATTGATCCGGCTGTGTTTGAAGCGGCAATGCGGCAGGTAGTTGATGAAGTGGACAGCCTGCGTTTGCAATTTGTCGAAAGCAACGAGGGTGTTCGACAGTATGTTGGTTCCCCGGAATGGTCCTTTCCATTGGTCGATTTTAGTGCAGAATCGGACCCGCAAGCGGCCGCCGATGCATGGATGCGTGCTGATTATGAGCAGCCGGTGGACATATTAAAAGGGCCTTTGTTCAACTATGCATTATTAAAAGTTGCACCGGATCGGGTGCTTTGGTACCAGCGCTGTCATCATATTGTGATGGATGGGTTTGGTTTCTTCCTTATCGCGCAACGCGTCGCCCATCTGTATAGCGCGATGTGCGAAGGTACCGAGTTGGAGCCGTGTCCTTTTGGGTCGGTACACCAGTTGTTTGAAAGCGATGTTCAATACAGTGCCTCCGCACAATGGAAACGCGACGAAGCGTATTGGCTCAAGCGTTGCGCGGATTGGTCGTCGCCAGCGACACTGGCGAGTCGATCTGCTCCTCCTTTACAACATCGACTGCGTCAAACAATTTACTTTTCTGCTCAATCGATAGAGCGCTATGCGGATGACGCCAATCGGTTAGCACAGCTTATCACAGCGGCGATGGCCGCGTATTTTTATCGGCTAACCGGCGTGGAGGACGTGGTATTGGGCTTTCCGGTTACGGCACGCTTTGGTGCTGATCGGAATACGCCTGGCATGATGTCTAATGTGTTGCCCGTTCGGATAGCCGTGCAGCCGGACATGAATCTGTCATCGTTGATGCAGCACGCAGCGCAAGAGATCCAGCGTGGGTTCCGGTATCAGCGCTACCCTAACGAAGCGTTGCGGCGCAAACTGGGATTGATGCCTGACCAGCGGCTGTTGGGTACCATGGTCAACGTGATGCCGTTTGACTACGACCTGAAATTTGGTGGGTGCAAATCGATTAACTATAATCTACTGAATGGTCCAGTCGAAGATTTGATGGTCGCAGTATATACGCTTCCGGGAAGCCATCAGTTACGGATTGACTTTAACGCGAATCCCGCATGCTATACAAAGGATGAACTTGTTGCCCATCAACGTCGTTTTATTCAATTTTTAGAAACGCTTGCTGCTGATTTTGAACGGCCGATTAAAGACATTGAATTGCTTGATGCCGCCGAGCGGCATTTGCTGCTGGTCGAGAGAAACACGACACAATGTGATTATCCTGCCGATTGGTGCGTGCACCAGATGGTTGAGGCGCAAGTCGCACGCACACCAGATGCGACTGCGCTAGTATACAACGCACAAACGCTTAGCTATGCGCAGCTGAACGCACAGGCTAATCGTCTCGCGCATCGGTTGGTTGAGTTGGGCGTGAAACCCGACGCGCGTGTTGCAATTTGTGTTGAGCGTTCGCCCGCGATGGTCGTCGGACTGCTGGCGATTCTGAAAGCTGGTGGCGCCTATGTGCCGCTTAATCCGGCCTATCCAAACGAGCGTCTCGCGCACATTTTGGCTGATGCTGAGCCAGTGATCGTACTGGCTGACATGGCAGGCCGTGCGGCGCTTGGTGAGACCATGCTCGCGTCGCGCACGGTGCTTGATCCGAATGTGCTATCGCAGTGTGCTGACACCAATCCGTCGGTTGCGCAGCTCACTGCGCGCCATCTCATGTATGTCATCTATACGTCTGGCTCGAGCGGTGCTCCCAAAGGTGTGCAAAACGAACACCAAGCGTTGGTTAACCGCTTGATATGGATGCAACAAGCCTATCAGTTGACGCCCGCTGATCGGGTGCTACAAAAAACGCCTTTTGACTTTGACGTGTCCGTCTGGGAGTTCTTCTGGACGCTAATGAGTGGTGCGACTTTGGTCGTGGCAGCGCCCGATGCTCATCGGGATACTGCCGTCTTGACCGATCTCATCATTCGGCAGCGTATCACCACTGTTCATTTCGTGCCGTCCATGTTGGAACCCTTCCTGCGCAGCGAAGGTGTTCAATATTGCACGTCACTAAAACGGCTATTCTGCAGTGGTGAAGCGCTGCCAGGCGCGAGTGTGAAACTTTGCCGGACGCTGCTGCCTGATACCCAATTATATAACCTCTATGGTCCGACTGAAGCCGCGATTGACGTAACAGCCTGGTGCTGTCCAGCGAATTATGCGGAAGAAACCGTGCCGATTGGCCGACCAATCGCGAACACGTGCATTTACCTGCTGGACCGACATGGCCATTTAGTGCCATCAGGCGCGGTCGGTGAACTATACATTGGTGGAGCGGGTGTCGCGCGTGGTTATCTGAACCGCCCCGAACTCACCGCTGCGTGCTTCCTATCTGATCCGTTCTCGACTGCGCCCAATGCACGAATGTACAAGACCGGGGACTTTGCGCGCTATCTGCCTGACGGCAATCTAGAATTCATGGGTCGTAGTGACCATCAAGTCAAGGTCCGCGGCTATCGCGTCGAGCTAAGCGAAATCGAAGCCGTATTGCAACGCCATCCGGATGTAGCTCAGGCCATTGTCGCCATTCGTGATGATCGACAAGGACATAAGCAATTGATTGGCTATGTGGTGGCCGACCCGCAAGGGAAAAACAAACTGGACGTCGCCGGGTTACGTCAGCATGTAGCGCATCACTTGCCGGAGTATATGGTACCTGTAGCAGTAGTATTGCTCGATGCGCTGCCGCTCACTCCTAGCGGAAAAGTGGACCGCCACGCACTTCCTGAACCGGAGGTTGTTTCGGGCTATTCTCGTACGCCACGCTCCCCGCAAGAACAAAAACTAGCTGAGCTATTCGCCGAAGTACTCGATGTTCAACAGGTGGGCATTGACGACAACTTCTTCGACCTAGGTGGTACTTCTTTGCTAGCCATGCGTCTGGTTAGTCGCATTCGCACGGCGCTGGATGTCGAATTCACCATTCGAATGTTGTTTGAAAACCTCACAGTTGCAAGTCTGGCGCAACGCCTTACGCAAAACACGGCCGTTCGCCCACCTTTGCGCCCGCAACAACGGCCTGAGCCATTGCCGCTATCTTTTGCGCAGAGCAGGTTATGGTTTATTCAGCAACTCAATGGGCCCAGTGCAATTTACAACATCCCTGTTGCTTTGCGCTTATCTGGTCAGCTGAATGTGGATGCACTGCAAACTGCTTTTCATGATTTGCTTGCGCGTCACGAAAGTTTGCGAACCGGCTTTACTGAAGTGGATGGCGTACCCGCTCAGCATATTTTTGCCCAAGAGGATATCCATTTTCTCCTTGAAGTAGTCAAGGTTACCGAACAAACGTTACCGGACGCATTGAAGCAGGCTGCAGCTCGCCCTTTCGATCTACACGAAGGGATTCCACTGCGCGCCGCGCTGTTCCGGCTTGATGCTCAAGAACACGTGCTGCTTGTAACCTTGCACCACATTGCTGGCGACGGCTGGTCATGGACGCCATTCGGTCGTGATCTCAGCAAGGCTTATGCGTCTCGCCTTGTTGGCGAGGCCCCAGACTGGGAGCCGCTGCCCGTGCAATATGCGGATTATACGCTATGGCAGCGGAACCTACTCAGCTGCGAAGACAAGGCCGATAGCCTCATCGCACAGCAGCTCGAATATTGGCGTCAGGCGCTGGCAGGACTACCCGAACGTTTGATGTTGCCGACCGATAGACCGCATCCGCCTGTAGCTAGCCACAAAGGCGCTTGTTTATCTTTTCATATCGACGCCGATCTACATCGCCAATTATTAGTACTGGCGCGTGAGCAGCAAGCAAGCCTATTTATGGTGCTACACGCTGCGCTGGCTACCTTGCTAACACGCATGGGTTCGGGCAACGATATAGCGGTGGGCAGCCCTATCGCTGGGCGAACCGATGAAGCGCTGAATAATTTGGTTGGCTTTTTTGTCAACACGCTGGTGTTGCGTACAAACACCTCGGGAAACCCGCATTTCCGCGCATTGTTGCAACAGGTCAGGGAGACCTGCCTGGCGGCTTATTCTCGTCAGGATCTCCAATTTGAACGACTGGTGGAAGTCCTGAACCCAGCGCGCTCGTCTGCGCATCATCCATTGTTTCAAGTCTCTTTGACGATGTATAACAATGCGCTGCCACAGTTCAACCTAGCAGGACTGCATATCGAAGAAGAAAAGGTTGAATTACTGGTCACTAAACTCGACATATCTTTTCATTTTGATGAGACTCCAAATGAAAATGGGATCAATGCAATCGTTCAATACGCGACAGACTTATTTGATCGCAAAACCATTGAACAATTGACGCAGCGCTTCGTCCGGCTGCTTGAATCTGTAACCCAAGAGCCTGACCAGCCCATTGGCAATATTCGGTTGCTTGATGACGCGGAACGGCGAAAGCTACTTATCGAATGGAATGACACTATCCGTCCAATTCGCGAAACGACGCTGCCCGCATTATTTGAAGACCAGGTTGCTAAGACGCCCAATGCTATCGCACTAGTTTTTAATGGCCAGTCTGTTAGCTACGCAGAGCTTGACATTCGAGCAAACCGGCTTGCTCATTTTTTGATAGCAAAAGGAGTGGGGCCAGAAGATGTCGTGGCGATCGCGATGCCACGCTCGCCATCCATGGTCATTGCGATGCTCGCGGTCCTCAAAGCCGGAGCGGCGTATCTTCCTCTTGACCCACATCATTCTGCCGAGCGGTTCTTTATCACACTAAGTGATGCGCAGCCTGTGGCCATGCTTAGGTTTGGCCAAGCTAATCAAACTGTAGCGAACAATCTTTTAGTGCTGCAGCTAGACGATCTCGATTTGCAAGCAGCGCTTGAAACGTGCCCGAACGTTGCGCCTACCGATCGCGATCGCATAAGTCCACTCAACCCTCGTCATCCCGCTTATGTAATCTACACATCGGGCTCTACCGGAACCCCCAAAGGTGTTGTCGTCACTCATCACTCTTTGGTCAATTACATTGATTCTATTCAATCATGGGTCAGTGAACATGCCAATATGGTATGGATTTCCAATGTGTCGGCTGATCTAGGCAATACTTCTCTTTATGGCGCCATTTTCTCAGGCAAAAAACTCACTATCGTAAGAGACGAAGAAATACTGGATCCGAAATTTATTTCGGAAAATTATTTAGAAGATGAATCTGTATTCAAAATTACGCCAAGTCACCTATCGTCTCTTATCAAGTCGATGCCTAATAAAGGCGACAACTCAAAGAGAACATTTTTTCTTGGTGGAGAGCGAATTGATGGTGAGCTAGTTGCTGGTATTAGGCTGAACTGGCGAAATAGTAGAATAATCAATCACTATGGACCCACAGAAGCCACTATCGGTATGTTGGTCGGAGAACTCCCTCATGAAAATTCATTGGAGTCAACGCCTTTTCTACCTTTAGGGCGTCCGATTTCGAATACGCAAGCGTATGTTTTGGATAACGGATTACAACCTGTGCCTGTCGGTGTAGCGGGGGAATTGTACATTGCGGGCTCAAGCTTGGCCCGAGGCTATCTCGATCGCCCTGGTTTAACCTCTGAGCGTTTTGTTGCCGATCCGTTCGGCCCTCCCGGCAGCCGAATGTATCGCAGTGGTGATCTCATGAAATGGCGTTCCGATGGCTCCTTAGACTTTCTCGGACGTGTAGATGACCAGGTCAAGATACGAGGTTTTCGCATCGAGCTGCGCGAAATCGAGGCAGTGTTGCGTCGTAATCCAGCTGTGAGGCAAGTTGCGGTCATTACACGCGACGATCATTCCGGTAGTCAGCAACTGGTGAGTTACGTTGTGCCCAAAGGAGACGGCACATCTATCGATCCAGTTTTGCTGCGCCGACAAATAGCACAGCAATTGCCTGATTACATGGTGCCTGCCGCCATTGTTTTACTAGATGCGCTGCCCCTTACGCCGAACGGAAAACTTGACCGTAAAGCGTTGCCCATACCCAGTTTCACGTCTGAACGTTACCGTGCTCCCGATACACTGCAAGAACAGGCTTTAGCTACGCTATTCGCTAAGGCGCTTAACCTACCGCATGTCGGAATCGATGATAGCTTTTTTGATCTTGGCGGCCATTCTTTGTCTGCGGTACAGCTAACCTTAAAAATACAAAAAGTATTTAATGTTAATGTGCCTGTTCGGATGTTGTTTGAAGCTGATACTGTTGCGAAGCTTGCTGAGCGTATCGAGTCAGATGCATTGGCGACGTCCCAATCAGCAGATTCTGACGGAACAGAACAGTTAATGAGGGCAGATGCCCTTCTGGCAGAAGACATTAGCAAAAAGACTATATCTAATGATTCACACGGAACCTGGGAGAATGTGCTACTCACTGGCGCTACAGGTTTTGTTGGGCGTTATATTCTACTAGAGTTGTTGAGACAAACTAACGCTAACGTTATTTGTTTAGTGAACGAGAAAGATAAAAAAGAGGCAATGAAAAGGGTTGTGTCCGCATTGAAGGAAACCCAAAGGCAGGATCTAGATATAAGTAGAATTTCTACTATATGCGGTGATTTATCAAAAAAAGATTTTGGTCTTTCTCATCAAGAGATAGAATACCTTTCCGACAAGGTTGACGCTATTTTACATAACGGCGCGGCGGTCAATCATTTCTTTTCCTACCATGAGTTGCGCCAAGCGAACGTGCTCGCCACTGAAGCACTTATTCGCCTCTCAGCGACGGGCCGCAGCAAAAGCTTCCATTACGTTTCCACCGTATCCGTTATGCCACGGGCGAAAACAGGAACATTTACTGAGATAAGCGATACGTCTATTATGCCCATTGCTAACGGCTACGTACAAAGTAAATGGGTGGGAGAGCAACTAACAAGCGCGGCAGCTATGCGAGGAATTCCGTCCAGCATTTATAGGCTTGGAAGGATTACAGCAGATTCCCAGACGGGATATTGCAATATGAAAGATAGCGTCTATCGTATTATTTGTGCAATCAAAACGCTTGGCTTGTCTTTCAATACCAATAAGCTGTTTTTCCAAACTCCTGTCGACTGCGCCGCACAGGCTATTGTCAAATTAGCGACGCGCCAAGATAAATCTTATCAAGTTGCACACATCATGAACAACCAGTCTTTAAAGTTGAATGACTTTGTATGCGAAATTGACAAAAAGGAAAATTGTTCAATAAAAAATGTCGACTTCAATGAGTGGTTGGCAAGATTGAAGGAGAGGGCGGATGAGACATTGGATGAAAATCTAATGTCGCTGTTGTCTATCATGGATAAAAATACATTAGAAGATAAAAAGAGAGATCCACTGGAAAATAGTGAAAGCTTGATATCTATAAGTGCAGAAGACACGATCAACAAGTTGCGAGAATTGGGTTTTGAATATCCTTCTGTAGAAAACGATTATATTGAATCTATAATCGATTTTCTTATGAAACAAGAAGCCAAAATAATGTTGGAGGGCGATGTGGTTGTGAGAAAGTAACAGCTGACAATAGGCGCCAACATTTCAACCGGGGAATTTTATTCAAAATGGAAAATCAATATAAGGGCGTTACAACTCGAGCATTGAGAAATGACGAAAGGGCCATTAGCAGTAGCGAGCCGCAAACACCTTTAGTAATAGAGCCTTTGCACTCAAAAAATCGTAATTTTCTTAAAAGATTTATGAAGGAAAATTCATGTCAGATTATTTCTGATATTGAAAGGTATGGTGCAGTTTTATTTCGTGGGTTTGATATACACTCAGCTGCTGACTTTGAAGAGCAAGTTCTCTCTATTCAAGGGATGAGAGGTATGAGTGAATTTATGATGTCTGAGCCCGGAAGAATAACGGTGTCTGGCACGCGTCATGTGATACATCCGAATGTAAATTTTAAAACTGGAGGGACGTTGGATCCAGTGGGGGGCATTCACAGTGAAAGCTATTACGTGCCTGATGTGCCAAGATTTATTTCATTTTTTTGTGAAAAACCACCACTTCTAGGTGGTGAAACGGGTTTATTTGATATCTGCAAAATATACAATGACCTTCCGGAGCGTCTAAAGGAAAAATTAGAGCAGCAGCGGTATTTGGCCGGTATATTTAGTATATGGCAAATTGCGAAAAGATACAATTTGCCATATGAAGTTGCAAAAGATTTTTGCGAGAAGATAGATATGTCTATGGTCGACTACCATGGAGATCAGTATGCTTTTATGTATAAACCAAGTGTCGCTGAACATCCTACAACAAAAGAAAAGTCTATTATTATTCACTTTGCCGGGGAATTAAATGGCCATGGGTTGACTAAAGAATTGATTAGGCAATTTTCTTCTGACTATGCTTCTTTTAAATGGTGTATTCATAGGTTGGTCTGGAGTTTTCCATATATTAGAAAAAATCTTTTTGCTTTAAGGCATCCAATAATTGTTCTTACTTGCGGGGGGCGTCTTATGGGACGAGTGTTCGATTCCTCCAGCAATGTCATACCAAGCCGTGAGACAGACAACCTTCGTGTTGGCAATGTATTTGAAAAAGAAGAAATACAGTTAATTGCGAAGCTTATGCGCAAATACCACTCTTCCTTCCCTTGGAAGCGTGGCGATTTTATCATTATAGATAATTTAAAGCTTGCTCATGCTGGCATGCCAGGATTGGGTTCCCGGATTATTAAGGTGTTAATGTGCAATCCTTTGAATATGACTTACGGAAAGAATTCATCTGGTTTATATAAGGCTGAGGAGGCTGCCGAAACCAGGGGGGCGGAAGTTATCAAATGCAGCTCCGCGTGCGTATAATCTTAATATATTGAAAATTGGTGGGTTTAATGTTTAAATTGCATGTGCTGCAAATGATAGATTATGGTGCATATAATTTAATCCGAAAATAAAGCGTTGAATAGTAAGCATAATTAATATGGTGGATTATGCTGAACGCCAAGATGCCAATATTTTTTTGATGGAGATTGTTCATGACCTCTCATGCTGTCCTTGATGACATGTCTCACTTTTGGATGCCTTTTACAGCTAACCGTCAATTCAAAATGGCGCCGCGTTTGTTTGAATCAGCAAAGGGCATGTATTATTGGACGAGCGATGGCCAGCAAATACTTGATGCCTGCGCTGGCCTTTGGTGTATTAATGCTGGACACTGTCGTGAAGAGATTATCTCAGCGGTCAGTACAGCGATGGCTAAGCTAGATTATGCGCCAACTGTCCAGTTTGGTCACCCGCTTGCATTCGAGGCAGCGTCGAAAGTTGCCAGACTGATGCCGGAAGGACTTAATCGGATTTTTTTCACCAATTCCGGTTCTGAGGCAGTCGATACTGCGCTTAAAATTGCGCTTGCTTACCATCGGGCGCGCGGCGAAGGCCAACGTACTTGTTTTATTGGTCGAGACGGTAGCTATCATGGTGCTGGATTCGGTGGTATGTCGGTTGGTGGAATAGGGGCTAACCGAAAAGCATTCTCGGGTTCATTGTTACCGCGAACCAACCATATGCCGACTATCCATAACCTCGAGCATAACGCTTTCTCACGTGGACAACCGGCATGGGGCGCACACTTAGCAGACGAGCTAGAAAGGCTAATTGCAGTGAACGATCCCTCGACTATTGCGGCGGTTATCGTTGATCCAACGGCCGGCACAGTTTTGGTACCGCCACAGGGCTACCTGCAAAGATTGCGGGAAATTACAGCTAAGCACGGTATTTTATTGATTTTCGATGAAGTGATTACCGGTTTTGGTCGTCTTGGTAAAGCAACTGCTTCAGAGTTCTTCGGCGTTACACCGGATTTGCTGACAATGGCTAAGGCGATCAATAGCGGTGCTATCCCGATGGGTGGTGTAGCCGCACATCAACGGATATATGACACCATTGTCGATGGAACTGAACCTGAAGAAGTCGAATTATTCCACGGCTATACCTACTCGGCACATCCGACGGCTGCCGCTGCAGCCATTGCAGCGCTAAATATATATCATAATGAGAAGCTCTTTGACCGGGCTGCTTTACTTGCGCCAATTTTCGAAGATGCTGTACATGCGTTACGCGATGTGCCTTACGTAAAAGATATTCGCAATATCGGTTTATGTGCTGCTATTGAACTGGAGCCTAGGCCAAACGGGGAAGGTAATAGAGCCAAAGAAGCGTTCGCTAAGTGTTTCGAGGCTGGCGTGTTAATTCGTCAAGGAGGGAATATTCTTGCATTCGCTCCTCCTTTAATTATCGATGAAGCGCAGATCGGGCAGATTTTTGAAACTGTTCGTAAAGTGCTTGTCGATATAAAGTAAGGTTTATGGATGGTAATCTTGGAAGGTTTAAAAAATAAAAATAATCAGATTTAAGAAATGCGGAATTTTGTGGAATATTGAGGGCGGCTCCTTCAGGGAGCCGACTTTACGTAAAGTTTTAAGCGGCACAAGCAGGAAGTTATTGTAAGGTAACGCCAAATTAAAGTTAATTTGATGTGAAAGTAGATTAACAAGATGTTTTGTGTGGTATGAAACATAAAAGGTTATCCTTTATGGAAAATCATATAGAATGAGCTTCTATAAAAAATCTGGCTATGACATCAGTGTCCCGTTCACTTGGCCTCGAATTCAAGAGGAGGTTCGTGCAATCTTGGCGCTTGCCGTTCCGCTGTTTGGAGGCCACCTGTCGTTTATCGGTACGGGTTTAATCAATGTAATGCTCGCAGGTCAGCTGAGCGCCCATGTGCTCGCCGCAGTGACGATCGGGTCAAGCGTCTGGATGCTAGCGGTTCTTGTTCTAAGCGGGCTGATGATGGCACTACAGGCTTTGGTGGCACAACTCAAAGGCGCGGGCCGACACGCTGAAGTGGGACCACTTTTCCTGCAAGCGCTGTGGGGCAGCATTATGCTTAGTCTGTTTTTGACAGCGCTTGCATGTTTCTTGGGCCCATTTTTAATTCAATTCATTGCGACGACACCAGAACTGGTCCGGGATACACGCAATTTTTTATTTGCTATATGCATCGCTGGGCCTGCGCTTGGCATTTTCTATGCTTGCCGAGGGCTATTTGAAGGACTGTCAATGGCGCGGCAAACTTTTAAGTTTAATCTGATCGGATTTGCGCTTACAGGTCCAATTGGATATGTGCTAATGTATGGTGCATTTGGTTTGCCAGCACTTGGTGCAGTTGGCAATGGAATAGCAGGTGGCATCATTGCTTGGGTGCAAACGCTTGCCTTTCTTGTTTATATTTATCGCAAAGGTTTTTATTTTAAATTAAGGCATCAAGTGGGCAGCGTAATGCCTAAATTTAAAATTATATATGATTTGCTTAGATTTGGCTTGTCGGTAGGCATGACGCGTTTGATAGAGGGAGGATTTTTTATCGCATCGGCACTTGTTATTGGGAGAATCGGTGCGGAGTCAGTGGCGAATCACCAAATTGCAATTAATACCGTAGCTATCGCTTGCACGGTGTCATTTGTTTTATCGGTAGCGATTACGGTACGCGTAGCGCAAGCAAAAGGTTGTGGCAATCCCGATGATATATGGAAATCTGGTATTATTGGAATTGGATTGACTTTTTTTACACAGTCTTGTTGCGGTTGTTTGATATTGTTAGGCTCTAATTCGATTGTCTCACTTTATACAAGTGATTCGTCCATAATTGCCAATTCGGCGATACTGATGCAGTTTGCATGTCTACTTCAGTTGCTAGATGGTCTCCAGACAGTATTTTGCGGTGTTTTAAGAGGTTTGAGGGACACACGTGTGCCGATATTTATTACGTTTTTTGCTTATTGGATAGTGGGTATGCCGGTTGGTTGGTGGCTATCGATCACTCGTCACTGGGGCATGGTAGGAATGTGGATTGGCCTTATAGTCGGTCTGGGCCTGGCTGGTGGGCTGCTTCTTGTCCGTTTCGTCAGGATTAGTCATGGTGGTAGGCTTTATAACCGTCAATAAGCGTAGACGGGTTGGGCAGCGGCGACGCATTACTGCGCCGCGGCTGTCGAAAGATTCGAGAATTGGCGCGCTGACGCAAGTGGTTGGGCGAAGCCGGTAGTTGAAGAACTGCTGGCTGAGCCGCTCGAAGCGGCCAAGCGCGCCCACGTCATCAAGACTTCAAGCCTGAGCTAGAGGATCAGTGGTCTGCCATCGCGCCGTGCCGCTGATGCAGCATACCGGGCTGGCGGTATTACGCGGCAACCTGGCGCCTGACGGCGCCGTCATCCAAACCGGTGCCGCCGATCCGGGGCTACTCGTGCGTACGAGGCCGGCCGTTGTATCCCGCGACTACAACGACATGACCGCCCGCATCGAGAGCGATGCGCTGTTCGTGGACCAGTACCGTGTGATCGTGCTTCAGCATGCGGGGCCAGCTAGGGCGCCGGGGGTGCCCGAGTGGGGGCAGTTGCCGTCAAGTTGATCCAGATCCGAAGCTTCACTGACGCGGCTCGACCGAGCTGGCACGCGGATCGCTTAAGCGCCCGGGATATATTTTTCAGAACATGAGATGGCTCAACTCATCCAAGAATTCAAGCAATTCGCGATCAAAGGCAACGTGATGGACCTGGCCGTTGGTGTGATCATCGGCGGCGCATTTTCGACGATTGTCAATTCGGTGGTTAAGGACTTGATTATGCCAGTCATCGGTGCCGTCACGGGCGGGCTGGACTTTTCAAACAAGTTCATCCGTATTGGACACGTTCCTGCCACGTTCATGGGTAATCCCGGCTCGTACAAAGACCTGCAGGCAGCAGGCGTCGCGGTGTTTGGCTACGGGGCGTTCATTACAGTGGTAGTGAATTTTTTGATCCTGGCGGTGATCGTCTTCTTGCTTGTCAAGGCAGTGAACGAGTTGCGCAGGCTGGACGCGCATAAGGCTGAGGAGACGCCAGCCGCCTCTGCACCGCCGTCCGAGGATATCCTACTGCTGCGCGAGATCCGTGATGCTTTGAAGCGCAGCGACGACGGCGTCGAACGCACGTAGGGCGCTTGACGCCGCTGGCCTGGCTTAGCAATGGGCAGCCCGTTACTACCGCTAACGGCGCGGCAACCGAAATCGGCACGAAAACTGCTCACTTCCCGCTACCGGCATTGGGCACCGTCCGCAGCCGTCGTCTAACTCGAGGTGGGGAAGCCAATGAGGCAATCGATCTCCGAGCCGTCGCCGGTCGATGAGAAGCGGGGCTCATGCATGCGCCGTCTCGGCTCAGGCTTGGTCACCGGCGCCGCTGATGATGATCCGAGTGGAATTGGAACATACTCGCAGGCAGGTCCCCGTGCAGTCGTCCGCGCGGGCGCGGCTGGAGCTAGGTGGCGCACGGCTCCGCACGCGCCGAGATTAAATGACGCGCGCATTCCTCAACCGGGCGATTTCTTCCGAATCTAGCCCGCAGACCGACGACAGAACTGATTTGGTGTGCTGACCAAGTGTCGGTGGTGCGCCGCGGTAGTGGATCGGGGAACCTGACATCTTGATCGGATTGGCCACCGTGGGCACGGTACCGGCCAATGGATGCGCAAGGTCGGCACGCATGCCGCGGTGCACCACCTGCGGATTCGTGAAGGTCTGCGCGATATTATTGATCGGCCCGCAGGGCACACCGGCGCTGGTTAGTGGCCCAATCCATTGCTCGATTGTACGCGTGTTCAATACCTGTTGGATTATCGGGATGAGCGTGTCGCGATGGGTAACCCGTGCAGCATTAGTGGCAAAACGCGGATCCGTTGCCCACGACGCGCAATGGACGACTTCGCAGAATTTGCGGAACTGGCCGTCGTTGCCTATCGTCAGCACCATTTGCCCGTCCTTCGCGGCGAATACCTGGTAGGGCACGATATTCGCATGCGCGTTGTTTCCGGTCGCTGGTGGGCACCAATAACGGGATCGGCTCGCAGGGCTTAATCCTAGATGGTTCGCCGGAGCAGAAGGCCCGCTACTTGCCTAGGCTGGCGTCCGGAGAACTTGATCGCATCGTTTGCATTGACCGAGCCAGGTGCCGGGTCGGACGCGGCATCGTTGCGCACGCGCGCCGAGCGCGACGACGAGTACGTGATCAACGGAACCAAGCGCTTCATCACAAACGCGCCTGAGGCGGGGATCTATACCGTCATGGCCCGTACTCAGCCGGATATTGCCGGTGCAGACGGTATCTCTGCCATCCTGGTGGAGCGCGGTACGCCCGGCCTGTCGCTCGGCAAACCGGACAAGAAGATGGGCCAGCGCGGCGCGCATACATGCGACGTGATTTTCGAAAACTGCCGTGTGCCCGTGTAGAACGTCATCGGTAGCGTCGAAGGCCGTGGGTTCAAGACCGCGATGAAAGTGCTGGACAAGGGACGGCTGCATATCGCCGCCATTTGTGTCGGGGCGGCGCAGCGGATGCTCGACGACGCGCTACGCTACGCGATGCAGCGCGAGCAGTTCGGCCAGCCCATTGCCGAGTTCCAGTTGATACAGGCGATGCTCGCCGACAGCCAGGCCGAGATCTATGCAGCGCGCTCAATGGTGCTCGATACCGCGCGGCGCCGGGACAATAACGAAGACGTATCGATGGAGGCATCGTGCTGCAAGCTCTTTGCTTCGGAAATGTGCGGCCGCGTGGCGGATCGTGCCGTCCAGATCCATGGTGGCGCCGGATATGTGTCCGAGTATGCAATCGAGCGTTTCTGCCGGGACGTCCGTCTGTTCCGTAATTTGGCGTTGCGCAGTGCTGGCATGATTTGCTCAGCGGGCCGTTCGAAATCCGTTAGCAATATCGCGGCCAGGCACACGCGCGCATTCCGCCAAGCGGGTTCGCCGACAGGATGGCACGCGCAGCGCCGGTCAGGTTGACGTTGCCGATCTTGCTCCAGAGATTGCCAGGCGTGTGGGGAGCACGAGCGAGTCGAGCGGTAGCACGGAGGCGAATTGGGCCAAGTTCACAGGTCGAGCATTTTGAAGGCGAAGTGAAGCGGAAGTAGTCGGTTGACGGCTGTGGCACAACATAGTGGTAACGGAGGAAGTTAGGAATGCGTGATGTAATGCAAGCGCTTTGTACATGAATGCCTGATGGGCTAAGCGGGGCATTAGCTCGCAGTGGCGCACAATAGGCTATCTATGTGGCTTACGCCAGTCAAGGGCGTCATCGGGCGAGCGCGGGCACGGCATCCGGTGAGATTGTGACGCCCCCGTGTGGCGAGCGGTCGGACTCAACGCTGCTGCTGGATTATCGTGGCGTAGAGCAATGGCGATTTGATGATGGTCGAGTCGATTGAGCCGCTTCATATCATGCAATCGAGTGGGTGGCGCTTGTCACGCAGCCATGTTCTTCTGCGAGGCGGCACAGCCTCTGCAGGTCAACGCCTGAGGTTGCCCACGGCAATTTGTCGCATTGAATAAAGGGAATTCGCTTGAATGCTGTCCGTCTAGTGCTTTATAGTTGTTGCTACCTTAAGTGTCGAAGCAGCATATGGCAGTTGAGCACGACGCTCGAGCGCGTTGTGAGTAGCAGTCAAACGATGAGGTGATCTGTCAGAGAACGGGTGCATCGCAGTAACCGTTTTTGCTGAATAAAGACGACGTCTGGAGGGAAGAAAGTGAAGAAGTACCCCAGCTTAAACACTATGACCTCGCGCCTGCGCGACACGTCTACTTTCTCTTTTATTCTGTTCCCAAATTTTGTCCGCTTGATGTACGGCGACACGGCTTCGCTTTAAGCGCGTTGTGCGTCATAGTGACGTGTTGCGGACAAGGCTGACATTGTTGATCCTTGCCGTTTAAGGCAATCTATGCCCCATATACCACCCTCTATGGGGCCGCTGGGGGATAGTACCGTCCTATCCAATAGTCGCTATCAATTGACTATAGGATGGTAAGTAATGGGTATGGATTTCACTACGCTGGCTGCATCGATTTTGTAACGGTTCACGACACCGAGATCGTTTGAGGTGTAGCATCCAGATTAGACCGAATAGCGCTGTTCCGATGCACGTACCCACCTTTTAAAATATTTGTTTAGTATAGCTAAAATTATGCCAGACTTATTCACCTCTCAGTCGGGTAACGCAGATCAGCATCTGCTTGACGCGGGCTATCGTAATGTGTTTGATATCGCGTTGACCAGTCGAGCTGCTTTCATTGAATCCGTGCCAGCGCTGACCGCCAAAGATGCCCGTGCGGTGTACCATCAGGCACGTCAGCGTGCGACCAATTTGAAGGCTCTTTATCGTGCCTGGCAACTGCACCAGGAGCCAGTGATACAAAGGCTCACGAAGCTCAATACCCGGCCTGACGCCCCCCTCTTGAAAGATGCGCTGGTCCGCAATATTGGCGGTGATGGCGATTTTACCGATCTGATGGAGCGAGCCAGCGCGTATGCGGATGCTACCTCCATTCAATCGCTGTTTTCCCCTGGCCGTTACGCTGCCGCGCTGTACCGAGTGGCAAGCGCGTTGCACGATGCGGACTCTAATTTGCACATTGATCAGCGTCGGCCGGATTTGAAAAATTTGGTGTTGAGCGAAGCCACGATGCAACAAGAGGTCACGTCGCTTGATATCTTGTTGCAGGTGCTGCAGTCAGGCAGTGAGGGTATCAGCGCATTGTCTGATCGATATTTTCCAATGACGCTGCCTTATGACGATAACTTAACACAAATCAATGTCGCATTGTCCGCTCAGGCACGGACTTTGAATGGCCTTTGGGACACCCTGACGGACAGCACCGCCAAGGCCGTGTCGCAGCAAGCCCTTGCGCTAGGTGCCGCCCGTCGCGCCGAGAATGTGCGGGCAGACAGTGTTTACTTGACAGGCAATGTGTTTTATCTGCAAGCGCTAGATGGCGACACAGAGCCTATGGTCTATTTATCGCACTACACAAACGGTAATGGGGTCGTTGGCGCCCAACTGGTCGCGGGCAATGCCGATAATGCGGCAGCCGCCATTGTGGCGCCGCTCGTGTTGACCTGGTCAGTTGCGCAACACTGTTATTACCTGGGTGTGCCGGACGGAACGCAGATGGCAGGTAATGCCGCTAACGTGTTGAATGGTTGCTTCCTGAGGGGTAATCACAACACGAATCCGGACAAGGATGGCGATTTTGCGCAGATGGCGAGCCGATCCGGCGGCACGAAACCCATGTCTAGTTTTCATTTGCCGATCACGTTGATACCCGGCAAACAAAAGAATCAATACTATCTAAAAACCGATAAAGGATATGTCGGTGTGGACAATTCCGGTCAGTCCAATTGGAAAGCGGCACTGATCGTGACGGCGCCGCGGGATAAGGCGCTGCTGGTGATGATGTGCCAAGACGATGCTGGCAATCCGATTGAAGACGGCTCAACGCCGTTTCCCGAGGTCGTGTTTGAGCAGCCGTCGCCGCCGGCGCGTGAGACCTTGTCGATGACGCCGGTGAGCTATCAGCTCATGACCAACACCGACTTGAGCGAAACCGATATCGCTGATCACTACGGTATGGAAGGAGCCGGCCTACGCAGTGCAGGGGCGCTAGCGACGACGCTGAATCCGATCTCGACCTTCTGTGAAAAAACCCGCCTGAACTTTAATCAGCTGCTGGAGTTGACTGCTCAGCAGTCTTACCTGGATAACGGCAAAGAAAGCCGCGCGTATAGCCGCTTTTTGCATTTTGGCGAACAAGAGCCTACACGAGTCAATGTGTACGGTGCGGCCTATCTAAATGGCACGCTGGGCGACACAGAGACGGACCAGTCGCGTTATCTGTGGGTACAAAAAGACGGCAAAAACCTTAACCTGATGGATGACACGGTAGTTGAGTTGGCGGGCCGTGCGGAAAAGCTGGTGCGCCTGTCCCACTTAACCGGTCTATCGTTTGAGGCATTGGACTGGGTGATAGTCAACGCCAGCCGCTGCGTGCCGGAGCACCACAATAAGCCGGTGCTGGACAAACCCGTACTGGAAGCTTTGGCGGAGTATGTGCGGCTCAAACAGCGCTACGGTTTGGATGTCAATACATTTGTGACCTTCATCGACGCCGCGAACACGTATGCGCCGGATCAAGTGTCAAGCTTCTACGCGTCCACGTTCCGTCCGGCAGACGGCGGCGACGCGATTGCGTTGGGCACGGCAGTGAACTATAAGCAGAATCAGCAGGACGAACTGTCTACGATCTGTTGCAAGGCGTTAGGCGTGACCAGCGACGAGTTCGCGCGGATTGGCGGTTGGTGCTTTGGGCGCGCAGGAAAATTTACGCTGGATGAACACACCGCGGGTCAGTTGTATCGCTTTGGCGCGATACCGCGTCTGTTGGGGCTCACGTTTGCACAGGCCGAAGTGTTGTGGCGCTTGATGGGCGGTGGGCAGGACACGTTGTTGGAACAGCTAGGGCAGCCGCAGTCGCTGGCCCCCTTGGCGATTCTGAGCCGCACGGAAAAGATCCTGGACTGGATGGCTTCAGTGGGACTGAACCTGCTCCAGTTGCAGGGGATGGTGAGTACCGTTTGGAGTGGCACAGCTACCGCGGAAATGTTTAACTTCCTGAAAAATGTTTGCGATAGCGTCAATCCTTCGAGCACCGCTGCCACTCGGCAGGATGCGCTGGATGAAGCGCTGCAGCAAAAGGTGCTGCGGGCGTTGGCTGCGGGCTTCAATCTGAAAAGCAATGTGATGGGCGGTGTGACCACGTGGCTTGAGAAGCTGACCGCCCAGACCGACTCCGCCTTTACGCTCGCTCACTATTGGTATGCCATTCAAACACGGTTCAGTCAGGCCAACGTCAATTTGGACGATTTGCAGAAGGATACCGGCCTTGTGCTGACGACGCAGCGTCTGAGTCAGCTAGTGCTGATTGCGCAATGGCTAACGTTGACTGAGCAAGATCTGCAGCTGCTCACGGCGTATCCGGCGCGCCTGATCGGCGCAGCCGTCACTGTTCCCACGCCGGACATGGCAGTGCTATTGACGCTATCACGCTTTAAGCAGTGGCAAACGCAGGTCGTGGTCTCGCGCGACGAGGCGATGCGCTGTTTTGATCAGCTCAATGCCAAGGAAATGACGCTTGGCAAGGCTGCCGAGTTGATCGCGGCACTGCATCAACTAGATGCCAATACTGTCGCGCAAATGAGCGTCTCATTATTGGGCGAGGACACATGGCCGAAAAGTTTTGATGTGCTGTGGCAGCTGCTTACATGGCTGCGCGTGGGGCAAGCGCTGAACGTGGGGACGACCACGTTGGAACAACTTCAGACGATGATGCAGGCTGATCCGTCTGCTGAAGACCGCACCCTCTTAGCGTCGGTGGCTAGGAATCTAAGTGCAGGAATCAGCGCTCGTCGATAAACGAAATTAAAGGAACTACCTCATGTCAGCCTCGCTATTTTCCCAAACCTTGAAAGAAGCCCGCCGCGACGCGCTGGTAGATCGCTATATTGCGACGCAGGTGCCGGCGGATTTGAAGGATCGTATCCACAACGCCAATGATCTGTATGAGTATTTGCTGCTCGACACCCAGATCAGCGATCGAGTGAGCACGTCACCGCTGGCGGAAGCGATCAGCAGCTTACAATTGTTTATCCATCGGGCGATCGAAGGCTATGACGGTGCGTTGGCGGAGGACGCAAAGTCGTACTTTGCACAGGAGCATTTTTTGTACAACTGGGACGCTTTTAACCGGCGCTATAGCACATGGGCCGGTAAGGAACGGCTCAAATTCTATGCAGGCAACTATATTGACCCAACCTTACGATTGAACAAGACCCAGCTATTCCAAACACTGGAGCAAGGGATTTCGCAAGGAAAATTAAGTGACGCGCTGGTTCAGTCAAAAATAAGTGAGTATTTAGCTGAATACAACACGCTTTCGAATCTTGAATATATCCATGCGGCCAAAGGCGGGGATGAGAAAACGGTATTTTTTGCTGCAAGAACTCAGAACCAGCCTTACAAATTTTATTGGAGAAAGCTGACGCTAGCCGCTAGGGAGGATGAGCGGGGGCCAATCCCAATCCAGTGGACCGAGTGGCGAGAAATAGCCGCTGGAATTGCTGATCCGTACAAGGGTTTGGTCAAGCTCTTTTGGGATAAAAGTAGATTAAATGTTTGCTGGTATAACAAAATAGATAAAGGTGATG
Source organism: Mycetohabitans sp. B2 (assembly GCF_021733735.1). Taxonomy (NCBI): domain Bacteria; kingdom Pseudomonadati; phylum Pseudomonadota; class Betaproteobacteria; order Burkholderiales; family Burkholderiaceae; genus Mycetohabitans; species Mycetohabitans sp. B2. The sequence goes on from NZ_JAHKSP010000066.1 coordinate 148,771, forward strand.
AAGGGTTTAGTTGCGCTAAAAATATTTGGTGCATGGATAATAATTTTAGTTGGGCTTCAAAGGAAAAAAGATTTGCATATTGTTTTGAGGAAATTGAGAGAAAAGGCGTAACAGGTACCGTTGAGGATCAACATATCAAAACACAATATAGTTCTGATGCAGAATTTATATTTTGCAAAGATTATTTTGTTTTGAAAAATGCAGACTCTGGTGTCCAGCCCGGTTTTGGGGTTACCCTGGGTGATGAATCTGGAAATATTATTAAAACATTGAGCGATTTGGGGGATTATATATTTTATAATAATGATTTTTATCCAAAAAAGATTTTAAAAATTAGTCACGGAAAAGGTGATTCCGGATCTAATTATTTGATATTTTCCTGCAATGGAAGTTTTAGTGATTTCGGTAAAATTGAAAAGTTAAAAGATTTTATAAATTATGATAGTTATGGAGAATTTACTACTTCTGGAAATTTTAAGCTATCAAGTGATGGTGAAGAAATTTCGCTGAGTTTGACAAATAATGTTGACCTGCCTAAACTTTTTGATGATCGGCATGATGCGCTGTTTAATTACAGCGTGCAAAAGGATTTAGGCGGTCTAACCGCGTTCAGCGGCCCTTACGGAATGTACTTGTGGGAAATTTTCTTTCATATCCCGTTCCTGGTAGCTGTGCGGATGCAGACCGAACAACGGTATGACGAGGCGAATACCTGGTTTAAGCGGATTTTCAACAGCAGCGGCTACCGCGATGACGATGGCAATCTGCTTTACGATGACAACAGCAATCCACGCTATTGGAATGTGCTGCCGCTGCAGCTTGACACTGCCTGGGACACGAGCCAACCGGCGACCACCGATCCAGACGTCATCGCAGTGGCCGACCCAATGCACTATAAGCTGGCGATCTTTTTGCATGTGCTGGACTTGTTGATTGCACGCGGCGATCACGCGTATCGAATGCTGGAGCGGGACACGCTGGTCGAAGCCAAAATGTATTATATCCAAGCGCAGCAACTGCTCGGGCCGCGCCCGGATATTCGCATCACGAATACGTGGCCCAACCCGACACTCAGTGCCGAGGCAGGGGCGATTGACAAACCGACCCGCAGCCATCTATCCGGCGCGCTCACCTTTGCGAGTTGGTTGCGCACGGGTGACGCGGCCGACATGGGCGATGGCCATTTTCTGCCGCCGTACAACGATGTGCTGTTGGGCTACTGGGATAAGCTTGAACTGCGCCTGTATAACCTGCGACATAACCTGAGCTTGGATGGTCAGCCGCTCAATCTGCCGCTTTACGCAACGCCGGTGGACCCGGCTGAGCTACAACGCCAGCAGGCCGGAGGCGACGACGCGAGCAGCGGTGTGATGAGCAGCCAGGGCCATGTGCAGGGCTGGCGTTACCCGCTGGTAGCTGATCGCGCGCGCAGCGCGGTGGGACTATTAACGCAATTTGGCAGCAGCTTGCAGCTGGCGCTGGAGCGTCAAGACAATGAAAAAATGACGTTGTTGCTACAGACGCAGCAGCAGATAGTGCTGAAACAACAGGCCGACTTACAGCAGAGTAATTTAAAAGGGCTGCAGCATAGTTTAAGCGCGCTGCAAGCCAGCCGTGACGGCGCAACGTTGCGCCAGAGCCACTTTCGTAACTTGATTGATGGTAACTTGTCCGCGGCGGAAATCGCCGGGCTGACGCTGCGCAGCACCGCGATGACGACCAACCTGGCCGCGACCGGGTTACTGATTGCCGGTGGCGTCGCGGACGCGGTGCCAAATACGTTCGGTCTGGCCAACGGTGGGTCTCAATGGGGTGCGCCTGTGCTGGGGACCGCGCATGCTACTCAAGCGGTGGCCGTTGCACAAGATCAAAGTGCGGGCATCTCTGAGGTGACAGCCAGCTATCAGCGCCGCCAAGAAGAATGGCAACTGCAACATGATATTGCCAAAAATGAGGTGACCCAGCTAGACGCACAGATCAAGAGCTTGACCGAACAAATTGCGATGGCTCAAAAACAAATCGCACTGGCCGAAACTGAGCAAGCGCATGCACAGGCGCTGTACGAGTTCCAAACCACACGTTTTACCGGACAAGCGTTATATAACTGGCTGGCTGCGCGATTGTCCGCACTTTATTATCAACTATACGACGTTACGTTGCCGATATGCCTGCAGGCAAAAGCGGCCTTGGTGCAAGAGTTGGGCGACCAAGACACCGATGGTGTGTTCCGGGTACCGGTGTGGGACAACCTGTGGCAAGGTTTGCTGGCGGGCGAAGGGTTGAGCGTGGAGTTGCAAAAGCTTGACAGCATTTGGCTGGCACGCGGTGCCATGGGGCTGGAGGCAACGCGCACGGTATCGCTGGCTACGTTATTCGGTGCTGAGACTTTCAAAGACAAGCTCCAAACTGTGCTGGACGGCAACCCTGTGGACCCATCGGGCGGCGTGAGGCTATCGCTGACGGACAACATTTTCCAGGCTACGCTGGACTTGAGTGTGTTGGAGTTGGATAAATCCTACAACATGAAGGGCAAGACGCGTCGCATTAAGAGCGTCGCGGTGACGCTGCCGACGCTGCTCGGACCGTATCAAGATATCGAGGCGACGCTGATATTTGGGAAGGAGACGGCGACGCTCTCGCATGGCCTAAATGATAGCGGCCGATTTGTGACCGATCTCAACGACAGCCGTTTCTTGCCGTTTGAGGGTATGGATGTGACTCAGGGCACGCTGTCGCTCAATATTTTCCATGCGGGCAAGGACGATGGCGCACAACGCGATGTGGTGGCTAATTTGAACGATATCATCGTGCATCTACATTACATCATCCGAGACACATAATACCCACAATATTTCAATAGCTGCGTTTCAGGGCCTGAGAAAACTAATATGCTGAATTCCCAGATATTCGACTGAACTGATGCTATAGGAAGTTAGCAACGCAATGTATGGTTTAGACGCGTCGTTAAGAGGGGGCTAGTCAAAGAAGGCGATCCCCCAAGCTGGCACCAGCACGCGTGAGCCAACGGAACGCTCATTCCCAGAAATTGCATTAAAAGGATATCGTGATGGACCGCACCATCCGTGCTGAATCAAACACCCCGCGCGTCATCGAATTGCCATTCTTGTCATTGCCTAAAGGCGGCGGCGCTATTCAGGGCTTGAGCGAGACGCTCAGTGTCGGCGGTGTAAGTGGCGCCGCGTCGTTAACATTGACGTTGCCGACTACCGATGCAGGTGGTATCACACCGGCGCTCGCACTAGCCTACAGCAGTGGCGCAGGCAACGGTGCGTTCGGGCTGGGTGTGGCCCTAAGCATGCCGAGCATTAGCCGGCGCACCGCGAAAGGCGTGCCGCGCTATACGGATACGGATGAGTTTGTCGACGCAGGTGGCGAAGTATTGGTGCGCGTCGGTAAAACTGCCGATCAGACGTTGAACGACCGCGTCTTTCACGTTACGCCCTATGCGCCGCGTGTTGCCAGTAGTTTCGATCGGCTCGATTACTGGCAAGCGCAAGACGACGCGAGTTGCGCATTTTGGCGTGTGCAAGCCGCCGATGGTACGCAGCATCTGTTCGGTTATACACAGGCGGCGCGCTTGGCCGATCCTGCTACGCCCGAGCATATTGCTCGCTGGTGTCTTGAAGAAAGCGTCACGCCGCACGGTGAGCATGTGTACTATGCGTACCAGGGTGAAGACAATAGTGGCATTGACACTAGCGTTCCCGTTGAGCAACCGCGTGAGCGGCGCGCGCAGCGTTATTTGAAGCGCGTATGCTACGGCAATCGCCAAGCGTGTGCCGACTTGTACCTGATGAGCGGCACGCCCGTGCCAACCAATTGGTACTTCGAGCTGGTGTTCGACTATGGCGAGCATGCGGCTGATGCGAACGCGATACCCACGTATGCGCCGCAACGCGCGTGGTGCGCGCGCCTAGACCCGTTCTCCGACTATGCGGCTGGCTTTGAAGTACGCACGCACCGGCTATGCCGGCAGGTACTGATGTTTCACCGCTTTGAGGCGCTGGGACCGGACCCGGTGCTAGTGCGACGGCTGTACCTCGAATACGACGAACAACCGGTGCTCAGTCGCTTGCGCGCGGCGTGGATGACCGGCTATGGGCCGGATCCGGCCAGCGGCGAGCCCGCGGCGGTGAGCCTACCGCCGGTCGAGCTAGATTTTGGCACCTTTGTACTGGGTCAAGGTCAGTTTGAATCGTTTGCGCCGCTGGCCGGCTTGAACGATGGCATGGTGTATCAGCTGGTCGATTTGTATGGTGAAGGGGTGCCCGGTGTGCTATACCGCGATGGCACCAGCTACTGGTACCGTGCACCGGTGCGCGCTGAAAACGGCGAAGACGCGATCGCGTATGAAGCCTGGCAGCCGCTGCCGCAGTTGCCCGTTGGGGGACTCGGTCCCAACACACGACAGTCGTTGATGGATTTGACCGGCAACGGGCAACTCGATTGGGTAATTGCGCAGCCGGGGCTGGCGGGCTTTTTTGCGCTGGGCCCAGACAAGCACTGGCAGGCGTTTGTGCCGTTTAGCGCGTTTCCGACGGAGTTTTTGCATCCGGATGCACAACTTGTTAACCTGGTTGGCGCTGGGTTGCCGGATCTGGCGCTGATCGGCCCAAAAAGTGTGCGACTGTACGCGAACCGGCGTGAGGCTGGCTTTGACAGACCCGAAGAAGTGCCCTATACGCCGCCGGGGCGGCTGCCGGGCAATAACGGCGCGCATACCGAACTGGTCGCGTTTAGTGACGTGCTTGGCTCGGGCCAGCCGCATTTGGTGCGCGTGCGCCATGACACCCTAGTGTGCTGGCCAAACTTGGGTCGCGCACGTTTGGGTGCTCCGATCACGCTGGCGACGTTGCCGTTTGAAGCGCATACTTTTCACCCAGCACGGGTGCGGCTGGCGGATCTAGACGGCTCGGGCGCGGCCGATCTGATTTATTTGGGTAGTACGAGCTTTCAAGTATTTTTCAATCATGGCGGCAACGGTTTAGCAGAACCGGTCGTGTTCGCGTGGCCCGACGGCGTGCGCTATGACGACACCTGTCAGGTCAGTTTCGCGGACATACATGGCACCGGCTGCGCGGCACTGGTACTCACAGTGCCGCACCCAACACCGCGTCACTGGGTCTACGATTTCGTCGCAGGCAAGAAACCATATCTACTTGAGCGCGTGAATAATAACCGCGGGCTCGACACGCAACTCACCTATCGCAGCTCCGCGCAAGCGTGGCTCGATGAAAAGCAGGCGACGCCCGATGCGGTCAGCCACCTGCCGTTTCCAGTGCAAGTAATCTCGCAGGTCACGCACACTGACGAGATCACTGGTAATACGTTGACGCAAACTTACCAGTATCGGCACGGCTTTTATGATGGGTACGAGCGCGAGTTTGCCGGCTTTGGCTCGCTCGAGCAGTGGGATACGGAGCGTAACGCCTCGAACGCTGACGACGACACGCTGACCGCGCCGGTGCTGACCAAAACGTGGTTTAGGATCGGTGCCGAGCAGGACGACGCACCTCATGCCGACTACTACGCAGGGAATGAAAAAGCGCCGGCGCTGGGCCCTACGCGCTGGACCGATGATCAGCATCAACCGATCGTGCAGCCCGATGCAGAGTTGTTGCGCGCGATGCGCCGCGCGCTGCGTGGGCGGGTGATGCGCGAGGAAGTGTACGGGGTCGATGATACGCCCGCGGCGGCGCATCCTTATACCGTCACTGAATACCGCTATCAGGTGCGCGTGGTGCACGATGCGCCCGACGCGCGCGTGCTGCTGCCGATGCAGCTTGAACAATGGAGCGCGCAGTATGAGCGCATGCCCGATGATCCGATGATGACGCACCAGGTGTTGCTGCAGGCGGATCAGTACGGTTACCCAACTGACACGGCCACGGTGCACTATCCGCGCCGCACGAATCCTGCTCCTTCGGATGAATGCCAAGATACGCAGCAGCAGCAGTTGCGCGTGACGCGCACGCAACAACGGTGGATTCACTTAAATCAACCCAACGCGCCGTGGCGATTGGGCCTGCCGTGCGAGGCGAAAGCACAAGCGTTGCAGCCGCCCGCTAGCGCAGGCGAGTGGCTCGGCTATGAGCAACTCACCGACGGCCGAATGGACACGGCGCCAGGTGAGTTAATCCATTGGCAGCGGCAGAACTATGCCGATGCACACGACAGTGTGCTGCCGTTTGGTCAAGCGAGCGTGGAAGGTTTGCTGGCTTGCACGTGGCAGGCTGAAATGACGTTGGAGATGCTGCAGCAGGCGTGCGATGGTCTCCCGCCTCCTGGCGCGCTCGAACCATGGGTTGAGCAAGCGCGGTATCGCATTGAGGAAGGTTACTATTGGATCGAGTCGCCGCGCGCACATTATCTCGGAGCAAGCCATTTCTACCGGCTCAGCCATCAGCGTGATGCATTTGGCGCCGAGACCCACATCGAATACGATGGGTCCGGACTATGCGTGACGCGCGTGACGGATGCACTAGGGTATGTCATGCAGGCGGACCATGACTATCGACGTCTGCAGCCAACGTGCGTAGTTGATGTGAACGAGAACCGGCACGAAGCCGCGTATGATCCGCTGGGCCGGGTGCGGGTCACCAGCTTTTACGGTACGCAAGGGGATGACAAGGTCGGTTTCGCTCCAGTGAACGAGTATCGCAGCGCGGTGACTACGCTCGACGCGGCGCTGGCCGATCCTGCCGGCGCGATACAACACGCGGCTAGTGTTTGGTACGATGCGCTGTCGAGCTGGATGGGGCGGCTGGAGCCGTCCACGTTAAATGAGTCCGAGCAAGCCATGCTGTGTCGCCATGGGCTGCTCACGGCCGATGGCCAAATCCGTGCGCGTTGGCGGTGGCTGGCTGCCGCGCCCCCCGGGCTATCACTCGAGCGCTGGGCGCACATCCAGGTGCAACTGGACCAAGCGCCTCGCACGCCGATGCATACGGCCTGCTTCACGAGCGATGGCTATCCGGATGACGCACACCAACAAATCCGCTGTACGGTGGCGTTCACTGATGGCTTAGGCCGAGCGCTGCAAACCAAGCAGCGTGTTGCCGCGGGTCCCGCGTGGACGAGCGATGCGCACGGCAATTTGGTGCTTGAAGCAGGACAGCCAGTAAGCCAAGATACGCCGACACGTTGGGCAGTTTCGGGCCGCGTCGAATACAACAATAAAGGGCTGGCCGTGCGCGTGTATCAGCCGTATTTTATTGATACGCCCCGCTATGTGAATGATGCGTCGCTGCGGCAGTGCGCACCTCACGACACCCTCTACTACGATCCGCTAGGCCGCAACACGCGGGTGCAAACGGCGGCCGGATATCAGCGACGTAGCCGCTTTGATGTGTGGTTCGACACGCACGAAGATGAAAATGACACAGGCGACGATCCACTGTATCGCGACACGCCCACGGTTGAGGTGCGCGACAATCGGGGCTTGACGGTGCGGCAGATCCGTTACAACCGCGTGCCCGATGATCCCGAGCGGCAAGTTCTGGTGACGCGACATGCATTCGATGCGAGCGGCGCGCTGGTGAGCAGCGCCGATCCGCGGCATGTGGGGCCAGATAAGGTCAACTTCCATTACCAGCGCACCCTGTCGGGCCAGCTGCTACGCACGGACAGTGTCGATGCGGGCGCGCAGTTGCAGCTGCGCGATGCGCGCGGGCTCATCACGTGGGTGGCCAGTGGTAACGGGCACGGTCAACACTGGACATATGATTTGCTAGGCCGTCCTATCGCGCGGTTTGAGCAGCCCGCCGGTGCCGTGCAAGCGTGCCGCGAACGGCTTATCTATGGGGCACCGGACAGTGACGCGCGCCGCAATGATCGTGGTCAGCTGGTTCGCCATGCAGATCCAGCGGGCATAAATGAAATCGGAGGCTACAGCTTGAGCGGCGAGCCACTGAGTGAAACGCGCGGCTTCCTAGCCACGTTGGACGCGCCCAATTGGCCCGAAGACGAAGCCGCGCAGCGCGCCTTACTTGAGTCAGAGCGCTACACAAGCCGCTGGACCTATAATGCGCTGGGCGAGACGGTGACACACACCGATGCAGGCGGACATTGCCGCCGCTACGAATTGAATATTGCCGGTCAGCTTCAGACGGTATGGCTACGCTTAGCGGGTCAGAATGAGCGTTGCATAGCATCGGATTTTACCTACAATGCGTCGAACCAGCCGCTCCAGGTACGTGCAGGCAATGGTGTCGTGCGTACCTATGTGTATGAAGTCAGCACACAGCGACTTAGCCGCCTGAGCGCGCAACGTGAGCGTGATGCCACGGTGCTGCAGAATTTGAGCTACACGTATGATCCGGTAGGCAATATCACGCGCATCGAAGATGCGGCACAGCCGGTGCACTATACACGCAACCAGCGCGTTGAAGCGGCGAGCGACTATCGCTACGACGCGCTGTATCAATTAGTCCAGGCCACTGGCCGTGAAAGCGCGCAGACGAGCCAGCAAAGTGCCGCCTTGCCGCTGTGGCAAAGCTTAGACGCCACACAACGGGTGAACTACACGCGTCAGTACACGTATGATGCGAGCGGCAATCTATGTCAGATGCAACATACCGGTGCGCAGCACTATACGCTGCGCATGGTGGTGGCCGCCGGCTCAAACCGAGCAGTGCCTGAAGCTTGGGATGTGGCGCCTGAACAGGTCGATCGGTATTTCGATGCAAACGGCAATTTGACGCAATTGCAGCCAGGTCAGCCGGTAGACTGGAACACGTGCGATCAGCTTAGCCGCGTCGTGCAAATCGAACGCGGCGACAATGAGAGTGACGATGAGCGCTACGCCTACAGCAGTGCGGGCCAACGCGCGCGTAAGGTACGCCGTTGGCGCGCGGGCAGTCAGCAGCATAGCGACGACGTGCGCTATCTGCCTGGGCTCGAGCGACGCGAGCATCGGCAAGCCGATGTAGACGATCCTACGCGGTCCAACGTGACAGAAGCGTTGCAGGTGGTCGTGGTGGACGCGAGCGGCATTGCGTTGCGGGTGATGCACTGGGAAGCGGGAAAACCTGAACAGATTGATAACGATCAAGTGCGCTACAGTCTGGATAATCAGTTGGGCTCGAGCACGCTGGAGCTTGATAACACGGGGCAGTTGCTTACCTACGAAGAATATTATCCGTACGGTGGCACCGCAGTGTGGGCGGCAAAAAGCGAGTTGGAGGCGAAATACAAGTACGTGCGCTACTCGGGTAAGGAGCGTGATGCGACCGGGCTCTATTATTATGGGTACCGTTACTATATGCCTTGGCTAGGGCGATGGCTCAATCCCGATCCGGCTAGAATAGTCGATGGCTTGAATCTCTATCAGATGGTAAAAAATAGTCCAATTTTACGCTATGATGATAATGGCCTGATGTGGAAGACGGCCATTACAGGAGTAACTGGAGTGGCCGGGGTTGTTTACGAAGCCTATAAGCATAGGCAAAAATTACCTGCTCATTCGGAGACTGAAATTAAAGCACATGAAGCTTCAAAAAAAACTTACGGTGACCAGAAGGCAGACGAGATAATTAATAAAATCGGTGAAAGAAAAGATAAGTTTGATATATCTATAAAAATAGAGGAAACTATAATAGGCAGGGTTAAGGCAGTAGGCCACGTTGCTCAAGGTAAAGTGCCAGGCGTGGAAGCACTAAAAACAGGCGTTGATACTGTGGCAACCGTCGGGGAATTTGCTACTACGGGTGATGTGAAGCAGGTGAATAAATCTGCTTTGACAAAGGCTGCTGCAACCGATGCCTATAATAATCTAGGTTTAAGTGTTGAGGCGATAAAAAAGGCTTCTAAGGGTGCGGCCGTAGCGACGACAATGTCTTCAGAGAAAAATGAAGAGCTTGTAACAGCTGCTAACCAATTCAAAGAAGAGGTAAAAGACGAAGTCATAACAGGTGTGGCGACTGGTATGAGTGTTGGTGCTGTGTTGGACGGTGCGGCAGCAGTAGTGCCTCATCCAGCCGCAAAGATAGCCTTAAAAGGGGCATCAGTTCTTTGGCGTGTTGGTGGGGCAGTCAATATGGCGGAGAAAGTTGCTGAGGCATCAGAAAAACATAAAGAAGCCATATCAAGCGAGTTTGGCCATGAAGCGTTCAGTCAAATGAAAAATATAAATAGTATAAAAAGGGGGGAGATACTGGAAAAATACAAAATTATGACAGGAGGTAAAAGTTAGAAATTTTTATGTGGCTTTTGCCGCTTAGCTTGTGAACAAAAGCCGCCTTGGAGTGTGTCACGAACACGGACGGGAGCCTGTGATGCTGTATTAAAGACTAGGCATGTGGGGAGCGCGAGCGAGTCGAGCGGTAGCACGGGGGCGAATTGGGCCAGCGGGAGCAGTCGGTTGACGGCTGTGACACGACATAATTGTAATGTAAAAATTAGGAGTACGTTGCATAATGCAAGCGCTCCGTACCAGAATGCCTGATGGGCTAAGCGGGGCATTAGCTCGAGGTGGTGCGCAATAGGCTATTTATGTGGCGCGCGCCAGTCAAGAGCGTCATCGGGCGAGCGCGGGTACGGCACCCGGTGAGATCGTGACGTCCCCGTGTGGCGGGCGGTCGGACTCAACGCTGCTGCTGGATTATCGTGGCGTAGAGCAATGGTGATTTGATGATGGCTGAGGCGATTGAGTCGCTTCATATCATGCAATCGCGCGGATGGTGCTTGTCACGCAGCCGCGTCCTTCTGCGAGGCGGCACAGCCCCGGCAGGTCAACGCCTGATGGTGCCCACGGCAATTTGTCGCATTGAATAAAGGGAATTCGCTTGAATGTTTTCCGGCTAGTGCTTTACAGTTGTTGCTAACTTAAGTGTCGAAGCAGCGTATGGCAGTTGAGCATGACGCTCAAACGCGTTGTGAGCAGCAGTCAAACGATGAGGCGACCTGTTAGCGAACGGGTGCATCGCAGTAACCGTTTTTGCTGAATAAAGACGACGTCTGGAGGGAAGAAGATGAAGAAGTACCCCAGCTTAAACACAATGACCTCGCGCCTGCGCGGCACGTCTATTTTCTCTGTTTTATCCTGCTCCCGAATTTTGTCCGCTTGACGTACGGCGACACAGTTTTGCTTTAAGTGCGTGCAGCCCGAGGTTGACGGACAGCACTATCTTGGTGAAGTGTCCTGTTGGGCACGCGTTCGTGCGCATATCTGTCATCAGTCGAGCAGTCCTGGCTCGTGCTGAATTGCTTTATGTGGCTAACCTTTGCCTGGAGGCAAGATGAATCAAAAGACTAGCCCGCTGATTAACGTGCTTGAGAGCCGATATGGCGCCACAGGCCAGCTTGCCACACTGGGCTACGAGTCGGTATTCGATGTGTCGCGTGTGACACGCGAGCAATTTATTCGCGAGCATCGCGAGCGGATCAGCGTGCAAAGCGCGGGTGTGCTGTATGACCAAGCGCTCGGGTACGCGCAGCAAGTGGCGTTTCGTTTTCGTCAGCGGCGCCTAACCCGTTTGGTGCAGCAAACATTGGGGCCCTTTACGGTACCGGGTCCCAGCTATGACGAGCAGTTTCAAGTGAACTGGCACCAGATGAGCGCGGTCGATGCCATTGAAGCGAATACGTCACCGGCGGCCTACCTAGTGTCCCTGTATAACTTGGCGATAAAACAGGAAAATGATAATGCCAGCGCGCCGGGCAATAACGCCATCCATCCGCTCGCGCAACGCCGCCCCGATATTCCAAAGCTGGTGGTGGACAACGACAGCCTGAATCAGCGGCTACCTGCGTTGACGATGGTCAACCAAATTCTGAACAGCGCGATTGAACCGACCTTGCCCACCGGCAAGACGGTGGATGAAATATTGGCCGCTACTTACTATCCCCACACGCTGCCCTATCATTTTGCGTATCAGCAAACTACCGAGGGTTTCGCTGTGAGCGGTACATCACTGGCGGACGTGATACAGCAGGTGGACACCGCATGGCCCTACTTTATTAAACCTATTACAGGGACCGACACGCCAGCAAGAAAGCATGCGATACAGCTTGCCAGCCCATTGGCGCCGCCGCTGCAAGCATTGCTGAAAACACCCCCGTATTTTAGTACCCATATGCTGACGTTAGAGCAGCTCACAGCGCAATGGGGCAGTGGAGATTACTCGACTACTGAGATGACGTTGTGGCAAGACCTTAGTGCTCACGCTTATGTCACGCCATTGCAGGAATCCGTGGTAGACGGGCCAACTGAGTTGATTTGGAATGGCGAGGACGTTGCTGCAAAAATTACATTAAAAACAAGTGGTGGTCAAACAGTTGTGGTAAGGGGAAAAAGAAAAGAATATTGGAATCGGAGCATAAATAATGCAAGTATGACGGATGGCGCCCCTTACCAACGCTATCCCCAGCTTCAGTTCATCGATGCAGATAATGCCGAATTGGATCTAAGAAAAGACCCGCTGCGCGCTGATTTTTTTATCCGTATGCAGCAATATTCTGATAATAAAAGCTATTACACTGACATCAGCTTTACGTTGATTCTGGATGGTAACGAGCGCCCTGTACTTTATACTACAACTCAAAAGGATTTTTACAAAAATCAGTTTGGTATTAATCCTGATCTCATTGTGAAGGATTATCCAACTTATTTTAGCTCGGTCAAGATTCTGACCGAGCGCACGGGGCTGACTGTCTCGCAGTTGGAAAACATGCTTTGCGCGCGAGTTGGCGGCGATACGGTGGTGTTGTCGCCGAATATCGTGATTCGTAACGCGATTTTTACCAACGGGCATACCGATCAAACTCCGCATATGCCGTACCATTATGGCGCCGTCTATTTGCACGCGGGGAAAAAACCAGCGATTGCCATGATGCAAGACGACGATGGCAAATTGACCCTAACCGGCTTAACAGACGATCGCCTGGATCGGCTCAATCGCCTGATGCGCGTGCAGCGTGCCATGCAGCTACCGTTTGATCAACTTGATCAACTCATCATCGCCGGCATGCGTGCCGAAGGGGCCGATCCCCGAAAAGCGGACGGTAACCTTGGCCTGTACATGAACGCAAATACGACGCGGCTGCTCGGTGTCTTTTGCCACTATCGACAGCATTACGGTGCAACCGCGGAGCAGTTTGCCGCGCTGGTGCATCAGATCACCCCGTATGCGATCACGCCCAATGTGCCGCTGCTCGACCGCTTGTTTAACAGTCAGCGACTATTTGATGAGCCGTACACGCTAGATTGGGAAAACGTCGATTACACGGCCACAGCCACGACGCCCAATAAGGGGCGTGATGCGCGCATCGCCAAGCAACTGGCTGCAGGCCTCAAACTGACCGATGCAGAATTCGCGTTGCTGGCTGGACTTGTGGCACAGCACCAGGGCAATATAACTGAACATACGTTCCCCAACAGTCTCGATGCCGTATCTGCGCTGTACCGTTTAACGACCCTAGCGCGGTGGCTTGACATGTCAATTGCCAGCGCGCTCGCGCTGATTCGCTTGTTGGACAACGCCAAGATGTTGGGTGACGATCGTCCGCTGTTGGCTCAACTGGCCGGGGTGCCGTCCATTGCGGTGTTAAACGAGAACGGCGAGGGGAAAACGCATGATGTGCTCGATGGGCTGATGTTATTGTCCAATGCAGTGCACTGGCTGCAAGCACAAAACTTGACCGTGGAGCAATGTGCGATGTGGCTGCTGCCGGTGCCGCCGCACATTGGCAACCAACGCCAGTTGGACTTTATCCGCCAGCTTAGTGAAAGTGTTGCACGCACGTTGGTGACGCCCACCCATTATGATCATTCGGGCGCCCCATCGATCGATACCGAGGGGAAACCGATAGACTGGGGCGTGCTGATGACCGAAAAAGAGCTGGTCAATGCGCAGGGGCTAGTTATGGACAATGCGCATACGGCCACTCAAACGCAGATTGAAGCCGCGGTGCGTGCGGTAGTCGATCAGCAAAAGCTGGAGGCTGCGGAAAAGGCGCAAGCGACAGCGGCACTGAGCGCATTAATTTATAACGCACAACAATCGCAGCGCGGCATTTTGAGCAGTACGCTGGCGCAATTGCTGGCGCAGCCGCAAGCGGTGGTGTCGTCGCTGGTACGCTGGGCGGGTAGCACACCGTGCGCATTATTGCAGCACACGCTTGCGCTAAGCGAGCTCAGCAGTGCGCAGCAAATTCCCGCTGACTATCTGGCGTTGCTCGCGATGCTGACGCGTGGGGCGCAGATGAGCACGTGTTTTCAACTGAGCGCCGCGATGCTGGACGCTTACCTTGCGCATCCGGCATGGTTTGGCGAGACCACTCCTACGTTGACGGCACTCGATTTTGCCACGTTGTATCGCCTAGGCTGTTATCGCGATTGGTTGCATCAAACGTCACAGACAGAAAACGATTTGCTCGCTTATTTAAGCTGGGTCAACGGTGAAAAACCGCCGCCTGCTGATGAGGTAGCGCAGTCGCTGGCGGGTTTGCTGGGATGGCAGGCCAACGAAGTGCAAGTGGCGGCGGCCTATGTAATGGGTAGCGAAGAGACCCCGGCACACATGGTGCCGCAAATCGCAACGATTCTACGCTTATACCACTTGTCACAGCAAACGGGTTTGGCAGTTGCGTCATTGGTCGCAACCGTGAGCATTGACCCCGAAAGTGACTATGCGAGTTGGCAGCAACTCGGACAGGCGGTCGCGGCCGCGAGCGAGCAGCAGATAACTTCCGTGTATTAGCCACGCCTTGCTGGCAGGCGCAGCAGCTAAGCGATCAGCGTGCGCCGTTAGCGGCTCCGTAGTGCTTCATTTAAGAGACGATCATGCAAAGTAACTTTGCTAAACAGCTCAATGAATCCCGGCGCGATGCGCTACAGGCTTACTATCTCGGCTATGTGGCGCCGACGTTGCCGAATGTCGAGAACCAGCCAGTCACCGCGGACGATCTTTATCAATATTTGCTCATTGACACCAAGGTGGGCAAAGAGGTCGAGACTAGCCAGGTGGCGCAGGCCATCGCGAGCCTGCAGCAATACCTGTACCGCATTGCACTGAATCAGGAGCCGGGCTTCAATCCGATGTCACCGCAGGATGTGGCGTCCTGGCGTGAGATCGATAGTCAGTATGCGCGCTGGTCAGCCAGCCAACAGGTCAGTGACTATCCGGAAAACTATATTTTCCCGTCTACGCGTCAGGACAAAAGCCACTTTTTCGAGGAGCTGGAAAATTCTCTAAACCAAAATCGACTCAACGCGGACCGTGTGCAGGACGCGGTACTTAGCTACCTGAACGAGTTCGAGGCGGTCAGCAATTTGCTGGTAATCAATGGCTGCTGCAGCCAGATTGATTTTGGTGGCGGGACCTATTATTTTATCGGGCGCACCGCTGCGGAGCCGCATAGCTATTACTGGCGCAGCATGGATTTGAGTAAAAACGGGGGTACCGACGAATATCCGCAGATTACGCCAAACTGTTGGAATGATTGGCGAGCAATCGATCTGCCATTGAATAGTCGCAATGTATTGAGTTGGACCGTACGGCCAGTATTTTTCAATAATCGGTTGTACGTCAGCTGGGTCGAGCGGGATCCTACACCGAAGAAAAAGAGCGACGGCACCAACGTCACGCCGGAAGTGCATGCATACCGTGTGTACTACGGTTATTTGCGCTATGACGGCTCTTGGTCGGCACCCAATACCGCGGAACTGCAAGAAGTTAAGCAAGACGGGGGGAGTTCATCTGTGCTATCAGGCGGGGTGCTGGAGATTGAAGAAGGCACTAATTTCGTGTTAAGAAAAGTTGATACGGTCGCGATTGTGGATTTCAGTCGCGGGGTACTTGGTGGCACGCGACCTGAAGGAAATCTATTTATCGGGATATTTGTTTATGAAGGTGGGCAGGATAAGATTCCCACGCAATCGGCATTTCTGTTTTGTGATACGTCTTTTATCAACATCGCCACCACTGGGGATAATGTTAAGCCAAACTTCTTAGTTTATCGGCCCGGCGAGCAAAAAAATGGTATTTTTTACCAATCGTTGCAATATAGTTTGCAAGGAAAAAAATACCGGATTCAATCGTGCGAGAAGAGATCCTCCCATACTGATTCAGGGATACCCAGCAGCTGGCCAGACGCTTTGGCCGCCCCTTCAGTGTCGATTGCCAACGACGGATTGACGCTGCAGGTTGGCGCTAACTTAGGTCGATGCCCCGATGAAACCCGTGACGGAGGCGTATGGGAAAGCCTGTATGTCTTTCCGGACACCGATCAGGCACCAGCCGGAAGCACAAGTAATCGAACGCATTATCATTTGACAGCGGGTGATGCTAGCCGGTCAATCAAGTTTAGCTTTGATGGGTCAAATTACCGTTTTTACAACACTAAGATTAAATACGATGCTGCTTATGGGAATGTGGATATTTCGGCTGGTGTTTATACATTTTATACTGCTACTCTTCCTGACTACAGGGGAAACTGGGGTGGTCCGTTAAAATTTGTTACTGATGGCTCGCATAACATTGCTTTTAAAGGCGGTGTGCCTACTTCAAAAACACTGGACTTGCATGGAAAGTCTTTTCGCTTCTATAATAATCCAGCCACTGAAATATTTTTTTCTGTCGGTCCGGAAAATGGTTATTGGGATTCGTATCATTTAACTTATGCCATCAAAAAGAATGCCAATAAAATCAGTGTCACATACCAGTTCCAGCATAAACTAAAGGTTTATACAGTCCAAAATGGTAACGAAAAAAGCGTGGTGGCAAGCAATGAAACTGCACAACGCTGGGTGCTGCAACCGACGGACCACCGTGCGGCCACGCATGTGATTAGCAGCGAGGACTATCCAAACCAGGGAATTATTACCTACCATCTACGTCACGAGATTGTGCGCACACCGTCTTCTGGCAGTGCAGGTAGCGCTTATCAAACTTGGTCAGTGCAAGTTGAGTTGGTGTCCGTGGACACACCGACCCAGGTGCCCCAGCTGTGTACGCGCTATGATAGTCAGCAAGGCAATGTCCAATTTATTACCTTTAACGGTGTTCAAGCGGAAGACGGTGGGTTTGCGTTGCCTGATACGCGGCTCAATACGACGTTTGTGCGCGAATTGATTCGCCGGGCCAATGTTAGTTTGGGCACGCTGCTGCATTATACGACCCAGGCGATGCCGCAAGAACCGCAGTTGCGTGTCGATAGCGGTGCACCCGATGGTCGTTTGCAGCCAATGGACTTCACAAGTGCCAACGGTCTGTATTTTTGGGAGTTGTTTGTCCACGTGCCGTATCTGGTCGCCACTCGCTTTGGCGACGAAAACCAAAACACCGACGCACAGCACTGGTTGCACTATATCTTCGATCCGTCTGCCAAAGATAAAGCCACGGATGCGGTCACCGGTCTGACCCCGCCCGATTACTGGAACGTCTATCCACTCTGTCCGCTCGGCGAAGGCGCCAAGGTGGCGACGGCCAGCTTTTTAATGCGCGATGCGCTCAATCCGGATGCTCAAGCGTATGCCAATCCGGTTATCTATCAAAAAGCGGTATTTATGGCCTATGTGCGCACGCTCATTGCCACGGGCGATAACGAGTATCGGTTGCTTACGCCTGATGGCCTGACTGCCGCGCGCGTATTTTATGATCAGGCCCGCGAGCTGATGGGACCACTGCCTACGGTCTCGATGAGCAGTCATTGGAAGCCCAATACATTGGAGGCGATCGCGAGCCAAAAACATGCAGCGGTGCGTGAATTGGAGCACGAGCCAGGCGTACAGTGGCTGGCGTTGCCGGCACAAAACCTCAGTTTGCTCAGTATTTTAGACAACCCGAACTTTCGACCCCCGCTCAATACGCAACTGCTTACATATTGGCAAATGCTCGAGGCACGGCTGTATAACCTACGTCATAGTTTGACCTTGGATGGCAAACCGCTCGTTCTGCCACTGTACGCGACACCGGCTGACCCGCTGGCGCTGTTGACGCAGCGCGCCCAAGCGGGCTCATTGGGCAACAGCGGCAATGGCGCCAGCCAGGTGATTTTGCCGTATCGCTTCCAGTCGCTGCTGCCCAGCGCCTATCGCGCAATCGATATGCTCAGCCAGTTTGGCAATACGCTGCTCAGCGTGTTGGAGCGCGGTGAGAATGCCCATCAGCTGGAACTGAGTCAACAACACTTGGTCGACCTGTCCAACTTCACGATCAGCTTGCAGCAGCAAGAGTTGGATGCGCTCAATGCCGATGTCGACACGCTACAGGCGCAAAAAGCAATCGCGGAGCAACGCTACCAATACTATTTGGATAGCTACAACGACAATATCAGTCGCGCCGAGCAAGAATCGATGGATCTGCAAACTACCGCCAGTGCGATGACAGTGAGCGAAGCGGCAATGTATGCGGTTGCTGGCGGACTCGATATGGCGCCCAATGTGTTTGGTCTGGCCAATGGAGGGTCCCGTTGGGGCGCGGCTACGCAGGCCGTCTCGCTTGGCATGAGCGTGGCGCGCACGGCGATGGAAGCGAAAGCCGGCCGTCTTGCGCAAAGCGAAGCGTACCGGCGACGACGCGATGACTGGCGACTTCAGTATGAACAAGCGCAATTGGAATCCCAGGTCATCGATAAACAACTACAGGCGCTCGCGATACGGCAAAAGGCCGCTCAGACGGTGATTGACCAAGCTTATACGCAGCAAGCCCAACAGCAGGCGATGCTCGATTTCTTAAGCTCGCGCTTCACGCAAGCGAGCTTGTATCAGTGGTTGGCTAGCCAGCTCTCCGCACTGTATTACCAGGCGTACGATGCGGTCCTGTCGCTGTGCATGAACGTACAGGCGTGCTGGCAGTATGAGTTGGGGGATTTCAGCACGTACTGGGTTCCGACTAACGCGTGGAACGATAATTATCGTGGGCTGCTAGTCGGCGAGACACTGTCGCTTAGCTTACAACGAATGGAATCTGCTTATCTGTCGCGCAATGACCGTCGGCTCAATATCACGCGCACCTTTTCGCTCAAAGCTTTGCTAGCGGATAAGCCGAACGATTTCGAAAAGCAGAAAGCACAAGGCAAATTTGAATTTACGTTGTCAGAGCAAGATTTCGACACCAATTATCCGGGGCATTATGCGCGCTGTTTGCAACAAATCAGTGTCACCTTGCCCACACTGACCGGCCCGTATCAAGATGTGCAGGCGCTGCTGACCCAAACGCGTAGCCAAACGCTGCTGCAGCCAGACATTGATGGCGTGCGCTATATGAACAACAACCAAGAGGGTAGCGGCACGCATGTTGTGAGTAACTTGCGTCCAAGCCAGCAAATCGCGCTGTCATCAGGCATCGACGACAGCGGCACCTTCGCGCTGCTCGCTCAGGATGGGCGCTATCTGCCATTTGAGGGCACTGGCGCGGTATCCAGTTGGACCCTTGTCTTTCCACGTGCGGTAGACGAAACGATTGATGGCAGAAAATTGCCCGCCGACCCTGCACAACAAGCGACGTTGGAGGCGCTCAACGATGTGCTCATTCAAGTGCAGTACACCGCATTGGATGGTGGAGCCAGTTTTGCCAATGCGGTCAAACAAACGTTGATTCCGAGTTGAAGCAGCGGTTTGGCCCACACGCGACGCGCTTATCGGACCATGCTCGGATAGCTACATCAAGCGCCGAGTCAAGTTGGGGAGGGCCGGTCGGCGCTCGCTTGCACGAGGACACTAGTCGCCTGCAGTCTCGTCAACGTGGGGCATCGAGCGTGGGCGCAGTCAGCCAGTTTATAAAATGCGTCAGCATCTCTTAGGAGTTGAATATGCCAGTCACGCAGTCAGCGTCCAATGTCACCCTATCCGAGCCGACACTGCCCAAAGGCGGCGGGGCCATGCGTGGGTTAGGCGAGGCGTTGGGGCCCGTTGGCTCCTCGGGCGTGGCGACGATGACGTTGCCGCTGCCCATATCGGCCGGGCGCGGCTACGCACCGCAACTGGCATTGCGTTATGCGAGCGGCAGTGGCAATGGCCCCTTTGGCGTCGGATGGCACCTCGGGTTGACCAGCATCGGGCGACGCACGGCCTGCGGCACGCCCCAATACGGCGACGAAGACGAATTTATCGGCCCGGGCGGTGATGTCCTCGAGCCGGAGCGTGATGCCGATGGCGCTATGGTGCCGCCCTCTGAGGTCAGTACCTATAACGACTTAGATTTAGACGACACCTACCGGGTGACGCGCTACTTTCCGCGCATCGAGCGCGACTTCGCGCGCATCGAGCATTGGATC
This sequence comes from Mycetohabitans sp. B2, assembly GCF_021733735.1. NCBI lineage: Bacteria > Pseudomonadati > Pseudomonadota > Betaproteobacteria > Burkholderiales > Burkholderiaceae > Mycetohabitans > Mycetohabitans sp. B2. The sequence goes on from NZ_JAHKSP010000066.1 coordinate 169,009, forward strand.
GGTCAGACCCATGGTGGCGACTTTTGGCTCGTTCATGACGCGGGCGGTGATCTGCATTGCTTCGGCAAAACTGCGTCGGCCCGCATTGCCGATCCAGCGCAACCGTCCCATATCGCGGTGTGGTTGCTCGAAGAGTCGGTCTCGCCCAACGGGCAGCACATCGGGTATTGGTACAAGCCGGAAGATGATGCCGGTGTTGACCTGCAAGGCAGTGAGGCGCGACGCGACCATGCCGCCAATCGCTACCTTACCCAAGTGAAGTACGGCAACGTGTTGGCCGCCAACGCACTGTATCTGTTCACTTCATCGAAGCTGGACGACGAGCCATGGTTGTTTTCGCTGGTGTTTGATTACGGTGAGCGCGGCACTGACCCGCTAATCCGGCCACCGTGGTTGGCGGCTGCGCATTGGCCGGTCCGGCACGATGCGTTCTCGCGCTACGACTACGGGTTCGAAGTGCGCTGTCACCGTTTATGTCGTCAGGCGCTGATGTTTCATCACTTTCCTGATGAGCTAGGCGAGCCCGCCACACTCGTCGCAAGGCTGCTGCTCGAGTATGACGAGAATCCGGTGCTCACCCGGCTCGTTGGCGTGCAGCGGCTAGCTTATGAGCCAGACGACACTGATGAGCCAGACGACACGCTGCAGTCACTGCCGCCGCTAGAGTTAGACTACACGCCGTTCGACGCTTCGGTGTCATCGGGCCAGTGGCAGCCATGTGATCTCTTTCCTGGATTGAACAACGCGCACCCGTACCAGCTGGTGGATTTATATGGCGAGGGCATCGCCGGCATCCTGTATCGAGTGGGCCACCTTTGGTATTACCGGGCGCCTATGCGTAGCAGTGAAGGCGGCGACGCGGTGACCTATGACGCGTGGCGGCCGCTGCCCGAGATTCCGTCATTGCAGTCGCCGGCAATGGCGCTGACGGATATCAACGGCGATGGCAGGCTGGATTGGCTTGTGACGCAGCCTGGTCTGGCTGGCTACTTTAGCCTGGCGCCCGACGGCACTTGGTCGACCTTTACGCCGCTCTCAGCGCTGCCCGTTGAGTTTTTCAGCCAACAGGCAACACTGGCCGATTTGATGGGCGCGGGGCTCTCTGACCTAGCGCTCATTGGTCCCAAGAGCGTGCGCTTGTACGCGAACAAGCGGCATGGCTTTGCGCGCGGCATCGATGTGGAGCAGGCATCGACACTGCCCATTGCCGGGCGCGATGCGCGGGAGGTGGTGGCATTTTGTGACCTGTTGGGCTCTGGCCAGCAGCACCTCATCCGCATTCGCTGTGATGAGGTGACCGTCTGGCCGAACCTTGGGCGGGGCCGCTTAGGGCAACCGTTCAGCTTTGCACCGTTGCCATTTAGTGCACAGCAGTTTAATCCTGCTTGTGTCTATCTAGCGGATTTGGACGGCTCGGGAGCGGCCGATCTGTTATATGCGCAAAGTGACCGCATTCGTATCTTCTTCAATCAATCCGGCAACGGGTTTGCGCCGCCCGTTGACCTGGCCTTGCCACCGGGCGTGCGCTTCGACCGGCTCTGTGCGCTCAGCGTAGCGGACATCCAGGGGCAGGGCATGGCCAGCCTCGTGTTGTCGGTGCCTCATCCAAGCCCGAAGCATTGGCGCTACGATCTCGCCCGGGCCAAGCCCTATCTGATGAACGTCATCAACAACAACATGGGGATGGCGCACCGGATCGTCTACCGCAGCTCGGCTCAGGAATGGCTCGATGAAAAGCAGTCAAGCACGCGCTCAGTCAGTGGCTTGCCGTTTCCAGTGCACGTGGTGTCACGGCACATTCAACTCGACGAAATCTCTGGCAATCAACTGGTCCAGCAATACCAATATCGTCAAGGGGTCTACGATGGGCGCGAGCGGGAATTCCGCGGATTTGGTTTTGTCGAGACACAAGATACCCATGAAGATGCGAAGCCTGCAGGGCGCAACGTCAGCGATGCGCCGCCGCGGTTGAGTCGAACCTGGTACCACACTGGCCGGGAAGCGGACGAAGCGACGCTGTACGGCGAGCCTTGGCAGGACCCCGACGCGTTCAACTGTTCCCCGACACGTTTGACGCGATGGGATGCCAACACGAGCCAGGATGTGCTGCTTGACGATTCGGACGCGAAGCGTCGATGGTGGCTGTACCGCGCGTTAAACGGCAGTGTATTGCGCACGGAAGTCTATGGTCTAGACGGAACGTCCCGCCAGCAGACGCCCTATCGCGTGACCATGGCCCGTTATCAGGTGCGCGAGGTCCAGTCGGCAGGCAGCGATCACACGCCAGTTGCTATGCCGTTGCCGCTGGAGCAGCTGGACTATGCGTACGAGCGCATCGATGGCGATCCGCAGGTCAGCCAGACGGTGACATTGCGCATCGACGCTTATGGTGTGCCGCTGCACAGCGTGACGGTTCACTATCCCCGGCGTGCCAAACCATTGACGTCGCCTTACCCGGATACGTTGCCGCCGAGCGCCTGGCACAGTTCGTACGACCCGCAGCAGCAGTGCCTGCGGCTCACCGAGCAGCGCGCAAGCGTTTGGCATCTGACGCATCCCCAGCAGTGGCGGCTTGGCCTGCCGTGGCAGCAACGCCACAACGCGTTGACCTACGATGCGGCGCGCGTGCCGGTCGGGGGCCTGAATTTTGAAAACTTAAGTCAGGTAGACGGTTTGTTGGGTGATGATCAGGTGCGCGTATTCGGCGGTCAAAGCGTCGTCGTGTACCGGGACACGGACGCTCACGGTGCCCCTGATTTTGTGGCGCTGGTCGATCATCAAGAAGTCGCGGAGCTTGATTCATCCAGTCTGGCCGCCTATGACGGCCTACTCGACGAGCCGACGCTGACCGCAAAACTTACGCAGGCCGGCTATCACACTTCACCGACCGTATTGGCCGTGCCCAATGCAGTCGAAGCGCCGGTGTGGGTAATCGCCAGCGACTATCGCACCTACCGTGGGCCGGACAACTTTTATGTGCCGAGTGAAGTGCAGAAAACCCGGCTCACCGGTGCCACGCAGCTTTCGTACGATCCGTATTACTGTGTGGTGACGCAGGTACAGGACGCGCTAGGCAACATCACGTCGGCGCAATATGACTATCGATTCCTGCAGCCGTGGCGCATGACTGATGTTAACGACAACCACCATGAGGTGCAGTTCGATGCGATGGGCCGCGTGGTGGCCAGCACATTCTATGGTACGGAGCAGGCGCGCGACGTGGGATTTGATCCCATCACGGTTTCCCCGGTACCCACCGGGCTGACCGTTGCACAGGCGATCGACCAAGCCGGGGTCTCGGCGCAGCGAGTGGCGAGCGTTCATGCGACGGATCTGTTTGCGTGGATGGGGCAGGTGTCCCGGGCAGACCTGCCGACAGAAGACGCGGACGAATGCTGGCAGCAACTGATCGCCGAGCGGCTTATTACGCCCCAGGGCCACATTCGTGCGAGCGCGCGTGACGGGCTGTGTAGCGGCGTGCTGAAGCGCCTTTCCGAACCTGTGCGCCAAGCGCTTGCTCGCGCTGCACGCAACCCGGTGAACGTCGTGACGCTGACCGCTGACCGCTATCCGAATGACACAGAGCAGCAAGTTCGGGTGGACATCGCGTATACGGATGGCTTTGGCCGCACGCTGCAAGGCTGCGCCAAGGTGCCCGGCGGCTTGGCGTGGCAGTGCACTGCTGACGGTGAGATCGTCGTCGGTGCCGATGGCAAGCCCGAGGAAGTGGATACTGGTTCAGCACCACGCTGGGCGGTGTCGGGGCGGATCGAATACGACAACAAGGGTCAGCCGGTGCGTCGCTACCAGCCCTACTTCATGAATGACTGGGCGTATGTTGCGGATCGCGCCATGCGCAGTTGCGGTTACGCGGATACCACCTACTACGATCCAATCGGACGGGCGATGCGCGTCGTAACCGCGAAAGGGTATGAGCGCAGGACGAGTATTTATCCGTGGTTTGTCGTCAATGAAGATGAAAATGACACGGCCGGCTAATCCTGTCAATGCACGGTGGTCAAACACGAAAGGTACGCGATGAACGAAACCGAGTGGGAAAACGTCTGTCGGGGCACGCCGGTCATACAAGTGATGGATAACCGCGGGTTAGGCGTCCGCACGCTTCACTACAATCGCGATAGCAGCACGTCACCGTTGGACGAGCGCGTGAGTGTGGCGCAGCACACGGAATGGGGGCATCTGCGCTCAACGACCGATGCACGCCTGTTTGATGCGCAGCAGCAGGATCCCAGGGTGGCACCGAATGTGCGTTGCGTCAGCTCATTGAGCGGTCGCGCGCTGCGTCGTGACAGTGTGGATGCGGGGTTGAGCGTGGCGCTGTTCGACGTGGAGGGCCGTATGGCCTGGAGCCAGGATGGTCGCGGCACCCAATGGCGGCAGGTCTGCGACACGCTGGGGCGTACTGTGGCCACCTACGTTCAGGCTTCAGATGAAGTTGAGCGGTGTCACGAGCGCATCGTTTATGGCGAACAAGTGCCCCAGGCGTCGGCGCATAATCTAAGAGGACAGGTGGCGCGCTATTACGATTCGGCGGGTCAGGTCCGCACGGCGGGATATACCCTAAGCGGGAAGTCGTTGCAGGATACCCGGCAGTTGCTAGCCAATCGAGATACGCCGGCCAATTGGGCGGGTGATGACGAAACGGCGTGGACGGCTCAACTGTCGGCCGACGCGTGGACCACCGCGCGGCAATACGATGCGCTGGGCGACACGGTCTCCCAAACGGATGCGAAAGGTAACCGGCAGCGCTTTCGTGTCGACGTGTCGGGTCGGCTACAGACGAGTTGGTTAAAACTGGCCGACGCCCGTGACGAGCAGATCATTGTGGGCGATATGCAGTACACTGCCGCCGGTCAGCGGCTCAGCCAGACGGCTGGCAATGGCGTGGTCACAACCTACGACTACGAAGCTCAAACCCAACGGCTGCTACGCACCGACACGCGCCGCGAGGATGGCACGTCGCTGCAAGCCCAGGAGTACACGTATGATCCGGTTGGCAACATCCTAGCCGTTGGCGACGCTACGCAGCCCACCCGCCATTTTCGCAATCAGCGCGTAGCGCCGCTGCACACGTACCGCTACGATGCGCTATACCAATTGCTGGAGGCCAGCGGACGAGAGAACGCCTCGGCTGGCCGCCAGGGGCCGGCTCTGCCGACACCGCAGCGCGATCCGATCAATTTGACCAACTACACCCGCAGCTATACATACGATCGGGGGGGCAACCTCACCGCGATCCGGCATCAAGGCCAGGGGGCCAACGCTTATCGCAACGACATCGTGATTGCGACCCAAAGCAACCACGGTGTCGCGCAGACCGAACAGGGCAATCTGCGCCCGGAAGACATCGACGGTGGCGGTTTTTTTGATCGTAATGGCAACGGCTTGCAGTTGCAGCCCGGCCAGCCTCTTGAGTGGAGCGAGCGCAACCAGTTGAGGCAGGTCACGATCGTCGATCGTGGCAATGACGATGACAATGACCGAGAAACATACGGCTACGATGGCAGCGGGATGCGGGTGTGGAAACAGCGTCGCACAAAGACCGGCAGCACATGGCGCACTGAAGAGGTAGTCTATCTGCCGGGCCTGGAGCTTCGCACGACGCGCGTGGACGACAATGTCGAAGAAGCGTTGGAAGTGGTCACCGCCGCAGACGGCGTGGCACGCGTGTTGCACTGGCGCGTGGGGCAGCCCACGCAGATACCCAACGACCAGTACCGCTGGAGCGTGAGTAATCTGATCGGCTCGGTGAACCTGGAGCTGGACAGTGACGCCCGCATTCTGACGCGCGAGGAATACTACCCGTACGGCGGCACCGCGGTGTGGGGCGGCAACGATTGTGAAGTGAAATATAAGTTTGTCCGGTATTCAGGTAAGGAGCGCGATGCGACGGGCTTGTATTACTACGGCCATCGCTATTACCAGCCGTGGTTGGGGCGATGGGCGAGTGCCGATCCAGCGGGGCCCGTCGATGGTCTCAATCTCTACATGATGGTCAAAAACAATCCCATCAACCATGAAGATCCGAATGGCTTAAAGGCATCGAACTGGCAGCTATTTAAAACCATGGCAAAAAAGCACGGCCCGAAGTTGGTGCCTTGGGTGACGCCGATCCTAGCGGCGGGTGCTGTGGCGTTAGGTGTGCCAGGGGTGGTCATCGGCGCGGTAGCGGCGACTGCGGGGCTCATTTACTCAGGCTACCAAGGTTATAAAGCTTTCCAGCGATTCAGACGCGGCGACGGTTCAGGTGACGCGACCCGGCGCAGCCAGGAAGCTGTTATTGCGACAGCGTCACCCAAACAATTAAGTTTCTTGGGCAAAGTTGGCAGGGCATTGCGCTGGGGCGGGGCTGCCGCCGCAGTGGCGGGAGGCATTGCGGCGGCAGTCGGCGCGGCGCCGCTTGTCGTCGCGGGCGTAGGTATTGCCGCGGCCCTTGGCGGTGCGGCATTTGCGGTAGGGGCGGCCTCGCGGCTTGCACGAAGACATGCAGCGCATCAGGCTCGTCAAATCCAACGAGAGGGGGGCGGTATCGTCAGTTACGGCGCCCGTTCTGCGGCCACTACGTTTGTGTCAGCCGAGATGCATGGCGCCTCGCATACTGGAGCTGCGGTGGCGATGGCCGGTACTGCGCCGATTTCAATGCTAGGGTGGGCGGAACAAAATGCTGAAGCGAGCGTAGCCGGTGCACACGCAGGCGGCGTGGCTGTGGGGGAATATGAAAGTATCTCACGGGCGGTCGGCGTTGAAACGGCGACGGATATACCGGCGCTCGTTGGCACGGCGCTGGGCGGTGGTGCAATGGGCTATTTACATGGCCAGCTTGAGGGAGCCACAGAAGTGGGTCAGGCGGCGGGAGCGATGGCCCGCCAAACGCGGGCTCGGCTTTGGCTGGGATTCGATGCTGTCAATGCGTACACTCGAAGCTTGGGAGAATCCATGTTCGACACCGGCGTGTCGTTGGTGCGAGATGTCGCCCATTACATGGGATTCACTGGAGGACGCTCATGGGCAGGACGGGCTGTTCAATTCGGGTCGCGCATGGCAGGCTGGTTGCTGGGGAACCGGATCAGGGCGGCTGCAGGATACACGATTGGCAGCGCCGTCTTGGGTGCGGTTGGCGTAGGGGCACTGCCAGCGAGCACCGGTGCGATAACATTCGCCGCTGCAGCGGGTGGGGCCGCTTACGGGGGGTACCACGCCCTTCCTGAGGGCGGGTTTATCTCGGGTATGCGGCGCATAGCCACTGGAGTAATCAATCGGGCGACGACCCATTGGTTGACGTTTCCTAACCTTGGAACTAGTTCAACAGCCTAAAGTCGGCTTTTGTTAGGGAAGTAGTGATTTATTGGGCTCGGTGTTCATCGAAGAGGTAGCCGAGGACGTTGAAGGAGGCTCACGGAACGGCTTCCAACGATGAGCGTATGGTCTCGCGCGGAAAGCGACTCGGCGATCCGCCGATTGGGTCCAACAGGAACTGCGGGATCGCGGTGCAAATGGTAGCGCTGAAGTGCGTCTCGATCATTGTGTGGGACTTCGGCGCGTCATTCTGTGGCGCCTGCGCGTGGCCATAGTACTCCCGGCACTAGCCTGCCCGCGCTATTGATCTCGTTGCACCGGCTGTACCTCGCGTCTTCGATTGGCGAGCCGCGCGGCCTCAAAGTAGCTGGGGTTCGACGGCCGTTTTAGATACCGTCCGGCACCGCGACATGCACGCAGCTCGCCATCGGCCCACACCAGTTTGCCGCGTGCAATCGTATGCGTTGCGACGCCGCGTACCGTGATGCCTTCGAACACGTTAAAGTCCACGTTCTGGTGATGCGTGCTGGATGAGATTGTCCGCGTCGCCAGTGGGTCCCAGACCACGAGATCCGCATCGGCGCCCACCGCGATCGCCCCCTTGCGCGGGTACAGGTTAAAGATCTGCGCAGCGTTGGTTGACGTCACGCGCACGAATTCATTCGGTGTCAGCCGTCCGGTGTTCACGCCCCGATCCCATAAAATCGCCATCCGGTCTTCAATGCCGCCGCAGCCGTTCGGGATCTTCGTGAAATCGTTGCGGCCTATCGCCTTTTGCGATGCACAGAATACACAGTGATCGGTCGCGGTCGTATGCAGGTATCCGCCCTGCAGTCCGTGCCACAAGGCTTCGCGGTGCTCGGCCGAGCGAAATGGCGGGCTCATCACGTGCGCGGCGGCGCGCGTAAAGTCTGGGTCACGGTAGACCGACTCGTCGATCACCAGGTGACCGGCGAGTACTTCGCCGAACACGCGCTGACCTTCGCTGCGTGCACGTGCGATTGAGTCCAGCGCATCCTTGGTCGACACGTGCACGATGTAGACGGGCACGCCAAGCACCTGCGCGATACGTATCGCACGGTTGGCCGCCTCGCCCTCGACCTCCGGCGGCCGTGACAGCGGATGGGCTTCGGGGCCGGTGAGGCCGCGCGCCAGCAATTGGCGCTGCAACTGGAACACCAGCTCGCCGTTTTCCGCATGCACGGTCGGCAATGCGCCGAGTTCCAGTGACCGCGCGAAGCTGTTCACGAGGGTCTCGTCATCGGCCATGATTGCGTTCTTGTATGCCATGAAATGCTTGAAACTGGATACGCCGTGCTCGTGTACGAGTACGCCCATGTCGCGGTGCACGGATTCATCCCACCACGTGACCGCAACGTGGAAACCATAGTCGGCAGCCGCTTTTTCAGCCCAGCTGCGCCATTGGTGGAACGCGTCCATCAGCGATTGACGCGGACCGGGAATCACGAAGTCGATGATCGACGTCGTTCCGCCCGCGAACCCGGCCGCCGTCCCCGTGTAGAAGTCATCACTCGCCACGGTGCCCATGAATGGCAGTTCCATGTGCGTGTGTGGATCGATGCCGCCAGGCATCACGTATTGGCTGACCGCGTCGATGACTGTCGCGCCGGCAGGCGCGTGCAACTCGGCTCCAATCTGCACGATCGTGCCGCCCTCGTTGCTGCCCGCGCACAGCACGTCAGCCCGCCAGGCCTGGTTCGCATCGATTAGCGTGCCGCCTCGAATCAGAATCGCCATCGCTTGTCTCCTTCAGTAAAAATGCCGCCGCGGCTAAGCACTTGCCACGCTGGCGCGCATACTTTTGCCGAACTGCATCATCGCGGCATAGCATCCGCGGCGAAGACGGTTGCGATAGCAGCGCTGTTCATGCGGTTGGCGACTTGACCACGCGCGCCGGATTGTTTGGATGCGTGGTCCAGTTCGCATAACGGCCGGCATCGACGCGCTCCATTGTGATGCATTGATCGACTGGACACACATGCATGCACAAATTGCACCCCACGCAGTTGGCATCGATCACCTCGAAATGGCGCCGGCCGTCGCGGTACCCCGTGATCGCCTGATGTGCCGTGTCTTCGCACGCGATATGGCATAGCCCGCATTGGATGCACTTAGATTGGTCGATGCGTGCCTTGATGTCGTATTGCAGGTTCAGGTACTTCCAGTCGGTCACATTTGGCACGGCACGCCCGCGCACCTCGTCCAGTGTCGCGAAACCCTTGTCATCCATCCAGTTCGACAAACCGTCGATCATGTCGGTGACGATACGGAATCCGTAGTGCATCGCTGCTGTGCAGACCTGCACGCTGCCGGCACCCAGCACGATGAACTCGGCCGCATCGCGCCAGTTCGAGATGCCACCCATGCCTGAAATCGGCAGCCCCGGCGTATTAGGATCGCGCGCGATCTCGGCCACCATGTTCAATGCAATTGGCTTGACCGCTGGTCCGCAGTAGCCGCCGTGCGTGCCCTTGCCGTCGACGGTGGGCATCGGCGCCATCTGCTCTAGGTCGACCGCGACGATCGAATTGATCGTGTTGATCAGCGATACGCCGTCGGCGCCACCCGCGTAGGCAGCCCGGGAACCCAGCCGGATGTCGGTGATGTTCGGCGTGAGCTTGACCAGGCAGGGGAGCCGGCTCGCCTGCTTGACCCAGCGGGTGACCATCTCGACGTACTCGGGTACCTGGCCGACCGCGGCGCCCATGCCGCGCTCGCTCATCCCATGCGGACAGCCAAAGTTCAACTCGACGGCGTCGGCACCCGTATCCTCGACCTGCGGCAGAATCGATTTCCACGCCTGCTCATTGCACGGCACCATCATCGATACGATTAGCGCTCGGTCCGGCCAGTCGTGCTTGATTTGGGCGATCTCGCGCAGGTTCACGTCTAGAGGGCGGTCGGTGATCAACTCGATATTGTTTAGCCCGGCGATGCGCTGACCGTTGTATGTCGTGGCCCCGTAGCGTGAGCTGACATTGATCACGTGCGGGTCCAGGCCCAGTGTTTTCCAGACCGCGCCGCCCCAGCCGGCCTCGAATGCACGGTTGACATTGTAGGCCTTGTCGGTGGGCGGCGCGGATGCCAGCCAGAATGGGTTCGGCGATGCGATGCCGGCTATCGTGCAGCGAAGGTCAGCCATGATCGGCGCTCCGGTTTCTGATATCGATGTGGGGTTGTCATGTCATACGCTCGGCAGGCCGTGCTGTGGGGTCATGCCGCCTTGACCGCGGTGCGTGTGAAGTGACGGTGGATCGCATGCGCAGCCAGCTTACCATCTTGGACCGCCTGTACAGTCAGATCCAGTCCCGGGTGGTTGGTGCAGTCACCGCCGGCCCAGACACCGGGCATCGACGTTGCACCGTCGGCGTCAACGACGATCCGGCCGCCATCGACAGTCAGTAAGCGGGCCTCCAATCCGTCCGGTATGAGCGTCTGGCCGATCGCTTTCAGTACGACATCCGCATCGATGTTGAAAGTCTCGCCGGTGCCGACGAGCTTGCCGTCGGCGTCCAAGGTCGTGGCCTCGAATCGCACCGCGCTGACCTGTGGGCGGCGCCCTGGTTGTGGATGCGGTGCGCCGACGATGCACAGCGGCCTCGCCCATTCGCGCAGCACCACGCCTTGTTTGCGCGCGAATTCGCGCTCGGCCCAGGTTGCGCTCATCTGCTCGACGCTGCGCCGGTAGACCATCGTGACTTGCTGCGCGCCGAGCTTGAGGCTCTGCACGGCGGCGTCGATCGCTGTGTTGCCGCCGCCGATCACTACCACGCGCCGGCCGACGGGTACGGCGTCGAGCGTGACGCTTTGGCGCAGCCGAGCGATGAAGTCCACCGCGTCGAGTACGCCGTCGATCGTCTCACCGTCAACGTGTAGCGCATTGACGCCACTCAACCCGATGCCAATGAATACCGCATCGAATTGCGCGCACAACCGCGCGACGGTAATGTCGCGGCCGAGCCGCTGCCCGGCGCGCAGTTCGATACCCCCAATTGACAGCAGCCATCGCACTTCACGCTGCGCAAAGTCGTCGACTGTTTTGTATGCGGCAATGCCGTATTCGTTCAAGCCGCCCGGCTTGTCATGCGCGTCGAAGATCGTCACCCGGTGTCCGGCCTGGGCCAGCGTATGCGCGCAGGCTAACCCGGCCGGGCCCGAGCCGACCACCGCGACATGCCTTCCGGTGTCGGCGGCCCGCGTGAACAGCGGTTTGCCTGATGTTGCCTCGCGCGCCATCTGATGGTCGGTTGCATGCCGTTGCAGCGCGCCAATTGCAACCGGCTTGCCATCCTGCTTGTTGCGCACACAAGCGCCTTCACAAAGGATTTCGGTCGGGCAGACGCGCGCGCACATGCCGCCGAGCGGGTTGACCAACAGGATGTCACGCGCTGCGCCCTTCAGGTTGCCGTTGCCGATTTTGCGAATGAACCCCGGGATGTCGATGCCCGTCGGGCAAGCGCTCACGCATGGCGCGTCGTAGCAATAATGACAGCGGTTCGCCTCGACGACAGCCGCGTGGGCGCCCAGCGGTGGAGCGACATCGGCGAAGTTTGCCGCAAGCTGGTCCGCAGACAATCGGCCTGCTGTGATATCACCGGTTTGGGACGAAGACATCAAAGATTCCTTTGAGCAGAAAACATAATCCTGCCGGCCGCGATGTACGGCTAGCAGGAACCGAACCGATCACCCCATGACGGCAAACGGCTATTCCGGCTCGCACGCGCGTTCGAGCATCGCGTGCAGCAACACGTTGGCACCGGCCTCGATCCATTCAGGCTTCGCGTCCTCGACCTCGTTGTGACTGATGCCGTCGATACACGGGACAAAGATCATCGACGTGGGCGTGACCTGGGCGAGATAGCACGCGTCGTGGCCAGCGCCCGATACGATGTCGCGATGCGAGTAGCCAAAGCGCTCGGCCGCCGCGCGCACTGAACGAACGCATGTGGCGTCGAATGGCACCGGCGCGTAGTAGAAAATTTGCTCGACCTGTGCGTCCAGGCGGCCTGCGTCGGCGATTTGTGCGATACCCTCGCGCAACTCGGCATCCATCCGGGCCAGTACGTCGTCGCTCGGGTGCCGGAAGTCGACCGTAAAGAGCACACGTCCCGGGATCACGTTGCGCGAATTTGGATGAACCTGCATCATGCCGACCGTCGCGCACGCGAGTGGCGCGTGCCGCAGCCCAATCTCGTTGACCAGTTGCACCACGCGCGAGGCGCCAAGCAACGCATCGCGGCGACGCGGCATTGGGGTTGGGCCGGCATGCGCTTCCTGCCCGGCCAGCACGATTTCGTACCAGCGCTGGCCTTGTGCGTCGGTGACCACGCCGATCGTCTTGTTCTCGCTCTCCAGGATCGGTCCCTGCTCGATGTGCAGTTCAAATGCCGCGTGAATTGGCCGCCCGCCGCATGGCTGCTCGCCCGCATAGCCGATGCGCGAGAGTTCATCGCCGATCGTTTTACCATCGACATCTTTGCGCGACAGTCCGTACTCGAGTGAAAACACACCGGCGAACACGCCGGAGGCTACCATCGCCGGCGCGAAGCGCGAGCCTTCCTCGTTGGTCCAGATTACCGTCTCGATGGGTCGTTCAGTGACGATCCCATGATCGTTCAGTGCGCGGATTACCTCGAGGCCGCCGAGGACACCGTAGATGCCATCAAAGCGCCCGCCAGTCGGCTGCGAATCGGCGTGCGAGCCGGTCACCACGGGCGGCAAAGTGTCGTCCCGGCCAGCACGGCGCATGAAGACGTTGCCCATCCGGTCGACGCTGACCGTGCAACCGGCCGCCTTCGCCCAGTCCACGATCAAATCGCGCGCTTGCTTGTCTAGGTCGGTGAGGGCAAGCCTGCAGACGCCACCACGCGGCGTCGCGCCGATCCTGGCCATCTCGATCAAGCTGTCCCACAAGCGCTTGCCATTCACCTTGAGCGCGGTGCTGAGCACACCGTCCGTTATGGTGTTCATCCCCGTCCTCTATGCATGTGGCGCATCGCGAACGCGATGCGCGTGACTACGTTTAGAACGTGCATTTGTGTCGTGATTGCAGCCATGACGCCTGATCACAGTGCATCGTTTATGCGGCCGGACTGGCCTCGATACCGCTGAAACGCAATCCTGTTCAATTGGAAGGTTGTAGGCGATAAACGACGCAAATTCAATGTCGGATCGGAGTGAAAAGTATGCTATCGATGTTGCACCGCATGAACGAAAGCAGCAACGATCGCATGCGGCGGGCCGCGCCTTGGATGCTGCACGGCTACATTGACGCGATAGGGTAAGCGTGCGGGCAGGCGCCCGGGTTGCCTCGCAGACCGCGGTCGAGCTGGTCGAACCGGCGCTAAGGCAGTGGGTCACCGACATCCGGCAGGACGAAGCACGCTGGTGCGCTATGCTCACTCACGCAATCATTTCGCTGGATGCCACGCCGACATCGCGCACTGGCGCGTTCTACGGCAAGGCCATGGCGATCAGGAACATCGGCGAACGGCTCGCGTTCTTGAATCGCGGCCAGCGCTGGGTCATGCGGCGGCTCTGCGCGCTGCTGCCAACGGTCCGCGACGCACGACTGCGCAGCGATCTGCAGGCGATGCTAGCTGCCCACCAGCGTAACGTCCTGCGCGTCGATGCGCGCGCCGGCACGGCCGCGGATGAGCCGGGCATGCCTGCACCGCAGCGGCCTGCCGCGCCGCAGTAGTGCTCCGGGCTGCCGGGCCTGCGCCACGAAGATGACGGTTGTCTGCATCCAACACGATGCAGGCATTCGAGCACTAGCGAGCCAAAGCCGGTATGGATATTGCGTCTGCCCCCCGTGCTTGACGCGTCGCGTCGAACCGTGGCGCCCGGATTGGCGTCTTAAAGCAAAAGGGTGGCGGGCACCGTGTGGATTGCGGGGGGCCGAGTTACCACCCGTGCTATTTCATTTCCCGGACGATGTAGTTTTTCCGCAGTCCGGGACCACTAAGGTAGGGAGATGAACAACGGTTTGAATTCACGAGATACCGGCGTCGAGCATGCCCGCACGTCGGTTGCCACCACGCTGCGCGAAGCGACCTGGCAGGGTAGTCGTCACGCGCGCGCGGCTCAGCCCGCCACGGTGCGGCTCACAGTACACGCATCGACAGGCGAGTTGCGGATCATTGCCGTGTGGGCGGCATTAGGCGCCTATGCGGGTCACGTCACGCAGAGCCGAATTCGCTGCAACCGCAAACTTGCCGTGGACGTCCTGGAACTGGACTTTCGCGACATACCGGATGCTGCCCTCATGGACATCGCAGCTCATCTATCCGCAGCACCGTGGGTACGAGACGCGCGCGTACAAGGATGACACCAGCATACGAGAACCGGCTGGCCACCACGACACTCGCGGACCCGTTAATGGCAGGCCGGCCGCGGTGGCCCGATATACGCGATCCCAACCGCGGCAACCGTGAACTATTGGCCTATTGGCTCGCCCCGGACGCTGGCGCGACCGTGCTGCTCGAGCCGCTGGGCGCGACCTCGGAATTGTCGGCGCGCCTACATCCCTCGATGCCGGCGGCCAGCATGACCATTAACGTGGTGAATAGTAGGTGGACAACGTGCCGTTTCATCACGGGTTCTCCTTTGACGAATGTCGTAATGAACCTTGCAACGTGCGTACCCGGGCGCTCACTTATTGGCCCCCTTTTAAATCCGCCGTAACCATGCGCTGGCCGTCGGATAGCATGGGGCCAGGCTTGCGATGTAGCCTGGGGCCCTCTATCGCCGCCTTCGTGACCGCGTTCCGTGCCGCGATGGCCATTGCCGCGGCGCTCGCGTTCGCGTGCCGGACATAGGCTTTATCGGTGGATATCTAGGAGTGGTTTTAGAATTTGGGGAAAAATCCTGCGCTAAGCCGGCTCAGCCCTTGGCGCGTCACCTACGTGGTTGTCTATCGCGTCATAGCTTCCGCGATTGAGGTCGTAACGGTAGTGCACGCGTGGATACCAAGAACATTCGTCACGAGGGCACTCCGCTATGAGCATGACGGCCAAAGATTACATCGCCAAGGCGGGACGCGTACTCGAAAAGACGCGTGTACTGTGCTGAATGCGGGCGGATTGGGAAAGGCATGCAATCGAGTCTATTATGAGATATGTAATATGGTACATGCGGCGTTACTCGTGGCAGCGAGTATGTCAGAATGAAGTCGATTAAAGTCCGATGCTTTCAAGGAGGCAACCATGGCAGGCGTTGGTAGTGAAAAGGTTTTTGAGAATAGCAAAGTTATTGTCTGGAACTTTACTCTTGAGCCCGGTGCTTTCTCCCCGCTCCACACGCATGAACACGACTACATGTGGTACACTATCGAGGGCGCGGTTCTACAGATTTTTGATGAAGATGGAAAGGATCTTGGAACGCTCGACGTACCGACGGGCGCAGTCTACTCTTTAAAGCTTGATAACGGCTATCTTGAGGTGCTTTCAGAGATCGGAAACGGCATTCAAGTACCCGCAACCCATAAGACGCGCAACACTGGCACAACTCCGTACCGTGAGATTCTTGTGGAATATAAATAATAAAAAAATGCGCGCCGACGATCGGTTCGAGGCCTTGATCTACGCGACACACTGGTCGGCATGTTGGCACGATGACGCATCGCTGGCACGCGACGATGGCGCGGGGCCCGCCTCAGGTGTATGCTGCCCGCTGGTCTGATTTGATGTGCGTTGAAGCGGTATGAAGCTCGTGCAGCCCCATCTCCGATATGCATCTCTGGACACGTTGCTGCGCGACGTGCGCGCATGCCGTGTCTGCGATACGCAGTTGCCGGCCGGCGCGCGGCCGGTGGTCAGGGCCAGCCGCGATGCGCGTCTGTTGATCGTCGGCCAGGCGCCGGGAGCAAAAGTTCATGCGTCCGGGGTGCCATGGAGTGACGCCAGCGGCAAGCGGTTGCGGGACTGGCTCGACATGACCGAGGCCGAATTTTACGATACGTCTCGCGTCGCGATCATTCCGATGGGCTTCTGCTACCCGGGTCGGGGTGCAAGCGGGGACAATCCCCCGCGACCGGAATGCGCGCAATTGTGGCTTGAACAGCTGCTGTCCCATTTGCCACGGGTCGAGTTGACCCTGTTAATTGGGCAATATGCGCAGCGCCATTTCCTCGGCGCACGGCGCAAGTCGTCGCTGACTGAGACGGTCCGCGCGTGGGCCGAGTACGCCCCAGCGTATGTGCCACTGCCGCACCCGTCGCCGCGCAACCAATTATGGTTCAAGCGCCACCCGTGGTTCGGCGACCAGGTGCTGCCAATGCTCAAGCAGCGCATCGCGGCGTTGTTCGGCACGCCGCCACGCTAACGGACGAGTCCCCGATATACGACAACCAGCGCGCATGCGGCTGTGCGGCACTTATCTTGCGCGCTCCATCGTGTTGCTGGCATGGCTCGCCCGAGCAGTACCGATGCGAGCCGCCGGCCGTGGCGACGAACCGACGGTGTTCCAAGATGCCGCACTGCGGCGTGCCACGGTGATAATCCACAAGCGATGAAATGCAGAAAAGCGCATTATAGGCGTTACATGGTAAGCGGCATCGTGCTCACCGCGGTGCAATGGGCACCGTGCGAGGCCGATGCGGATCAGTCCAGCAGACAATTGCGCCAGTGGACGCAAGCTTTTGCAGTCCGGTGTGCAAGGTCACTCATGCAGGCCGCGCCGGCTAGAGCCGCGACCTGGTACGGACCGCGCATCCACGCTGGCGATGTGCGCTGAGTAGAAAACCGGAGCGGACGCAGACTTGAAGGAGCACCGTTATGCCACGTCCTTTCTACTTGCGCCGCGCGCCGCGTGGCTTCGGCGCCGAGGGCGACGGCCATGTCCGCCGCGGCGGCGCAACCTCGGCGCGTCCGCCCGGCGTATCGTACGCCCCCGTGCCCACGCCCGAAGCGTTCATGTTGCCACCGAACGACTGGATACCGAACAACGATCGCTTGCCGGTGCTGCTCTACCGTGCAGGACTCAGTCCGTATGAGTACGATCTGGCGGCGTGTTTCGAGGCAACCTTTGCCCGCTATGGCTGGCCACCGCGATGGCGGGGCTGCATCTACGATTTCCCGCACTTTCACTCGACCGCACACGAGGCGCTGGGCATCGCGCAGGGCGTGGCCAGCGTCGAGTTGGGCGGCCCCGGCGCACGCAAGGTGCAACTGGAGCGTGGCGACGTGCTCGTGCTGCCAGCGGGCACAGGCCACCGCTGCTTGTCGGCCAGCGAAGACCTGGTGGTAGTGGGTGCTTATCCGGCTGGGCAGCAGTGGGGCATCTGCCGAGAGCCATTGCCGGAGGACGCGGTGCAAGCCATGCGCTCGCTGGCGGTGCCGGATAGTGATCCATTGGGCGGTGCCCACGGCCCATTGACGCGTTTGTGGCGCGCGGGATGACACACCAACACAATAGGAGTGAGCGATGAGCATACGAATCGTGCAACTCGGCTCGCCGCGCGCCGATGACGAGGGCTTGCGCATCGGCACGGTGCGCAGGCCGCCACGCGGCGTGCCCAAGGCTGAATTCGCCCGACGCGACTACTATGACGTGTGGTTGCCGATTCTGTCGCCGGATGCAGACGGCGTGGCGCAGGCGAAATCGGCGCACGGTCAAGCCGAATGGAACGCGTTCGCCCGTAGCTTTCGTGCCGCCATGAACAGCGGTGACGCCAGCAAGGTACTGGACGTGCTCGCCGCGCTTTCCAAGTCGACAAATTTCTCGATCGGCTGCTATTGCGAAGACGAAAGCCGTTGTCACCGCAGCATTCTGCGCGAGCTGCTGAAGGCACGCGGCGCGCAGATTCGGTCGTGAAGCGACGGCCGGTCAGCGAATCCGCTCGCGGTCAAGCCCCCGGCACGTCGGACGAGGGCTACGTCGCAAGCGGGACACCTCACGTGCGAGATACGTCGCAAGGTCCATGGCCAAGCCTTCGCCAGCAGCCACGCCACGCTCGCGGCAAGTGGATGCGTATCCGCACCGGGGATACCGTCGCCATCGGTCCCGGTAGGATCGGATCGCATTGCTCGAAGCCGTGCCCATGCACGGTTCGATCTCGGCCGCCGCGCGCAGCCTAGGCATGTCCTATCGGTGCGCATGGCGGTTGCTCGACGAGTTGAATCAGTCGCTGAAGTCCCCGGCGACCGTCTCGAAGCAGGGCGGATAACGGGGTGATTACCGAGGCTGCACACTCACGGCGGTCAGCGAGCAGATCTCACGGTGGTCGGCGAGCAGATCGTGCGGCTTTATCGGGACCTGCAATTGTTTCGAAAAAACTAATTTAGTGTCGCAAAAATAGGGATCTACCCTAGAAAACTTAATCTCTAGACTGCAATTGTCGTCCCAAGCAATTTGGCGGGACACCTCAATAATAGTGCGGAGGTTCATAATGAAGTCCATGTTCTATGCGGCCGTGGCTGCTTCGGTTTTCGCTGTGCCGATTGCTTCCTTCGCTCAGGCGAACGCGCCGTTGACCCGTGCTCAAGTGCAGGCTGAGTTGGCCCAGCTCGAAAAGGCTGGCTATCAGCCAGGTCTCGCAAGTCCGTATTACCCGGCCGATATCCAGGCGGCAGAAGCGCGCCTGTCCGCGCAGCAAACGTCGTCAGTCGGGGGTGTCGCGACCGGGGCCTCGCGTAGCGGCGCAGGCAATGCCGCCGTGTCACCGCGTGAACCGGCAAACGAGGTCAACTCGGTCTACTTCGGCCAGTAAGCGGCCGGGCGCAACCGGCCGACGGTTCACGCGCGCTTAATAACACTGATTGCATTACCTCCACCGCCCGGCGACGGACGGCATGCCCAGGCGCCCCGCCTGGGCTTTTTTCCACCTGGCTTATCCCCGCGAAACGCAATCGGCTTTTCTGCGCGCCGTCAAGGCAGTTTCGGGTCACGACTGGTAGGCGCGGGACATCGTTGAGCAGTCTGCCAATGGCCGAGTGGGCGCCATAGCGCACGGTACATCATTTGGTTCGCGCCCAAGGTCCTGCCCAGCCCCGATTGCACGACGGTGCGCAGATGTCGTACCGTGAGGCCCGTGCCGCTTGGTTGACCGTCATGCCCGTACCGCCCTGTATTCCATTTCACTGTACATTGCGTGCGGCAACGCTGGAAGACTTCGACTTCGCCGAGGCACTCACGTGCACGAACATGGGTGTCTACTATCGCCGCCGCCATGGTCTGACATGGCACGCCGACCTGTTTCTGACCAGTTGGTGGCTGTTGGAAAACTACATTGTCGAACGGGACCGCTAACGCATCGGCGTGCTGCACATCAGCAACGAAGAGGATGCACTGCATATCCGCGACCTGCAACTGGCGTCTGAAGTCGGCGGTGCGGGCGGTGGCACGTTCCTGCTAGAAACCGTGCACGCGTGGGCTCGCCGGCGTTGCCTAAGGATATTGCGTCTGCATGTGTTCGCCGACAACCCCGTCACAAGACTGGATGCGCGGCGCGGCTATCAGGACGTCGGGGGACAGCTTGCCGACTTCGGAATGATCAAGCAGATGGAGCGCGTTGCCTGACTGCGGCAGTCCAGCATCACCGCCGGATTGATTCCGCGCACCGCCGATCGATTAGACATCCTTTAAAATCGTCGGCTACGGTGCCGGCGGCCAGGTTGAGCCGATCGGCCCGGCTACCTCGTCAGGTTCGAAGACTTGGGATTCGCACGCACCGGACACACCGTCCTGCCGCGTGAAGAATGCACGGGGGCTCTCGCCAAACGCGCGACGAAACATCGCCGAGAAAGCACTCTGGCTCTGGTAGCCGAACTGACGAGCCACGCGCGCGAGTGGATACCCTTGGCTGAGCAGCGGGATCGCGCGAGCCAGTACCGCCTGCTGTCGCCATTGCGAAAAACTCACGCCCAGTTCCTGCCGGAACAACCGTGCAATGGTACGCACGCTGGCGCCCGCCCGCGCGGCTACCATCTCGAGCGTTTGCGCATGCGCGGGATCGACCAGCACGGCCTCGCACAGCCCCCGCAGGCGCTTCTCGGTCGGCAGCGGCACGCCAAGCGGCAGCGGCCGGGAGCGCATCATTTCGTCCAACAGCAACTCGCACAGCAGCACTTCGCGCCGCCTGGGCAGCTCGCGTGCATCGAGCGCCGCAATCACCTCGCGCATCAAAGGCGAAACTTCGACAACCCGGCATCCGCTGAGCCCCACCGGACACGCGGATCCGTCAATATAGATCGTGCGCAGGAACGCGTCCTCAATGACGGCGACCTGGTGTGGCACGTGCGGCGGCACATACACGGCGCGCGACGGCGGCACAATCCAGGTGGTGTTCATACTGGTCATGCGCAACACGCCGCGCGACGAGTAGGTCAGTTGCGCCCACGGATGCGTATGGCCCGCAAAACCATGACCGGCTGGCATGGGCCGGGACCGAACCCGGATTGGATGACCGCGGGTCGGCGCGTGATGCGACGCAATGTCGGTCCTCAGGACCGGAATGTCGGCAGAGAGCATGGCGCTAACAACGGCACAAACAAAAATGAAATAATGGCGCAGTTTCGCAGCAATTTGGCCCGCTGATAAGCAATGTCATGATGGTCTCCGGGTGCCGCGTATGGCATACGCGGACACGCGCCGACACTAGCCGGCCGATTCATGCGTTGAGTGGCCGTTTTTTAGCTTCATCCGCCTGAATGAATTCACTGTCTTGGCACGCGCACTATGCTACGGGGCGAGCGGCCCGGCCGTGCGCCCGTGCTGGTGAAAATCCATGGCGTGCAAACGGCATCGGGCCGCTCTTATTCCAGGAGATACGATGACAACGTTCGCCGCCCCGGATCTGTGCGACGCCCATGAAGGCAGCTTGGCCACCGGCACGCTGCGGGTGCTGGCGCTAGTCTTCCGCGCCTTCGGGCGGGCGAGCGCATTCGCTGGGCCTGTGTTGACGCATCCTCGCCTATGGCGCGGTGCGGGACACACGCGAGTTGAACGCATGCGAAATCGGCATCCGCGCGTTCGCGGTGCACCCACAGCGCAGCCCAAAACGGGCGTCGGCGAACGGGACGTTGCCGTCGTGCTCCCTGGCGTCACGACCCGGTCGGGCGAGTGGATCTATGGGGATGCGGATGGCATCCTCGTCTTCACCACGAAGCTAACTTGAGCGAGAGAGACCATTATGCTGAACGTCTTTGTCTACGGAACACTGCGCGAGAACGAGGCCAACGATATTGGCCGCGCCGCCCAACGAAGCGGCCTCCCGCAGCCGCGCTGGCTCGGCCGAGGCAGCGTGAAAGGCACGCTGTACGACCTCGGCGCGTACCCGGGTTTGGTGCCCGATACAGGGGCCGGTGAAGTCTACGGCGACGTGTTCGAAATCGACGAGACGCTGTTACCAGTGTTGGATAAGATCGAGGCGGTATTTCCGCACCATCCGCTCGAATTTCAGCGCAACATGATTCAGGTTCAACTCAACGGCAGGCTGTTGCCGTGCCAGTTCTATCCTGTTGATGCAGCTTCGACGGTAGGGCGCACGCCCATCAAATGTGGCGATTGGGTCGCTCACCGCCAGATGCGTGATCACGGTGCTCAGCCGGGCGAGCCGGACATTGCGCTATCTAAGGTGGTCGAGAGCGCGGCGTAGCCGCAAGCTGTACTTGCCGGGCGGTATTGACCGCCCCGCCCATCATCTATCCGTTTTGAGCGACAAATGCGCCAGGTGGCGCACGCATGGACTGTGCACTGGGGGCACCAGGCTTCAGGGTCACGCCATCGAGGAATCCTCGTCCCGATTGAACCGGACCCGGGCCACTGCTCTCACTGGCTCATATACATGTCCAGCCCAAGTTGCTATACTTGTACAATTTATCGTACATTGAAAGTAACCCAATGCGTACAATTCATTTTTCGGATGCACGCAGTAACCTCAAAACCGTGATCGACCAGGTTGTCGACGATGCCGACGTGACGCTCGTCACGCGTCGCGATGCGCCCAATGCTGTCATCATGTCGCAGGATTATTATGACAGCCTGATGGAGACAGTACACCTGCTGCGCTCGCCGGCCAATGTCGGCCACCTCGAGCGCTCGATCGCGCAGCTGCGCAAGGGCAAAGCAACGGAGCGCAAGCTGGCCGAGGATGCTGAGTGAGCGATCGCCGCGTGCTTTTTACGCCCGACGCATGGGAGGACTACGTCTACTGGCAAGGACAGGACCGCAAGACTCTCAAACGCATCAACCAGCTCATTCGCGAAGCACAGCGTGCGCCGTTCGAGGGGATCGGCAAGCCGGAGCCACTGAAGGCAAACCTCTCCGGCTTTTGGTCCCGCCGCATCGACGACACGAACCGCCTCGTGTATGAGGCAGACGATTTCCAGATCAGCGTCATCTCCTGCCGCTACCACTACCAGGCGTGACGGCGCGTCGCCGGCGCAGCTTGTTCCTGTCGCACCGTTGTCCCCCTTCGTCCGCTATCTAATGACGCGCAGAATGGCTTACGAGCCTGTGTCCAAGCCTTCTTAAAAGGTCCAGCCCTCGGCTAAATACAAATGTCCGGTTTTTGGTTTGGTTGGACGGGGCAATCCGCAAGACCTTGCAGATCGGCTCGGCCCCGAAGGTGCCGCGATGCTGATCAATAAAGGCCTTCAGGACTTGAAACGGCGCTCGAGCTGTGCCTGGGCGAAAAACGCGCTCGCCAGCTTGAGAATCTCGTTGGTTCGACGCAGTTCTTTGACCTCGCGCTCCAGGGCCTTGATGCGTTCACGTTCGGCCGTGCTCACGCCATCGCGTTTCCCACGGGCGCGCTCGTCGCGTTTGACACAATCCAGCAGCGTCTGCGGCGTGCAGCCGATCATCGGTGCAATCGATTCGACTGCCGCCCACATCGACGGGTGTTTGCTACGTTGCTCGCGTACCAGGCGCACGGCGCGCTCTCGCACTTCCGGGGAAACTTGTTTGGCTTCTTGTTCATGACTCAATTTTCTCAAGAGTTGGCGCCTCCACAAAACCCGGGGCGGTTCAGGATACCGACGCTACTTGTCCATTAGCGGTAGTACGGTCATGATGGGCGATATCAAAGTTTTAATTTTGCTAGCTCAGCTTTGCTGTGCTGATCACGACCGGTGACCTGGGGCACGACCTTAAGCCGTACTTCATCCATCTCGTGAGTGATCGTGTAGCTTCTGGTTGCAATTTTTGGCCTTATCGTTTCTTTTGTTCAAAACCTATCGTTTTAAGCAAATATAATAGGCGAGAGTGCATCATGGCGAGTGCTTTACAGTCTTTTAACCCGGTGCTAAGCGTTGCGTTTACCTGAAACTTTGTAGCGGCTCATGACAGTCGGGCACAGTGCTTGCGAAACGTGAAGCAGTTACCGTCGAGTTAATAGGTCAGTAAACGGGTGCGTTGCCGTAGCTGTATGGCTAAATAAAAGTGATGTTTGGCGGGAAAATGAAGCAGTACCCAATACTGAACCCAATGACGCCACGCTAGAAATTGTACGCGACGTGTTATGAAAGTCGTAGTGGTTACTAAGCAGTAACGAGAGATTATGAATGTGATGTTAATATTAATTTGTACATCTATTAAAAATAAGGCTGCTTAGTCGCCTGAACCGGAGCTGTGTTATGGATGCTAGCATCATGCCCACTACGTATGCATTATCCGCTGCCCAAACGGAGATTTGGCTCGCGCAGCAGCTGCATCCAGACAGCCCCGTGTACAACATTGCACAGTACACGGTGATCGAAGGGGCGATTGATGCGACCGTCTTTGAAGCGGCATTGCGTCAAGTGATCGATGAGGCCGACACTCTACGCTTACAATTTATCGACAGCGATGACGGGCTGCGGCAGAGGATCGGTGCACCCGCATGGTCAATGCCGGTGCTGGACCTCACGGCGAAAGCGGATCCTCAGGCAGCGGCCCAGGCGTGGATGCGCACCGATTATCAGCAGCCGGTGAATCTGATGCAGGGACCGCTTTTTTGCTATGCGTTGTTGAAAGTGGCGCCCGCGCAATGGATGTGGTACCAGCGCTATCACCATATCATTATGGATGGGTTAGGCCAGTATCTAATCGCGCAACGTGTCGCGCACGTATACAGCGCAATGTGTGCGGGCGGGGAGCCAAAGCCGTGCGCGTTGGGTTCGGTTCTGAAGCTGTTGAACAGCGATGCACAGTACCAGACCTCTGCTCAACGAGAGCGAGACGAAGCGTATTGGCTTAAGCACTGTGCCAATTGGCCCGAGCCCACGACGCTGGCGAGCCGTGCCGCATCGGCCTTACAGCACCGACTACGCCAGACAGCGTATGTGGCGACACAAGCGCTAGGCGACGCTGCGTCGGATGTGAGCCAACTGGCGCAGCTTCTCACCGCTGCGTTGGCCGCGTATTTGCACCGGCTGACCGGTGCGCAGGACGTGGTGCTGGGCTTTCCCGTGACGGCCCGCCTGGGCACGGATCGGCATATTCCCGGTACACTGGCGCACGATATTTCGCTGCGCTTCACGGTGCAGCCGGAAATGAACCTGTCGTCATTACTACAGCAAGCTGCGCAGATCCAGCGCGGCTTCCGGTATCAGCGCTACCCGAGTGAAGCGCTGCGGCGTCGATTGGGACTGCCGCCAGGGCAAGCGCTATTCGGTGCCGCAGTCAACGTAATGCCGTTCGACTACGATTTATCGTTCGATGGGTATCCGTCTACGAACCATAACCTGCTCAATGGTCCGGTTGACGATCTGATGCTCGGCGTTTATTGGACACCCAATAACTCTCAATGTCGGATTGACTTTAATGCGAATCCCGCATGCTACACAGCAGAAGAGCTCGAGGCACATCAGCGCCGGTTTGTTCGGTTCGTGCAAGCGTTGGCTGCGGATGCAACGCGGCCGATTTGCGGGTTCGATTTGCTGGATGCGGAGGAACGGCATCGGCTGTTGGTCGAATGGAACGCGACGCAGCAGGACTATCCGGCCCACCAATGTATCCACCAACTGTTCGAAGCGCAAGTGGAGCGCACATTCGAGGCGACAGCGCTAGTCTATGAAGACCAAGCCCTCAGCTATGCGGAGTTGAATGCACAGGCGAACCGCTTGGCGCATGAACTGATCGGACTGGGCGTGAAGCCGGATGCGCGGGTGGCAATCTGTGTGGAGCGTTCCCCAGCGATGGTAGTGGGACTGCTGGCGATCCTGAAAGCCGGAGGAGGTTATGTGCCGCTGGACCCAGCGTATCCTGGTGAGCGGCTCGCGCATATTTTAGAGGATGCGGCGCCAGAGATTGTATTGGCCGATGCGTCAGGCCGGGCAGCCCTGGGTGAGGTGGCCTTGGCTGATCGTACGGTGCTCGATCCTAACACACTGCCGGAGCAAGCTGAGACGAATCCCTCGGTGCCCGCGCTCACGTCCCGGCATCTCGCGTATGTGATCTATACATCGGGCTCCACCGGTATGCCAAAGGGGGTAATGGTGCATCACCAAGGCGTGGTCCGGCTGGTCAGAAATACTGATTACGTACAGGTCGAGCCGGAAGCGTGCTTTGCATTTGCGTCGAACATGGCGTTCGATGCGACGACTTTCGAAATTTGGGCGCCTTTGTTGAATGGAGCACGCATCGAGGTTATCGACCGAGATATTCTGCTTTCTCCTTCCGCACTAGCCTGTAAACTCAAGCAGAGTAGGGTGACAATACTATTTCTGACAACGGCGCTTTTTAATCAGGTCGCTAGAGAACAGGTTGACGCTTTTAGTGATCTGCATTATCTGTTGTTTGGAGGAGATGACCTGCCCCCGGCAAACAGGGCCGGCCGGAGTTTAGTAAAGTTCGTTTTCGGAGAAGAAGACGAACATGAAGAAGCGCTTT
>NZ_JAHKSP010000067.1:0-3922 GCF_021733735.1 Mycetohabitans sp. B2
GCGGTGGTGTCGCGCGAGGATCATCCGGGTGACAGACGCTTGGTGGCCTATTGGGTTGCGGCTGACGGTGGTGCGATGACACCGGTCGAACTCAAAGCCTATCTTAGCCAAACGCTGCCAGATTACATGGTGCCGGTCGCGTTCGTGCAGCTTGATACGCTGCCTTTGACGCTGAGTGGCAAGCTGAACCCGCGTGAGCTGCCGGCGCCGGATGGCGCGGCTTTTGCGCTGCAAGTGTATGAGGCGCCACAGGGCGAGCTCGAAACTGCGTTGGCTCAGATTTGGTCCGAATTGCTTGGGGTCAATCCGATCGGCCGGCACGATAATTTCTTCGCGCTCGGGGGGCATTCATTGCTCGCAATACGATTAATTGAGCGCTTGCGGCGTGTTGATTTGGAGTTATCGGTACGCACGTTGTTCGATACACCGGTGCTCAGCGTTCTGGCCCAGTCGTTGGGTCAGCATCGCGAAGTGGCAGTGCCAGCAAATCGCGTCACGCGTGAGACGACGGCGCTCACACCAGGCTTGCTGCCGCTGATCGAGCTGACGCAGGCCGAAATTGACCGGATCGTTGAGCAGGTGCCCGGTGGTGTCGCGAATATCCGGGACATCTATGCGCTGTCGCCATTGCAGGACGGCATCCTATTTCACCATCTGTTGGCCACTGACGGAGATCCGTATCTGCTGATTGCGCAGTTGGCTTTTGATACGCGCGAGCGGCTTGATCAGTATCTGGCTGCCGTTCAACAGGTCATCAACCGGCACGACATTCTGTGCACCGCGTTTGTCTGGGAAGGACTATCCACGCCTGCGCAGGTGGTTTGGCGACAGGCTCCGCTATCGGTGACCGAACTTGCGCTGGAGGCGAAGGAGGGGCCGATTGCCGAGCAGTTGGCGCGACGCTTCGATCCGCGTCATACGCGGCTGGACCTGACGCAAGCGCCGCTGCTGCGTTTTGCGATTGCACAAGATACTGATGGCCGGTGGTTAGCGGTCCAGCTGCTGCATCACTTAATTGGCGATCACTCGACGCTGGAGGTGATGCACGCGGAGGTGCGTGCGTTTATCGAAGGTGAAGATGAAACGCTGCCAGCAGCACAACCGTTCCGTAACCTGGTGGCGCAGGCGCGCCTGGGTGTCAGTCAAACTGAGCATGAGCTTTTCTTCACCGAGCAACTTGCGGATATTGAGGAGCCGACACTGCCATTTGGGCTCACGGACGTACATCGAGACGGCGTACAGGTTGCCGAAGCGCACCGGATGCTGCCCCAAGCGCTGAACGATCGACTGCGGGTGCACGCCAAACGGTTGGGCGTAAGCTTGGCCAGCCTGTGCCATCTGGCGTGGGCGCAGGTGCTTGCACGCGCCAGTGGCCAACAGCGCGTGGTGTTTGGGACAGTGCTATTCGGGCGGATGCAAGCGGGTGAGGGTGCCGACAGTGCGATGGGCCTGTTTATCAATACGTTGCCGCTGCGGGTGGACCTGGATGGCAGTGTGGAGGCCGCGGTGCGTGCGACGCATGCGCGCCTGGCGGCGCTGCTCGAGCACGAGCATGCGTCATTGGTGCTAGCGCAGCGCTGCAGTGGCGTGCCGGTCGGCATGCCACTATTCAGTGCACTGCTCAATTATCGGCACAATGCGATCCGTACCGGTGAGCGCGGCAGGCTGCCGGGCGTTGAGTTGCTGAGTGCCAAGGAGCGCACCAATTACCCATTGACACTGTCGGTTGAAGATTTCGGTCAAACGCTGGGACTGACGGTGCAGACGGTGACGTCGCTGGACCCAAATCGAGTGTGCGGGTATATGCAGCAGGTGCTGGAGAGTCTGGCT
This sequence comes from Mycetohabitans sp. B2, assembly GCF_021733735.1. NCBI lineage: Bacteria > Pseudomonadati > Pseudomonadota > Betaproteobacteria > Burkholderiales > Burkholderiaceae > Mycetohabitans > Mycetohabitans sp. B2. Next base: position 1,831 of record NZ_JAHKSP010000067.1, read on the forward strand.
GAGGCACTGGAGACGGCACCCGAGTGGCCAGTCGAGCAGCTGGAGGTATTGCCTGGCGAGGAACGCGAACTGTTGCTTAACACGTGGAACGCGACGCAGCAGGACTATCCGGCGCACCAATGCATTCACCAATTGTTCGAAGCGCAGGTTGAGCGCACGCCACAGGCGACGGCATTGGTGGTTGAAGAGCGCACGCTTAGCTATGCTCAGCTCAATGCACAGGCGAATCGCTTGGCGCATCAGCTCATTGAACTGGGCGTACAACCGGATACACGGGTGGCGATCTGTGTGCGGCGCAGTCCTGCGATGGTGGTAGGGTTGCTGGCGATACTGAAAGCGGGCGGGGCGTATGTGCCGCTTGATTCCGCCTATCCGGGCGAGCGGCTCGCGCATATCTTCACGGATGCGGCGCCGGAGATCGTGCTGGCCGATGCGGCGGGCCGGGCCGCGCTCGGTGAGGCGGCGCTCGCGTCGCGTACGGTGCTCGATCCGAATGTATTACCGGCGCGGGCGGACACCAATCCGTCGGTGCTGGCACTGACGTCCCGTCATCTGGCGTATGTGATCTATACGTCCGGTTCCACGGGTACGCCCAAGGGCGTAATGGTCGAGCATCGCTCCGTTGCCCGGCTGGTCATCAACAATGGTTATCTCGATGTTGGGGCTGGTGATCGTGTGGCGCTTGCGGCCAATCCTGCTTTTGACGCGAGTACCTTTGAAGTCTGGGCCCCGTTACTTAATGGCGCAGCTGCTGTCGTCATCAGTCGCGATACGGTGCTCAATCCTGCTGCTTTTGCTCAAACCTTGCGGGAACAGCGCATTAGCATCTTGTGGCTCACTGTTGGACTGTTTAATCAGTTGTTTATAGAGCTAGGGCCGGTTTTTCCTCAACTCAAGGCGTTGATTGTAGGCGGAGATGCACTGGATGCCAGCGTGGTGGCGCGAGTGCTAAGGAGTACGCCACCCCGGCAACTGATTAACGGGTATGGCCCGACCGAGAGTACTACGTTTGCAACGACGTATAGAATTGACGCTATTCGTGAAGACATCGTCAATATTCCAATCGGCCGGCCGATTGCGAACACACGGATTTACCTGCTCAATGGGTACGGTCAGCCGGTGCCACTGGGCGCGGTGGGCGAGTTGTACATTGGTGGCGCGGGGGTGGCACGCGGCTACCTGAACCGCCCGGAGCTGACAGCCGAGCGTTTTGTGCACGATCCGTTCGTGAATGAGGCGCATGCGCGAATGTATAAGACGGGGGATTTGGCACGGTATCTGCCCGATGGCAATTTGGAATTTCTCGGTCGCAACGACCATCAAGTCAAGATCCGGGGCTTTCGGATTGAGTTGGGTGAGATCGAGGCGCGCTTGGCACAACACGCGCAGGTGCGCGATGCGGTGGTGTTGGTCGTGGGCGAAGGCCAGGATAAACGCCTGGTCGCGTATGCGGTGGCCGAGCCCGATGACGCGTTAGCGGGGACTTTGCGCACGCATATGGCGGCCGCGTTGCCCGAGTATATGGTGCCTAGTGCATTTGTGCGGCTTGACGCATTGCCCTTGACGCCGAACGGCAAGCTCGATCGGCGGGCATTGCCGGCGCCGGACGCTGACGCGTTCGCGCATCAGGCGTATGAGGCACCGCAGGGTGAGCTCGAGATCACGTTGGCCGAGATCTGGTCTGAGCTGCTGGGCGTGGAGAGGATCAGCCGGCACGACAGCTTCTTTGCGCTCGGTGGCCATTCGCTGCTGGCAGTACGCTTGATGAACCGGGTAGCTGCGCTGGGCATTGCATTGCCGCTGGCGACGCTGTTTGCTGCGCCGACGCTGACCGGGTTAGCCGCGGCATTGGATGCGCAACGTACGGACAGCGCCGTGCTGCCAGTGATCACGCCGGTGTCGCGTGACAGTGCGTTGCCGCTGTCGTTCGCGCAGCAACGGCTGTGGTTCCTCGCGCAACTCGACAGCGCGAGCGACTCGTATCATATTCTGCTGGCGCTGCGGCTGCGCGGTACCTTGAACCGTATAGCCTGGCAGCAAGCGCTGGATGCGCTGTTTGTGCGTCACGAAGCGCTGCGCTCGGTGTTCGTCA
>NZ_JAHKSP010000068.1:0-2139 GCF_021733735.1 Mycetohabitans sp. B2
GGAACGCGACGCAGCAAGACTATCCGTCACACCAATGTATTCACCAGCTATTTGAAGCGCAGGTGGAGCGCACGCCTGAAGCCACAGCACTGGTGTATGAAGACCAGACGCTCAGTTACGCGCAGCTCAATGCCCGGGCGAATCGTCTCGCGCATCAGTTGATCGAACTGGGTATTGTGCCCGATGCGCGCGTGGCGATCTGCGTGCAGCGCAGCCCAGCGATGGTGGTGGGGCCGCTGGCGATTCTGAAGGCGGGTGGTGCGTATGTACCACTCGATCCAGCGTATCCAGGCGCGCGGCTCGCGCATATTCTCGCCGATGCGGCGCCGGACATTGTGTTGGCCGATGCAGCGGGCAGGGCGGCGCTGGGTGAGGCGGCCTTGGCTCATCGCACGGTGCTCGATCCGAACAGGCTCCCGGCGCAGCGGGAGACGAATCCGTCGGTACCGGCACTCACGTCCCGACATCTGGCGTATGTGATCTATACGTCCGGTTCCACGGGTATGCCCAAGGGCGTGATGGTCGAGCATCGCTCCATTGCCCGACTGGTCATCAACAATGGTTATCTCGATGTTGGGGCTGCTGATCGTGTGGCGCTTGCAGCCAACCCAGCATTTGACGCGAGTACTTTTGAAATTTGGGCTCCGCTACTCAACGGTGCCACGGCTGTCGTTATCAGTCGCGACACGGTGCTCAATCCCGCTGCTTTTGCTCAAACCTTGCGGGAACAGCGCATTAGCATTTTGTGGCTCACCGTTGGGCTGTTTAATCAGTTGTTTATAGAACTAGGGCCGGTTTTTCCGCAACTCAAGGCGTTGATTGTAGGAGGGGATGCACTGGATGCCAGCGTGGTGGCGCAAGTGTTAAAGGGTACGCCACCTCAGCAACTGATTAACGGGTATGGCCCAACCGAAAGTACGACGTTTACAACGACGTATAGAATTAACGCTATTCGGGAAGACATCGTCAGCATTCCAATTGGCCAGCCGATCGCGAACACGCGCATTTACCTGCTCGATCGCTACGGTCAGCCGGTGCCGCTGGGCACGGTGGGGGAGCTGTATATTGGTGGCGCCGGGGTGGCACGCGGCTACCTGAATCGCCCCGAATTGACGGCCGAGCGTTTTGTGCACGATCCGTTCGCCTCTGAACCCGATGCGCGGATGTACAAGACAGGGGACCTGGCGCGGTATTTACCGGACGGTAACTTGGAATTCCTGGGCCGCAACGATCATCAAGTCAAGATCCGGGGTTTTCGCATTGAGCTCGGTGAGATCGAGGCGTGCTTGGCTCAGCATACGCTGGTGCGCGACGCGGTGGTATTGGCAACAGGCGAAGGCCAAGATAAACGGCTAGTCGCGTATGTGGTGGCCGATCCTGATGACGCGTTAGCGGGCACGTTGCGCACGCATGTGGCGGCCGCGTTGCCCGAGTACATGGTGCCCAGTGCATTTGTGCGACTCGATGCATTGCCGCTGACACCGAACGGCAAGCTGGACCGGCGAGCGTTGCCGGCACCCAGCGCTGACGCGTTTGCGCACCAGGCGTATGAAGCACCACAAGGCGAGCTCGAGACCACGCTGGCTCAGATTTGGTCCGAATTGCTCGGTATGGAGCCGGTCGGTCGGCACGACAATTTCTTCGCGCTCGGTGGCCATTCGTTGCTCGCGGTGCGCTTAATGAATCGGGTAGCTGCGCTGGGCATCGCATTGCCGCTAGCGACGTTGTTTGCTGCACCCACATTGGCCGGCTTGGCTGCGGTACTCGAGGCGCAACGCGCGTCAGACGGTGCGGCACTACCCGCGATCACGCCGGTCTCGCGTGACGGTGCACTGCCGCTGTCGTTCGCGCAGCAACGGCTATGGTTCTTTGCGCAGCTCGATGGGGGGAGCGATACGTATCATATGCCGATGGCATTGCGCCTGCGCGGTACATTGAACCCCATCGCGTGGCAACAAGCACTGGATGCGCTATGGGCGCGTCATGAAGCGCTGCGCTCGGTGTTCGTCAGCGTTGACGGTCAGCCGCAGGTGCAGCTGTTGCCTGCCGAGGCAGGGATGCCGATGACCTGGCATGACCTGCGCGGCGTGTCTGACGCGGCTACTCAGCTCGCCCAACTCAGCGCCGAGGCCGCCCAAG
>NZ_JAHKSP010000069.1:0-8317 GCF_021733735.1 Mycetohabitans sp. B2
TGAACCGAAAAGCGGACATTTGAACTTAGCCAAAAGCGGACATTACAACGTAGCCGCTACACGCTAATAATGCGATAATATAGATTATGTAAATTAATCTATTCGCCAAAAATTACACGCGCAACGTATAGAGCGCTCGCCCGCAACCTGCCGCGTCGGCTCCGCTGCCACCACAGCCGCCCCGCCCCGCTCCGCGTGGGCAAACCCGCTGGTTAAGCAGCCCACCACCTACCGGGTCTGCCAACCGAGTTGATCGCGCGCATTGGTGACTATGTTCCCGTTCAAGACATGATGTCGTTTTCCACCGTCGATCGACGCACCTATCATGCAATGCAAACTAGGCGCCTGGTCCATCGCTATTGGCGGCGGGCAAACAGGCCACGAGTCGTGAATCAGTCAACCAGCTGCTCAATGAAATGGGCGGCACGCTCGCCAATCCAGCGCAGCATGCCGAACCCTTGGAAGTTCTCGGCGCCAGCTCAGGCACGAATCCAGAGCTCAAAAGTATGTCCGATTAACTGCGGAATCAGCGCGGGATGAATTGCTAGCAGCATCGGCAGCAACAACGCGACGACCAACGCCACGCGCTCAAAGGCACGCGCGCACAGCCCAAGCAATCAGCAAGCCAGCCAAGAGAAAACGCCAGTATCGCCAGCAGATATGTGCTCGCTTTACACGTTGGTGTCGAGACTGATGTCCCCCGTACTTTCCTCGCTAAGGCCGTCAACGGCGCCTGCCACGCGCACACAGGAGGCCGCTTGCAAAGCCCAGTACCGCCACGGTCGCCAACGCCTTGAAAGGTTTGTTCATGACAGTGGCACGCAGATCTTTTACCATGCCTTCGTAAGCCATTTGTATCGACGCCGTGGCTTGATGAAACTGGTCAGACAACTGATCGGCTTGGTTTGCAGCCTGATCGACAGCCTCGTGCGCCTTATCCGTGACCTTTTTCAATTCGCCTTCGCCCGACGCGTGACCAACGGTTTCTTGAGCCTTATCTGTGACTTTTTTGATACCGCTTTGGACCAAATTGTTCAACATGTTATCTCTCCATCAGTACTGGCTTTATGTAATAGCCCGGAGCGATTGGTTTGCTCCGGCAACCGGCCATACGCATAACATATATATGCGCAATGGACCGTGGCGCCGGTGCTGCCGCAATTTGTGTGCCTACCTACCTTAGCAACGGGCATCTACAAAAACCTCTTCATAAAAAACCTAGGAAAGAAGCACGCATTTTTCAAGATGGTTTGGTGCCGCATAGCGTCGAAAATTACGGATTAAACACATAAGGATGAAATACATGTTGCTACGTCAAGTAATTCTTTCCCTGGTTGGCAGCGCCCTTAGCAGTGGACCTTATGCAGCTTGACCTTGCTGGGCTGCAAACCAGTTTGCTTCATATTGCTTCATATTCTATGGGACTGACGTAGTTCAGCGTCGGACACAAACGGTGTGCATTGTAAAAGCACAGCCAGTCCATGACTTCATCCATTGCTGCACGCGGCGTGGTCAACTGCCCTGCATGCAGGCGTGCAACTTTCAGCGAGCCCCACAGGTTTTCGGTAGGCGCATTACCCCAACAATTGCCGCGTCGGTTCATTGACGAGCGTGTGTTATAGACCCTAAGCGTGTTTTGAAACAGGCTGCTACCGTACTGGCTGCCGCAGTCGCTGTGCACGATCATACCTTGGGATAGCGCCGAAACCATGCCATGCACAGCACATCCGTGACTACCTCCGTCTTCATGTGTGGCTGCATAGACCACCTCACTACCTGCCGCTACTTGCCCACGCACCCCGCGTGCAAGCAGTTCTTTGCACATGTGCGGCCAGCCATATTTGCTCTTGATTTGTGCATGGATGGCTCTGACGTATGCCAACGAGGCATCGCTGCTCATGCGGGTTTTATTCGGCCTGTCGCCGCTGTTCCGCTGCCGGCGCTAGGCTAGTGATAATTCTGACGTGTACTGTGCTCGCTTTGCCTGTATTGGCATGGCACTATCCGCCAAGAACATGGTGTTTACTGTTCATCGCTGTACTCAGCTTCCCGCTTTTAGCTAACCTACTGTGCGGCTTCGCTTCATATTGCGCCGTTTTCTTATAAACTGCCGAGCTTACCGATGGACTTTGATCTGAATGCCGCTTTGAACGACTACCAAGCCTACATGTGTGCATTGGAGTCGTGTCCGCAGCCTGCTGCGTCGGCACCCCCGCCGACATTGAAACCAGCAAGCGGTGGGCTGGCGAGCCCGTCGGCCAGCCGGCCCACGACCTATCATGACCTGCCGCCCGAACTGATTCAGCAGATCGGTGACTACGTGCCCGTCCAAGACGTGGGAAATTTTTCAGCAGTCGATCGTCGTACGTATCATGCGATGCACAGTCGGCGCGTAGTCTACCGCTACTGGCAACGAGCCAACCAAGCCGTCAGTCTCGCGTCAGTCAACCAGCTGCTTAAGGAGATGGACGGCACGCTCGCCGATCCGGCGCAGCACGTCGAGCCGATTGAGGCGTTGCGCCGGCGTTTGGAAGCGTTGCCGTATCGCGAGCAAGGCGAAGCCTTCAAGCGCATGTACGCGGCGGCGCAGCGTATTCCGAAGGATGGCGTGCAGATACAAAAAGTGCTGTTGTTGCACTCATTGCGCGATTTTCATTGGAGCCATCGGGATGAATTATTCGACTTCGCTTACGCGATGGCGCAGCGGCGTGCGCCCGAGGAGGATAATGTCTGGACAGAACTCGCTGACAGTTTAAGATTCTTGCTGTTTGGCTCAACTGAGTTTATCAAGCGTCGGCCACATTAACCTGCGGCTGAACCTGCATGCTTCGTTTATCCGGGGGATCCTTCGCGAGTCAGACAGGGCGATGTCAGTTGACCATCTACCTTCAAGTGGTGAACCGCCACCTCAAATAGGATTCACTATCGACCACCGGATACCCTTCTCTTCCATTAATGCAGGCGCCAGCACCTCATCCGTAATCCCCCGGCGAAGGCATCTCTGGAGGTAAATCGCCGTCAATCAATCGCCGTCAATCAAGCCGGGGCAGGCGCTAAGCAATGTGGTAGAAGGGTTGCGATGTCGTCGGCTCGGTGGATGGGCAATCGTTTGAGCACGTTTTTCAGATCGCGCCAGTCACCGAGGAACTGGCGAGCATGTTCGCCCGCGCGGCTATCGGCGAATTCATAGACCACGGCGCGCACGTGGGCGAACTGCGTTGTGGAATATGCCCATACGTATGCGCGCTGCCATTCAGCATGCGGATCTGATCTTGGTCGTGCAGGATGGGAAGATCGTAGAGACTGGCACGCATCGTAGTTTGCTGGCGCAACAGGGGGTTTATGCCGATCTTTGGTATAAACAAGCCCATTTGTCGGCACCCCCATCTGACTCTGTCAATTTGGCAGAAACCGCCGATCCGTAGAGATGATACTTAGCTAAACGTAGACGACTACGGCGAGGTACTGGGCTGGCGTGCGTTCCTGTAGACGCTTACGATCAAACTGACTGTCTCGCGGCCCACTTCTGCCAGGCCTTTTTGAGGCGCTCGGCAGTGATCAGCTCCACGCCGAGCACCTCGCTGACCGCCAGTGTGGTCTGCCCGGCTTCAAACAGCGCCGCGATGTAACTATTGCGCAGCGTCTGAGGACTGGTGCGCGCTTGCCGCCTATCGGCCACGCCGCAGGCGCGCACGATGGCCTCGGTTGCGCGCAGCGCGGTGACCGCGTGCATCGGGCGCCCGTCCCGCCCGCCAGGAAAGACCCATGCACTATCAACACCGCTGGTGTGCCGTTCGACTAACCAGCGCGCCAACGCCGACAGGGCAAAGGGTTCGGGCCGGGGCTGATGCGAGAAACGCGAGCCTGGCGAGGTGATGTGCATAAGCCGGTCCAACCCAATATTAATGCAGTTAACGGTCAATCTAAGCGCTTGCGATACTTTCAACCCCGCCCCCAGGAACGTCGCCACCAACGCACGGTCCCGTAAGCTGCACCAGCGCTCATAATGCGTGGCCGTCACCGGGGATAACAGCATGTCGATGATGTTTTGCCTTTCCTGTGGCGATAAAAAATCGGTGTCCTGGTTGCCCTTGACGCGCTTCCAGGTGGCTCGGCTGTCTCGTAACGCGCCCACAGCGGGATTGACGCTCCCGCTTTGTTGCGTACACGCATCGATATCGATGAACACGCGCTCAATCAGTTTGCGATAGCGCGCACGTTGGTCTCGATTCTCGCGGCTCAAGCTGGCCAGAAAGGCACTGATCGTGTCGGGCGTCGCCGCACTCAAGAGCAGGCGATGCGCCTGAAGGTAGCGTACGAACGCACGCCATTGGGCCAGATAGACTTGAGCGGACGAGGACCGCAAGGTGCGAGAGGCGCCACGCCCGGCTTGGCGAGCCAGCCAGGCTTCAAATGATTGAATGGGCGCGCGATCCCAATCGGTGCGCTGCTGGGCGGCAAATAGATCAGCCTCGGTCATGATAGACAGGGAGAGTGGGTGTCGATAGGTGGATGACTGTTAAATGCATAATCAGTATGCCGCGACCCGACATCCCAAGCAACGGGTACCCATCCATGGCCGCCGAGGCGATCCATCTTAGTCTGCGTTTAAAGTAGCGTCATCTTGGCACAGAAGGCTGTCGGCGTGCGCTGAGCCGCTGCCAGTGGCATATCCGCGAAGTTGCATGCTCGCACGCTATGGGGCGGTCATGCGCCATCATCAAAGTGGGATGGCAATACGCACGATTGCGCGCCTTACAGCATTGGAGCGGCGTACGGCTTGGCATTGAATCAACGCCGGTGGGTTCCCCGAGCGGGCGCAACGGCCACCAGCAGCCAGCAAGTTGGATCCCTATTGAGCGTATCTTGTCCAGTGCTGTCGTGAAGGCTGCCAAAGCATCCGTGTTGTAAGGTAAGCCGTGCAGCTTGCCTTGAGTGGTCGTCAGTGTCGTTCGATTATCACACTTGCGTCGAGTCGAGGCTTCGTTGCCCGATTGCTTGCCGGCTTCGCTGATGGGCCTTCAGCCGTAGGTTAATGTGACCGGCTTCTGAGCCAAGGCACACTGTCCTGGATTCGCGCCCGGGCTAGCTCGGAAAACTGGTTGGCTTCCATAAAGCGGGTGATCTCAACCACCGCTATATTCCATTGACGATCGTCTAAGTTACTTATCGCACCCTGCGCTCGAAGCCTGCTAAGCACATCGCATAAAGCGACTTCGCCCGCGCCATTCAGTAGACTCAAGCCCTGCTGCCAGACCCACTGTACCAGTGCATCGTCTAAACTGTAGGTACACGTTAGTAGGCCGAGTGCGACCTGCGCGCGCTGCGCTGGCAGTATGCGCAACAATGCCGGCTCCAGTAACTGGAGTTCGTGTGCGTGGTGTTCGCTCGGTAAATCCGTCAACCCCTCTGGAAGAGAGCTTAGCGCAACGCCCAACTGCTCGTCAGGCAGCGACAACGCCACATCACGCAGCTGCGTGTACTGTGCGAGCCGCTCCGCGTACGGCAAAACCCATATGAAACTTGCTAACATGCCAACCGATGCGCCTTGCACAGAGGGCGGAAGCTGCAACGCTTGTCCGTGCAACACCGCATACAGTCCAGGGAGGCGGTCATCGCTTCCACCAAAGTGAATCATTCGCAGACACAATACCGGAATCAGCTCCGCTTGCTCGGACACCCTCAAGGACGCAAGCCGAGCCACAAGCGCCTGATAACGCTCAACAAACTCAGCTGAGCCAAACAACAACGACTCCAAACTATCAGCGAGTTCCGTCCAGACATTCTCCTCCTCGGGCGCACGCCGCTGCGCCATCGCGTAAGCGAAGTCGAATAATTCATCCCGATGGCTCCAATGAAAATCGCGCAATGAGTGCAACAACAGCGCTTTTTGTATCTGCACGCCATCCTTCGGAATGCGCTGCGCCGCCGCGTACATGCGCTTGAAGGCTTCGCCGCGCTCGCGATACGGCAACGCTTCCAAATGTTGGCGCAACGCCTCAAGCGGCTCGACATGCTGCGCCGGATCGGCGAGCGTGCCCTCCATTTCATTGAGCAGTTGGTTGACTGACGCAAGACTGACGACTTGGTTGGCTCGTTGCCAGTAGCGGTAGACTAACCGCCTAGTTTGCATCGCATGATACGTACGACGATCGACTGCTGAAAAGTTTCCCACGTCTTGAACGGGCACGCAGTCACCGATCTGCTGAATCAGTTCGAGCGGCAGGTCATGATATGTCGTGGGCCGGCTGGCCGATGGGCTCGCCAGCCCACCGCTTGCTGGTTTCAATGTCGGCGGGGGAGCCGACGCAGCAGCTTGCGGACACGACTCCAATGCACACATGTAGGCTTGGTAGTCGTTCAAAGCGGCATGCAAATCAAAGTCCATCGGTAAGCTCGGCAGTCGATAAAAAACGGCGCAATACGAAGTGAGGCCGCACAGCAGGCTAGCTGAAAACGTGAAGCTAAGCATAGCGATGGACTGTGAACGCCATGTTCTTGGCGGATAGTGCCATGCCAATATGCGAAAGTTGTTACATCTTCTGTTGGCATCTCACGCTTTTGAAAAAAATGAAGATTCTGACGGGCTGGCGCGAAGCGCTGGAAGTGCTGACTCGGCGGGAGCAATTGCAACGCAAGGCGTGTTGCTATCTGGGGCTGAGTCGTCGGGTGGCAACCTATACGCTTAAGCAACCGCGGAAGGATCGGAGCGCGGCAAGCGACTGATTGCGGCCGCTCAGGAAATGCCGCGTTTGGGCTACCGGCGGATGTCGGCCTGGCTGGCGCTGGGCGAGTCGCGCGTGCGGCGAATGTGGCAAGCGTTGCAGCTCAACATTGCGCAGAGGTGTCCTCGCCGTCGTCGTTGTGGCAACGACATTGGCCTGCCCGTGCGACACAACCCAATTCGGACCAGATCAGCGCCGCTACCATTGACCGGCTGCTGCGTGACGTACGCGAACAGGCTTTATGATACCGCCTTCATGAACGAGACCGTATTCGACTTCTGCAAAATAGCGGGTATCGAGCTGACATGCTCACGTGCGCTTCGCTTACCACGCCAACAAAGACGTTGCTCCACCGTAGCACGAATCCACTTCCAAATAACTTATACGAAGCTAGACTTCAGCGAATGGGGTGACGCATTCCCTGACAACCGCATCCCCGATGCCGCCACCCTCGACCGCCTACTCCACGGCGCCTATCGCATCGTCATTCTTGAAAACCTTCGAAATCGCGTAACGAGGCCATTCCGAGTGGCCTCGTTACGCCGATCCGTGACACCATAAAATGTTCGGTGCCTCGAACAACGTCCGGATGGTGATTGCAACGCCGAAGCTAGCATAAATACGGCTAATGAGTCGGATAACCAGCAGTGAATGCCCTCCTAAATCAAAGAAGTTGTCATGAATCTGCACCGTTATAAGGGCCACGATAGCGAGGTGATTGTCGAGCAGGCGCGCGCCCAAAGCATGCAAGCCCAGATTCCGCCGTGCAAGTGCCGCAAGATGCCGCGGAACTACGATAAGCATTTGTACCGCCACAGGCATGTGGTTGAAAATGCCTTTCTTCATCTCAAGCCATGGCGTGGCATTGCCACCCGCTACGCCAAGCGCCTGGACTCATTTGTCGCTGCCGCACAGATTCGGTGCCCTACCCTATAGCTAAAAAATCTCGTAACGACACTATCTAGATTAAATTTTATTTAAATCGTTTTTCTTGCAAGAACGTGCCATTTTAGCGTTTTTTGTTTTATTTTTGTCGTTTTGAGTAAAGAGAAACTGCTTGGACTGCTCGTAATTCATGTCTATAGTTACCCCATTAACAAACTGTGCACGTGAGAGCGGGGCTTCATCCTCGTGCGCGGCGCAGGCCAGCGAAAAATGGGGTAATTCTTCGGCAGCAGCGACTGCCATTCCATAAAGGCGATGTTTGGAGTGAACACCGTGACAAAGTACCCTAATGTAGCTCGAACCACCTTGCCTCCTCACGCGAGGCGTCCGCTTTTTTTCTATCCTTCTTGCCTTCGTTTTTTTGGACTGTAACGCAAGGTTGCCTTAAGCGCGTCGCGCACCCAGGCAATGATTTCCATGAGCGTGGACATTGGTAAATTGTCCGCACCTGAGTCGACTATTATATTATCGAACCTTGCTAAGTTAAGGCGGCTTAACAAGGGAGTGAAAAATCTTTACGGTTTCAAATGGATCGGCAAATAACAAAACAGCAGATTTTAAAAGACCGTAATGAAGAAAGCTGCAGCTTCATTCCAAAAGGCCTTGCTCAGATTTACAAGTCGTTGCCATCTAAAATTCAACAATTA
>NZ_JAHKSP010000070.1:0-1383 GCF_021733735.1 Mycetohabitans sp. B2
CTTCATTCCAAAAGGCCTTGCTCAGATTTACAAGTCGTTGCCATCTAAAATTCAACAATTACTGGACAAAAGGCGCGAAATAAAACCGATATTCTGATGCAAGAATATATTTTTTACCACATCATTAATTGTTAGTGAAATTGTATGCGATCAACAGGAATCCAAGCCCTAGCTGTTCATTTGCCAGATGGAGTACGCACAAATGCCTGGTGGGACGGAGAAACCTCGTCACCGCAAAAGGCCAAATCATCAACAATGGCATTGACGTCAAGTGGTTCGTCCAAGCGTCGAAGAATCAACCCATACGATGCGGCCATGGAACATTATTTAGAGGATCCCTTTTTCGGCAGCGTCGAGCGCCGAGTCGTGACGAATGGTGAGGGAAGCGTAGAGCTCGGAGTTAAAGCGGCACAGCAAGTATTGGATGCGGCAGATGTGTCCTCTGATGAGGTGGATTGCTTGATCGCGGTGTCAATGTTCCCAGATCGGGTCGGATCCGGCGACGCGGGGTATCTGGCGCAGGCACTGAACACGGGTGGCGGAGCGTTCAACGTAGAAGCGACCTGTGGCGGATCCATGTCAGCATTGTTGACGGCATGCGCCTGGGTGCAGGCGGGGCTGAAAGAACGCATCCTAGTCGTCACGACGTCCAGGTTATCGCGTGCGATTGAAGCTGATGATGTCACACTGAAGTTGTGCGGGGATGCCTCAGCGGCGTTCTTGGTCGGTCCAGTCAAAAGCGGGTTTGGTTTATTAGGGGCAGAATCTTTGCACACCGGCAAGACCTGTGGAACTTGGCTGCTTGATGCGATCGAGGATTCCTCATCCACCACATCCAGTGGGCAAAGGATTCGTTTGCGCGTGGACCCTTCGATTTCTCACGTGTTGCGTACCACGGCTGAGCCGTATCTCTTGTATACAACTGAAGGCGCGCTGGCAAAGGCCGGGCTGGAGATAAAGGATATTGATGTCGTCGTGCTGAACACGCCGACGGCTTGGCATGCAGAGTTTTCCGCCAATGCGTTGGGCATCGAACTCGACCGGGTCGTCAACACTTTCCCGCAGGTGGCCAATATCGGGCCGGTGCTAATGCCGTTCAATGCCTATACTGCGACAGCTAATGGCCGCATCAAAGCCGGGGACAGGGTACTGCTGTATGGGTTCGGCGGCCAAGCCGAGGCTTCAGCAGCCGTATTCCGCTGGCCACACGTCGTGCTAGCCGCCCCTCCAGAAGACGCCTCGGTTGTCAATCCGGCAAGCCCACAGTGAACGTTCATCATCCATTAAAGGAGAAACCCATGTCGGATGCCTTGACCAAAATTCGTGCTTTTGTGATCGACACTATCCTGAAAGGAAACGACTCAGATATTTCCGACGATCTAA
>NZ_JAHKSP010000071.1:0-1222 GCF_021733735.1 Mycetohabitans sp. B2
TTGATGAACGACGAATCGCGCTGCGCGAGCAGGCCGCACGTTTTGCCCGCGACCAGCTCAGAACAGACATCACAGCCTCCGACCGTCTGTTCGAAAACCTACATCACCAACGCCCCCATCGCGGATCTGTGCGTCGTCTACGCCACCATTGACCCCACGCTCGGTCCACTTGGCGTCACCGCGTTCCTGGTCGAGACGACCAACCCGGGCCTGGACCTGAGCCCGCCTTTGGAAAAGATGGGACTGCGCACCGCCCAGATGGGCCGGATCACGCTCAAGGACTGCCGTGTCCCGGCCGATGCGATACTGGGAAGGGAAGGACGAGGCGTCAAGGTCTTTGAAAGTGCCATGGAATACGAACGGGGATGCATTCTTGCCACCACGTTGGGCGCCATGCGCCGCCACCTTGAAGCCTGCATTACCCATGCGCGTACCCGCCGCCAGTTCGGCCAACCCATTGGAAAGCATCAGGCCGTCTCCCATCGCCTCGCCGACATGAAAGTCAACCTCGATGCCGCGTGCGAACTCGTCTACCGGGTAGGGCGGCTCAAGGACGCGGGCAAGGATGCCACACTGGAAGCGGCCTGTGCGAAGCTGTTCGTCTCCGAAGCGTACACGAAGTTTTCGATAGATGCACTGCGCATTTACGGCGCACAAGGCTACTTAGCTCAAACCCCTACTGAAAGAGGACTGCGCGACGCCATCGCATCCCTCCTCTATTCGGGAACCTCTGATATTCAGCGCAACATCATCGCCACCGAACTGGGATTATGAGCTGACCTAGCGATGCGCCAGCGCAGTGGCGCGATCGAATCAAGCACGTGTCGCTGTGTATGCTAAGCGGCCGCGCGGCACGTAGTGCGCGGGTAAGGCAGGCGAACGGCGGATGCCGGCGTTTTTTTACTGTCGAATGAGGCGTGGTGCAACAAGCAATCCATAGGCAGCGATGCACAGCAGCGTGCGGGCATCGAGAGCAGACGATGGTAAAATAAGCGGCTCCCCTCATTCACGTTCGGCATGAAACGCTCCTCGACGATGACGCCGCACGATGCGCTCTTCAAGCAGTTCCTCACACATCCGGAAACCGCACGGGACTTTTTGAGCCTACATTTGCCCACGCAGTGGTTGGCGCAGTGCGACCTGGACACGTTGCGTCTGGAATCGGGCAGCTTTGTGGAAGAGGATCTACGCGCCTACTATTCGGACGTGCTGTGGTCGCTGC
>NZ_JAHKSP010000072.1:0-25462 GCF_021733735.1 Mycetohabitans sp. B2
GTCGCGCTCGCAAGATCATAACGATAAGCATGATATTGGGGGGAGGGAAAAGATAATGAGAGGGCGCCTAGCACGTCGGCTAATGCTGTTATCAATTCGGCCTGCCCAGACGCGTCCAATGCAGGAAGCCGGCTTAGAAGAACTCGATATTCGCTTTCAATCTGCGGTGCTCTTGCAGCGCATGATAAGTCTGGTTGTTCACAGTGGATAGGTTGCCGATGTCGTCGAACGGCATGTGGTCGGCCACTTGTTGGAGAATTTTGGCTGGCAGGTCGTGGTATGTCGCGGGTCGGCTGGCTGACGTATTAGCCAAAGCACTGCTTGGCGGCTTCAATGACGGCGGCGCTGACGCGGCGGGTTGCGGGCACGCTTCCAACGCGCAGATATAGGCCTGATGATTGTTTAACGCAGCATTTAGATCGAAGTCCATTCGCAAGTTCAGCAAGAGGTTAAACACACGCAGCACAAAGCGATGCTGCGCCGTAAGATAGCTGAAAGCGGGCGGATGAACGTAATTGTGAGCCGCAATCCCTAAATTTTTGGCGGATAACCCGTTGTCGGCTAGAGCCGCCGGATCGCCACAATCTGCTGATTTCGCTCGCCGAGTCGTTGAACAAAGCGCTCGATGTGCCGCTTGTTGTCGTGGGTGAGCGACGCCGTGCCCCGGCCCAATAACCAACAGCCTACGCGGCGAGGGCAAGGCGCCGCTCGCGGCACATACGTGCGTCGCTGCTGCGTGGGCGCACAGGCTTGTCGCCAAGGCTGAAGGGCTTGACGCACGATGCCGCAACTGCCTTCGAATCCCTGAGCTGCGATCTCCGAATATTAACTCGCCGCATTTGATAGCCTTCACGCCAGCGCTGAGCAAGATAGGCTCGATAGGGATCCAGCTTGCTGGCCGCTAGCGGGCGCTACGCCCGTTCGGGAAACTCGCCGGCATGAATCCAGTGCCGGACCGTGTGCCGGTCCGCTTGCCGACGCCTGTACTGCTGTTGTTTCGCTCGTGACGTTGTTGCCACGTGTAGCGTGTTCGATTCGATCGCCAGCGATGCGAGAGAAGCGTCCTCGTGATCGAGCGAGCGTGCAACCTCACGGATGTGCTGTTGGCAGCGGCCCAGCGCGCACAAAACAAATGATGCAGGCCTCGGCCTGGCGCAGGATCCCAATGATTTGCTCTTCGGTAAAACGTTTCTTCATTTAGCTCCATGTACAAAAATACCAAGAAGACTAACTATCCGGCTGGTTACAAGATTCCGATCAGGTCAGTTCAGCTGATGTATAACCTTCCACTGTCGACCCATTCGGACATTCGTAGGTTTTCATAACGCCACATTCGTAGATGCTACTAACACGAGGGCGACCTCAGCGCAGCGCTGACGTTCTTCAACCAGCTTCGGGAGCGCGCGCAACCTTACGCCGGCGGCTTCTGGCGCGCGCATCTGCGGCTGAGTAGCGTCCGCAGGAAGCGACTATGCGGGGCGCTCGGCGATATGTTTTGAACTACCTGCACCTTGCATTCAGTTGTAAGCTATGTCAGGATATTCATCATGCAACAATTCATCGCAGGTGTGAAATCGTAGTTTGGTAGTCTGCCGCATTGGCGAGTAAAAAACCTTGCTGATCTGCCTTGTAAACCTCGCGCCCACGTAGATCACAAATTGGGAGCAGTCCTTTGAGTACGCACCAAATTGCGGTTTTTCTGGGGCCCTCCTGCCCCCTTGACGAAGCCAGAACCCACCTGGCCGACGCCGATTACTTTCCTCCTGCCGCGCGCGGCTCCTTTTACGACATTATCAATGACGGTTATCAAATCATTGTCCTAATTGATGGGTTCTTTTACGGAAAACTATCAGTGTGGCATAAGGAGATTCTCTACGCCCTCGACTCCGGCATCGTCGTCATTGGGGCATCAAGCATGGGCGCGCTAAGAGCGGCCGAGCTTCAAGGCACCGGAATCATTGGAGCGGGCACGATCTTCGGCTGGTATCGCGACGGACTGATTGATGGCGACGACGAAGTCGCCCTGCTACACGAAAGCACTCAGGACAACTACACTGGGTTGACGATCCCGCTCGTTAATCTGCGCTGGCAACTCATGCGTGCCGTGGAGGATGGCCTGATTGACTCGCGCAGCGAAGCATTGATCATCGATCGTGCCAAGCAGATGTGCTTTACGGAAAGAACCCTCGAAGGAATACTCGAGCCGTTGCGGGACGTGATCGATATCGGGGCCGTCAAAACCACGCTTTCTAACGGAACCGACCTCAAGAAAAGCGACGCCATTCTCGCGCTCAAGCTGGCCGCTGAGCACAGGTCATCAGCGGGCGCCCCGTCTTCGCTCAGGCTGCGTGAATATGAATATGCTCACATGAACCTCGGGATCGAGTATTACACGAGCGAGCGGCTGACATCGATTAAGGCAAAAGGCAGTGCCGGCGCGATACCCCTCGCCGAATATTTGGGCAGGACAGAGGCGGATCAGATCGGCTACCGTGACCTGATCAGGGCGCGTGTCTGCCAGCGGCTGATCGTGGGGTGGGCCAGGGAACTGCATCTCGACGTCGGGAACGAGGACGATATCGGCCTCGGCGCGTCGCCTTGGAACGTACAGGTGCTCGATCTTGAGCACCGGCGCGCGACCGGCCTGACACTGATTGATATTGCTCGGGAAAGCCGCGATGCCGAGTTCAGTCGCCGCATCCAGCAGCTTTTCTGCCGCACCGCCGGTGCCAGTCAGGTCATTGCTGACATCGACAAGCGGTTGGCGGCGCAGGTCCAGGATGCGCCTATCCCATGGCGCCGCATGGTGGATCTCACCGGGGACCTTGTCTACACGATGTGTTGCCTAGGCCTCGAAAAGGGCATCGGCCCCGCGCCGCAGGAAGTGCAGCCGTGCGGCGCGCGATGGGAGGACGACGCCATTCTGACCGATGCCGAGCACATCATGGCGTATGCCGAATGGATCTATCAGGTCGGTCCGCGCCTGTTTGGCTATGTCCTCGACCCTGCGCGCGAAGTACTGTTGGCCCATCAATATTTGAATTGCCTGGATCGGCTCGACAGGAGAGCACCATGACTTTTAGTCCCGCCACATCGCACGAATATGCGCAGGGAACGCAGCGCGTTTGCGCGCCCGAAGAAACACTGCGCAGGATCCAGCCCGTTCTCGCCCGCTGCGGCATCACGCGCGTGCTGGACGTCACCCACCTCGACCGCATCGGCATCCCAACCTATAACGCAATCCGGCCCAACGGCATCATCCTGAGTATTTCTAACGGCAAGGGATGGTCCAGCGCCGCGGCGGCTGTTTCGGCAATCATGGAATCGATTGAGGTTGAGCATTCTGAGTACCCAGACACCTCGAGCTGGCGCCTGGCCACGAGCGCGACGGCCCTGCGCACGGAAGGTCTTGACCCGGTCGATCCGACCACGCTGATCCGTGACTGCTTGTGGCCCAAAGATGAATATGGCGGACTTTACTATACGCCAGAACTCGTGCTGGACTGGGTCGAGGCGGATGAACTGATCAGCGGGAATAAGGTGATGATTCCGGCAAGCACAATCTACGCCGTCCCGCCGTTCCTACAATATTTCACCAGCAACGGCCTGGCCAGCGGCAATACCTATGCGGAGGCGGTCCTTCATGCCATTTGTGAGATCGTCGAACGTGACGCGATTGCCAAGCTCATGGGCAGAACCAAGGATTCCCCGCCGTCGCGCCTGCGCCCGATCCGCCTGGACAGCTTGCCGGGGCATCTCGTCAAGCTAGCCGAACTGATCACCTCGGGCGGAATCGAGCTGTTCCTGTTGAGCATGCCGAGCGCGATCGACATTTACACATTCTGGACGATCTTTTACTGTCCCGGCGAGCCGGCATTCATCTTGAGCACGTCCGGCGGCTATGGCACCCACCCCGATCCAGTGATCGCCGCATCCAGGGCGCTTACTGAGGCGGCTCAGGCACGCTTGGCCCATATTCATGGCGCGCGCGAGGACCTGGGAATCGATCATGTCAACCGACAATTGCCCGCGTCGGAGCTGGAGCAACGATCGGCCCTGCAGGTACGAAGCTTCGACAAGTTCCGAACCATGCCGGCCTGGAGCTGGGACGAGATGTTGCAGGTCTATCCCCACCGTTGCAAGGGCCGGAACATCCAGGGCAGTCTCGATCAGGTGTTGGAGATGCTGGCTGGAGCGGGCAGCGACAAGGTCTATGTTCATGACCTGACCAAGCCCGATCTCGACCTTGCCGTGACCCGCGTCTTCATTCCCGGCATGAAGATCTGCGCAAGCATGCTGTGAAACCGGGCGCCGGCCCGACGAAGCTGTGTAAGCTGGCCGGCTTGGCAGCCCGTTCGATCACCGAGGAGAATGTGGATGCCGCCCGTCGCCGAGAGCCCCAGCGAAACGCCGTTTGGAGAATTGTTGCGGTTAGCCGAACTGCATCCGGCCTTGAGCTTGCTGCAGGTGATTGAATTGCTCGATCGCGAGCGCTGGGATATCGAAACACTTACGCCCGCGCAGCGCGCACTCTACGGGCGGATCAATGCACGCGCCGCGCTGGCCCGGTTGCACGGGTCGGTCGACGACTTCCAGTCCGGCCACGCTCTCGACGCGCCGGCCCGATCGCCGCAGTGGCTGGCGACCGGCCGTCACCTGTGCGTCAGCGGCCTGCTCGATGCGCAGACGCGCGCGCGACTGGTCGCGCAATGTGACGCGACACTGAGCGTGCCGGGGAAGCCACCGATCAGGCTGTTCAGCCACCCGGATTGCATGGACCAGGCCGAGCTTCGGTCGATCGCGAGCGCGGTGCTGGCGGCGCTGCCTGATCCACTGCCGCCAGGGACCCGCCCGACCATTCTCAAACGGCGGACCATCCTTCGCCGCACGTTCCCGCCGAGCAGACTGCCATCGCAGCCTGGCAATGCCAACAACCAGTTCTGGCACCAGGACAGCAACGCCCAGTTCAATGACTCCCCCATGCTGACGCTGTGGATTCCGCTGCAGGACCACGCTGGCGTGACCAGGCCAGGCCTGCAGATCAGCGATGCTCCGGTCGCCAATTTTTCGATCTTCCACGGCGACTCATCGCGTGACATCGGTCCCATGCTGGCACAGATGTTTCCCGCATCGCAGATTGTCTCTCCGCAGGTGGCGGCCGGCGAGTGTCTTGTCTTCAACGGCCTGACCTTCCACCGGACCCTCGCCACCCCGGCGATGGCGGAGCATCGCGATGCCCTGTTGATCCGCGTGCTCGACCAGCGAACCGCGCATCGATTTCCGGTCGCCGATCATGACCAGGATCTGCTGCCCCTTGCATGAACTTACCGTCCATGTTGTGGGCACCGGCGCGGTCGGCCTGGCCTATGGCTACCTGCTGACGGAGCATGGGCATCGCGTCTTCCATTCCAGCCTGCGCGGCCAGGTAACTCCGGCATTGCCGCTCAGCCTGCAGACCGGCACGGGCACGACGCATGGATGCTACACGCCCCGGTATTGGCACGACACACCGCAGGCATCGATACCGCATGTGCAGATCTTCGCCGTGCACGGCGCTCAGCTCGCGCCCGCGTTGCAGCTTTGCGGTGGCGCACTGGCGCCACAGGCATGTCACCTCGTGTTCTGTAGTAACCCGGACGCTGTCAACGCCGCGTGGCGACGGGTGGCGGCCGACAGCTACACACTCGTCTATCCATTGCTGTCGGCGGAGCATTGCAGTGACCAGGGGCTGCGCATTATCACAAATGGCGAAGTAGAAATCACTCTGCCACAGGGCAAGCCCATTGGCGAGCGGATAGCGCTGAAAGCGCTGCTGGAGCGCATGGGATTGACGGTATCGGGCGACGTGCCGCTGTCCCGCTTCCGAGCCCGTTACCTCCAGACCGCCGCAATCTATATTGCCCTGCTCGCCGTCAGCGTCGGAGCCATCGACCACGCCCAAGTCGATGGCGCGCTGCTGTCCGCCATCCACGACGAGCTGGCAGCGATGGCCGAGCGGCGCGACGGGGTACGCGTGGCCGACGTTCCCGGCCAGGCCCGCCATTTCGCTTCACTGGCTGCACTGATTGCCTCAGGAGAGCGCAACGGTGCGATGCTGGGCGCCACCCTCGAATACCTGGTCCGTGACGGCCGCCGCAAGCTGACCGCGCATCTGGCTGCCATTACACCGGCATGGGACGACCATCTCGCGGCACGGCCGGCGACGGCAAGCCAGCGCCTGATTTCCGCCGTCCTCGCCCTGTGCCGACCATGAGAGCGAACGCGGACCATCAACCAATGGACGTGCCATCTAATTATCGGCCTGCCGATTGCCGCTTCCAGTGATCACTCTGATATGATCGTTGATGTTGCCGAACAGTTGTGATTTCCCGGGACTGCCAACGTCATGCGTGGCAGGCTGTCATGTTGTCAAAACTGGAGGAGCCGAGATTGAATACCGTTACTGTCATTGTGCCTCCATCGATGCGCAAGTTCCTGGGCGGTCGCACACGTGTGCCTGTACAGGCCGAAACGGTACGAGGAGCGCTTGACGCACTGGCTGGCGGATCAGACACGCTGCGCGGTCATTTATTCGATCAGACCAACGCCATCAATCGTTTCGTGCGGGTGTTTGTCAACGGCCGGCAGATCCATTCGAGCGCCGAGGAACCGGTGAGCGATGGAGCCGAGGTGACGATCCTGGTTGCGCTGGCGGGAGGCTGACATGACGCTACAACAACAACGCCTGGCGCAACTGAAGGCCGAGATTACCGAGATCGATCCGCGTGAAGCGGCGCAACGCCTGGCTGCCGGTGCGATCCTGCTCGATATTCGCGATACCGACGAATGGGCGCAAGGCACGCCGGCCGCCGCCGTCCGTGTGGGCCGTTCCTTTCTCGAGCAGCAGATCGAAGGGGTGGTTGCCGATCCCGACACAGCGCTAATGATCTTATGCGGCAGTGGCGTGCGCTCGCTGTTCGTGGCCGATGCCCTGAAAAGGCTCGGCTACCGGTCGGTGGCCTCGGTCGCGGGCGGGTTCCAGGCATGGACTGAGTGTGACCTACCGGTCGAACGCCCAAAAATCCTCAGCGCCACCGAGCGGGAACGCTATGCACGTCACCTGCGCATACCCGAAGTCGGGGAAGCCGGTCAGGCCAAGCTGCTGGCGCGACGGGTAGCGCTGGTCGGCGCCGGGGGGCTGGGTTCACCAATTGCCTATTATCTTGCCGCAGCGGGCGTAGGCACGCTCGGACTGATCGATGACGATCGCATCGAACGCAGCAACCTGCAGCGGCAAATCCTCCATACCGATGCGCGCGTCGGCCAATCGAAGGCTCGCTCGGCAGCTGAAACGCTGACGGGCTTTAATCCAAATGTGGCGCTGGTCCTGCATGAGGTACGGCTGGACAGCGCGAACGCCGAGGCCATACTGGCCGATTATGATCTTGTCATCGATGGTAGCGACAACATCGCCACGCGCTATGTCGTCAACGATGCCTGCGTGAAGCACGGTATCCCCATGATTTACGGGGCGATCTTTCGCTTCGAAGGCCAGGTATCGGCATTCCATCCGGCCGGGCCAAACGGTGGGCCGTGCTATCGCTGCCTGTTCCCCGAGCCGCCGCCACGCGACTTGACTCCCTCGTGCGCTGAAGCCGGCGTGCTTGGCGTGTTACCGGGCGTGATCGGCACCCTCATGGCCACGGAGGCCCTGAAGATTCTGCTGGGCATCGGCGAGCCGCTCGTAGGACGCCTGCTCACCTACGATGCATTGAGTGAGCGCTTCGACGAATTGCGGATGGAGGCCAGCCCGGACTGCCGGTGGTGCGCGCCGCATCGCCGCGATCGCCCGACACTGAGCATCCGGGCAGTGACGGAGTGACGCATGCGGACCTCAATCCCCCCGTTGCCGGACGCGGGGCCTACGGCCGCGTCCTCGCCGCTCAGCGTGAAGCAAGCGTTCCGTTTCGCGCCAACCGATCAGGGTCACATCGACCAGCTGCTCGTCTGGGCCGAGTTGCCCATCGGGGCAAACGTGCTCGACCTGGGCGCCGGCAACGGCTGCGTCGCGGCACGGATGCGAGCGCGGCGGCCCGACTTGTCATTCTGTCTGGTCGATCAAGATCGCCGCGCGCTTGATGCCGCGGGATCTACGTGGCGCACGCATTGCGCTGATATTTGCAACATACCCGAGCCCAACGGCAGCTTCGACGCCTTGCTCTGCTGCTATGCAATGGGCTATGTGCCGACAGCGGATTTTTTCCGCGAAGCGGCAAGGGTGGCGCGGCGCGGCGCGGTGGTGTTCATCGTCGACATGGTGCCGCTTGATGGCACGCTCGACTCACTGTCGCTGTTCGGCTATGCGATTCGTGGCCGGACCAACGTTGAGTCGCATGCGGCATCGGCGGGTCTAAAGCTGGATTTCTATTTGGAACCGACAGACGATCGTAGCTGGGGAGAAGCCCAGTTCCCTGGTTATTTTCATATCTTGTTCGGTGAGGTGCGGCCGGCCATCTGGCGCTTCACACTGCCCTAGCGCAATCGCCCCTGCTGGACAGGGGCTCAGGAGAACAACGATTCAAATTCCGGAATCACGCATTTGACGACCGCGAAGGGGCGGTGTGGCGGCGAAAGCGTCCATGACAGAACATGCGAGATGCCCGCCTCGCGCGCGCGAGAGAGGACCTGTTCCAACGCCACCGGGGCGGCAGCCAGCGTGCCCTCGTCGGCTTCGCCCAAGGACGCTGGCGCGCTGCGGCAGGCGCGCAGGTGCGCATGCAGGATCTGCTCGCCCACTGGCGAGCCCGACTTCAAGCCCATGAGTTGCTCGCTGGAGAGCAACATTCCCCCCTTCATCCGCGCTGGCGGGATGTTGCCCAGCTGGCAGGCAGCACGCGTAGCCCAGCCCTGCACGGCTTCGGCAAGCGCGCGCGCCACCGCAATCGACAGGCTGTGATGTGCACCCCAGCCGAAGTGCACGTCCGACCGTCCAGCCTTCGCAGCTGTCAGGGGCGACAATGCGCACTGGATGACCGTGACCCCCAGTGTCCATCCGAGCAGAAAGAATTCGCTGCGCCAGCCAGCCTGTTCAATCTCGTCCAAGGCTTTGCGCAACGTCAACGGAATATCCTCCAGGGCGATGGACAATACTTGCCCTAGCGCCCGCAGGCTTGATGCCGCCACATGACGTTCGAGCAGCTCGTAAATGGCGTGCAGACGCGCTTCGGCCAATGAATTGCCGCTTGCCAGACCGTCAGTCGACAGGTGGAGCCTTTCACCACCCCATTGCTGGGGCAAAAAATTTTCGTCGACATAGCCATACACTTGCATCGACGTCAACAAGTCCACGCCGCCAATTACAGGACGATGTCTCTCTTTGTCATCAAGCATGCCAGCGCGTTGAGCGGCTTTTCTCGCCGCAGTATAGACAAGAGATACCGGGGCCAGGTCGCCCGTGCTCAGAACCGGCACCTGCGGCGCCTGTTCGATAGTAGATACTTCGATCGCCTCCATATAGCCGGAAGCGAGCGCGGCGTCGAAGCCGAAACCCTTGCCCAGGTTGAGATAACCCGATCTCGGATTGCCCCTGAATACTTCAATGGAGCGAATGGACGCAATGCCGGCCGGTGTATGTTCGGCATAGCCATGAATATCGTACTCGGCGAGAATGGGACCAATTGACGACAGAGTGTCGGTTGCGGCGATCAGGCGCATCGACGTCACTAGATTGGTTGGCATGGCAGCGCCATCCTTATGCTTCAGCTAAACGGCGCCGCTCAGGCACATCGGTCCAATCCCGAGC
Organism: Mycetohabitans sp. B2; assembly: GCF_021733735.1. Taxonomy (NCBI): domain Bacteria; kingdom Pseudomonadati; phylum Pseudomonadota; class Betaproteobacteria; order Burkholderiales; family Burkholderiaceae; genus Mycetohabitans; species Mycetohabitans sp. B2. The sequence continues at coordinate 9,782 of NZ_JAHKSP010000072.1, forward strand.
CGCGCCGGCTGCTTACTTGATGAGGGCCGCGGCCATCGGGGTACCGACAGAGACGGATTCGAGTTCTTCATCCGTCAGGTCGGTATTGCTGTTGACCAGAGCTTTGGCCAAGTCCGCCTCCGACAAGCTAATGCCTTCGGCTTGGGCGACCGAGATGATTTCACTCGAATTGGCACAGTTCTTGATTTTCTTAACAAATTCCGGATCAGACTCCAACTTGGTGCGAAACTGCTGAATTGAACTCATAATAGTTTCCTTCCAATAACTCGTTGTAAAATGACCAATACTACGCTGATATTTATAGTTGATATTGGCATAACAGGCAAGATAATGTTGTGGTCGCCTTCAACAATCTGAGCTCGCGAATAACATCGATGTCAGCGGCTCATAGCGCGCATAAAAATGCGCCCAATCGCGCCGCCTGCCGCCCATGGAAAATGCAAACATGAGTTTCCGTCCACTACCCCTCCCACTGTCTCCACCATGGCAGACGGCGCTGGCTGGCAAGACTCCGTTCCCCAATACCGACGACGATGCGTGCCGCGAGACTCTGGCGCAACTCTGTGCGGCGATCAAGGCGTCAAGCTCCAGCGCCTGGCGCTTGGAAGACGTGGCACTGTCGGCTTCGGGCCAGCAGCTTCCCTTCGTCGACCTGTGGCGACCGGCCGTGGACGCAGCGCTGGCATGGTTGCACCTTCGCGTCGATGCATCACTCGGCGCGCCGCCTGCGGCCCCGGCGGATCGGGATTTGGCCGACACATTGCTGGCGCGACTCTGCCTGCTGAGCCAGTACGCGGTTTGGGAACTGTTCAAGGCTGACTGCGGCGTGGGTATGGCGGTTTGCGCCTGTTTTGGCGCCGACGATGATCAGTCCGGGCCGCCGTCGCGTGAACGCTACCGGAGCTTCATCCAGCAGCATCGCAGCGACGGCCTAGCGAGGCTGTTGGGCGATTTCCCCGTGCTTGGGCGCCTGCTGGCGCAGACCGTCATGTTTTGGCTGGACAGCAGCGCAGAAATCCTGCTGCGGGTGCACGACGACCGCCAGGTCTTGCTGGCCGAATTCGGCATACCCGTGCATGCCCGCCTGGTCCGGATCGGCCAGGATAGCGGTGATCGCCACCGCCACGGGCGCACAGTGGCAATGCTCGGCTTTTCGGATAACAGGCAAGAGTGGAAAGTCGTGTACAAGCCGCGAGACATGGCAATCGATTTTGCATTTCAGCGCCTGCTCGGCGACCGTGACGTTATCGCTCATTTGCCTGCGCTGGCATCGCTGAAAGTGCTGCCAAGGGCTGGCTACGGGTATATGGAGGTCGCCATGCACCGCCCGTGCGCCGATGAACAGGCGCTCTCGCTGTTCTACCTGCACGCCGGCCGGTTGTGCGCCATCCTGTATGTGCTCGGTTGCACCGATGGCCATCATGAAAACCTGATCGCGAGCTCAACCAACCTGTTCCTGATCGACGCCGAAACACTGTTCGAGCCCGTGGTACGGGCGGACCTGCGGGCCGTATCACGACCGGACTCGGTGCTGCTCGGTTCCGCCTTGCAAGCACGTTTCGAGGAATCGGTCGCGCGCACCGAACTGTTTCCCGTTTGGTTATTGGTGAGCACGCAACGGCAAGCGATCGATACCAGCGCGTTTGGCGTTGCCTCATCGGCGCTCGAGTGTCGTCCAGTCAGCGGTTGGCGGAACATCAACTGTGACGCCATGACGTTCGGCACGGTCGACGTCCTCGATCAGCAGCCTGCCAGTTTACCGGTGGGGCGAGGACAAGCTAATCCCTTTGCATGCCACCTTGCGACTTTCAGCGAAGGCTTCCGGCTGCAAGGCAGCGTCATCATCAGGCAACGCGACGCCTGGCTGAAGACCGGCGGTATCCTGGACCGTTTCGCAGGCCTCACCGGGCGCGTCGTGTTACGGGCAACGCGTATCTATTCCGCAATCGGGCAGCAACAACTACAGGCCGGCGCCCTTCGCTCCGCGCATGCGCAGCGGCTCACGCTCGAGCCGCTGGCGCGACTGTTTTCGACCTCGGCTTCGCCCCTGGAGAACTGGTCGGCGCTTGCAGCTGAGCGATCTCAGATGGCGCAGCTCGACATTCCATATTTCACCCACCGCCTCGACCAGAATTGCCTACTGCTGGGAACCGGCGAACGCGCCATCGAGGGCTATTTCGAAGCGAACGGACTGGACGATTGTCGGCGCCGCCTGCAGTCATTGGACCTTGATGTTATTGAATTCCAACTGTTGGTGATCGATGGACTGGTCGCCGCAAAAACGCTCAGGGCCCATGCCGGCCCGGTCGGAGAAAGGGCGTCGCCAACGCCGCAAGCGCGGCCTTTGTCCCCGGATGAACGCCTGCACATGGTCCGGTCCGTCGCTGCTGACCTGGTTGGCCGCATCTTCGACGATCGCCCCGAGTGGCTGGGTTTCGACATGGCGCGGGACGGCCGGCGGTTTCATTTCCGCCCGCTGGGGTTGTCGCCATATAGCGGTACGCTGGGCATTGCTGCTTTCTTTGCCTGCCTTGCCGGTTCACCGCTCGCACAGTCGTCGCGATTCGGCCTCGATGTGTGGGTCAAGCGCATGATCCAACCGCTCGAGGTGCTGGCGGGGCAACCCGGCGCAGCATTGTCTCGATGGTGGCGTGACCAGCCGCTCGGTCTTGCAGGATGTGGCGGTCAGTTACTCGCGCTGATGGCCATATGTGCGACCAACATCGCACCGTCGGCAGCGAGTGCAGGGCGGGAGCTGGCGTCCAGGCTGCTGGAGGGCTTAGACGAAAGATGGCTTACCAACGCGGCGCTCGACTTGATCGAAGGCGCCACCGGCTTAGTCGGCCCACTGCTGATGCTTGATTCGGATAACGCGCTACGCATCGCAATGACCATCGGCGATCGCTTGGTACATGATGCGTGCGCCTGGTACCCGATGACGGATGCGCAGCGGGGCCTCGCTCCACATCCGCCGGGATTTGTCGCAGGGGCGTCAGGCATGATAGCCGCGCTGACGCGGTTACATCATCACACCGGCGTCAACCGGTATCGCGACTGCGCCCAACGGTTGCTGACGCATGACCGAAGCACACTGGGCATCGGCAACGACGGATGGGAGAGCAGATTTTCGATTGCCCTGAGGGGTAACGACGCCTTGCATCACAGCTGGTGCCATGGACTTGCCGGCGTGGCTCTCGGACGACTCAGCATGTTCGAAACCGAGTTGTGGGAGGCAACGGCGGAGCGCGAGCTCGACGCAATCCTCGCTTCGCTGTGCGCTGCAGCGTCGCCAGCTGATCACGTGTGTTGCGGCCAGTTCGGCGCCATCGCCGTGCTACGGATTGCCCAAGATATGTTGAGAAAAAGGGCATGTGAATCTCACGCTGAGCAGCTAGAAGCCGCGGCGGTGATGGGCATGATCCGAGATCGAAACCATTTGGCTGTGCGTTCACACGGACCAGGAAAGCATCATCTGGGACTCATGAACGGCCTCAGTGGCATTGGGCTAGTGTTAACCGACAACCGCGTTAGCCGGGCGATGTTAAAGACGCTGCTTGGGGGCGGTCTTTTAGGTTAGGAATTGTGCGTTAGAAATACTCACGTCATGCAAACAGATAGGTCAGCAACTGGACCAAGCGCAGTCGTCGCGCAGCCGGCTGTAGTAGGTATTGACGTTTTGTACGTGCGGAGCCAGACGGGGGAATAGGTGTTCGTGCAATTGCGGGGCTGTCACTGGACCTTTGCTGGGCACGAAGTCCAGCGTTTGTCTAGCACGGTCGCGTGCGACGAGGATGTACACCTGTTCGTTCGAAATCCGGCCGGATGCGGTCCTTTGTGAATAGATTGTGGTAGCGAAGCCGGCACCGAAGACGACCTGGCCGCGATCGGTAAGGACCGGCCATTACTGTCAATCAACCAGCCCCAGTGTTCCAACGTCTTCTCCGAAATCGCCGCAGCGAAAGACTTCTTCTCTTGAGAGGTTAAAGCAGCGTCTGGTTGCGCAGGGGCAGTGGCGAGCGCCTCCGGGCCGCTGAGGACCAGGACTGAATTTTTCGAGGCAAGATGTCGTGCCGCAAGCAACTGCGCTCTGGTGGACTCTAGATCGGCTATTAGCAGGTTGATGCGAGCGCGGAGGACCGGATCCGAGACGCCCTCAAGGAGTTCGTCAACCGCAGAGGACTTCGGGGTCGCACCTTTTTTCTTCCACCAGCATGATCGGCGTATGCGGCAATCAATGCGCGGTACCGTTCGCCGGTCTTGTTTCGGATGGCCGGCGCGCTCGGGCCGCCCCGGGCGTTTGCCAATTTTCCGATGGTGGCTACCGAATAGTCTGCGCTGCGGCGCTCTTCCTGCTCCTGGCAGACTTAAAAGATGATTCGCAGGGATGCGGCCGTTCTCGGATGCGCGTCCTTGCATAGTTCACCGAGCAATTGAGTGGGGTCGGTCTTTTTCATACGTTAGGCCTTTCTCCGCATATCGAGCAGTCGAATCGAACTGTAGAATGCCCCCTGCAGCAGTCGGTCCACATCTTTGGTTATGCCTAGATCATCGAGGAGAAGTTTCCCTTCGACGAGAGCCTGGGTGTCGTTACGACCGAGTCTAGCCATCAACAATTCGACGAATTGGTTCCCGACGGAGAGAGCCTCCGATTCTGTCAGAGATGCGAAGATCGTTGGTTTTCCGCTCCGCGAGAGCATTGCGTCAAGCACCCGCCCTCGCCGGAGGTTGGCGAGCACAACACTCTCATTCGGATAGACCGTCGCGCGCTGGCACACAGCGTTGTAAAACTCAATTCGCTGCACTCTGAAAGAGCAGCCTGCAGATCTTCGACTTCGCCAGCAAGTACGAGCTTCACTTGCTGCTTGCCCTCGGTCGGCGCAGTCAGCGTTGCCCTACACTTTTCGACAAGCCAATAGATAGCATGCCAGATATGGGCAATCCCGTCGCCTTCATCCAGTACCCGGTCGCGACGCTCGTATGCACGCGTAAGGCTGCCTGTATTATCGCTTGGCACCTCCACATTGAATTGACCGTCTTCAAGCCGGCAAATTTCGTTCTCCAGTTCACGTAGCCGTTCCGCCGTGGTGGTGAGCGATACCCCAACCGCATTGAACCGAGCCACGAGGCCGCCCAAGAATGCTGGTCCAGTGATGAAGAATCGACACCGCACGCAGTTTTTGCCCCGCCCAGTCCCGGGGAATAGTATGGTTTCGAAGCTGCGGAATTCTGCACCGGCCCGCCTTGATGGCACTTGCTACCACTGACGGGGCAAATTCCGAGATCTCCGATAATCCACGATTCGGGAGCGCTCGCGTCCAGCGCCGAAACCCCGCATACTCGACCATCGCCATCAGCGCGGAGGGGACCACGCCGTCGCTCCCGATCAAGTAGAGCACATGGATTCGCTTGTCCGGGAGTCCCGCACGCAGGACTGTGGTGTAAGCAACGGTGTGGTAACGCGCAGTTTCGCGGCGAAAGCTTATGGTTCCGACAAGCTCGTCGTTTTCCTCTACTCAACGCAAGCCAACATGTTCAAAGTCGCCTCAGCCGACGCGGACGTCTCAACTTTTAAATCGAGCGGCACAAGTCTGGCAAACCGGATTTCAGCCATGATCATTTTCCCTTAAAAGGCTTCTTATTTTCGGGTGGCAGGCTCCGCTACGCTACGCCTGCAAAACCAATTCTTTACCTTGCTAGGTAAAAATATTATATATTTTTAATATGCACTAGCATCACCCAAAAATGCAAGGCCCAAAAAATGGAGCATTGAAGCCCCGCTTCTTCTAATTTGCTGGCTTTTATTACGCTGCGTTCACTATCAAATAGCTTGGCATGCCCAAGGAGCAACTGAACGGTCTCGATCGAATGGCCCTGAGCCGCCAGTAGTCTGCTCACCCGTGACAGGTCCGTTGCCCGGCGTATCGACGAGGGCCGCGCGCCGGCACGGTCAAGCTGCCTCATGCCGGAGCGGAATTATCGTCGGACGCGACTTCACGACCGCGACCGGTTTGACACGGGGACCAGTGGAAACGGGACTTGCAACCCCGCACGGATACACCGAGTCGATTGCAGCCAGCACATCGGACACGGCGGGCGGGCGCCCTTCGTCCCCGATTGAGATGGCGCGACCCGGTATGTCGATGCCGAAATGCGAACGCGAAGTCGCGGTAAAGATCATCACGGTCGGCTTGTCGAGTGCATAGGCAAGATGCGAGAATCCGGTGTCCATGCCGACCACGAGTTCCGATGCTTCGATGAACTGCGCACACTTTGTCACCGTGAGCTTGGGCAATACCTGAGCTTGCGGCACACCCGCGGCGATCCGACATGCTTCGTCGTGCTCCCGTTCCGAGCCCCATGGCAGTAGGACCTGCAGGCCTCGCGCAGCCAAGGCCCGGGCCACGTCGATCCAATGCCCAACCGGCCACTTTTTTACATCAGTTGAGGTCGCGTGGAACAACATGGCGCGCCGCCCCGAATCGCCGATCGCCGACAGCGGCAACGCTGGCGGCAGCTTCAGGCCGAAATGCGGGCGCCCTTCGACCGCATAGCCGAGTGCATCGCCGACACTGCGGCGCATTGCATACCACGCGTTCAACGAATTCCGCCGGTCAAACCGGTCGGTATACGCGAATGCTGCACCTGCCTCGCCGAGGTTCTCGCGGCAGTAGCCATAACGCCGTCGCGACCGGGCGATGAATGCAATGATCGCGCTTTTGTAGACGCCATGAATATCGAGCACCAGATCATAGCGCTCGCTGCGCAACGTGCGGATCGACGCGATGATGGCGCGCAGGTCGTCCAGATTACGCGCTTTCTTGAAACGCCGCAGCGGCGCGCACAACACGCGGTCAACGCCCGGATTCCAGCGGACCACGTCGGCAAACGCCTCGTCCGCCGCCCAATCGATCCGGGCTTCAGGAAAGGCGCGCCGCAGGTCCCACACAACGGGCTGCGCCTGCACAATGTCGCCAAGCGACGTGACTTTGACCACGAGAATGCGTTTCATTGGTTATTGTAAGCAAGGCCCTTGTTGTTGCTGGAAATAGACGCGGCAGGCTTGGCGCCGCCAGCCTCTATTGTGCCTGTGCACATTGCCATGAAACGCTGCTCTGCCCTGTAGGTGGCTATCCAGTAGTCACGTAAAGTAAAAAAGTCGCCGTACAAACACGCGCTGGTAACGCGCCGTCACATGGCGTTTTGACGGCCGGCGCAAGCGCCAACCACGTTCGCATTTTACTGCGTGACTGGAAACGACGTTGGCGGACCCGTCGCGTGCTCACTATGCAGGATCGCGCTGCAGCCAGACACGCAAATTGTTACGCACCGCCATCCATTCGAATTCCCAAATCGAAAGCACTACCGTGTCGCGATAGCTGCCGTCAGCCGCGAGCGGGTGATTGCGCAAGTTGCCGTCCCGCTTCGTACCCCTTCGTACCCAATTGTAGGATCGCCGACCGCGCCGCGGTGTTCATGTAACGAGTGCGGAATTCGACCGCAATCGCATCAAGCCGCTCGAACGCATGGGTGAGCAACAGCAGCTTCGCTTCCGTATTCACCGCGGTGCGCTGATACCGCTTCACCGGGGCACGCAGACCACATCGCATACCACGTTGCACCGATTTCAGACGTCGGTGCAGCCTCTTGACGCCCATCACTCCCATAGCCGGCAGTCGGTGACGGCCTCCTCCAATGCGTCGCCGTGGTCGAGGCTGAGCAACTTGAGCACGATCGCCTGTCCGCTTAACGTCACGGGCTGAATCTAGGGTTCCATTGCGATTTTCGTGAGCCGGTCAGGCGCCGTATGTGAATCTACCGCTAGAATGGCCATGCACCCGTCCAGCCATCGCGCAGGCGGCTTACCGCGAAAGGATTTCATGCGACGCTATAGTTTTCTAATCCGGATCATCACGATTGGTATTTTGATGCATCTCTACGTCGGCGTGCGCTTGGTGCCGGTACTGCCAGGCGGCCCCGCCGTGCGCGACGCGGCAGTCGCGTGCCTGGGACTGTCCATCATATTGATTCTATTCGGGATGCTGGCGCAGGCAATCGAACGACAGCCGCTTTCCGACTGGCTTGCGTGGGCGGGCATGCTGGCGATGGGATTCTTCTCGTCATTGCTTGTGCTCACGTTCGCGCGCGACGTTGCATTGCTCTTCGTGCATGTGCTCGATGCCGCGCTCGCCGCGCACTGGCCGCTTGAGCAATGGCAGCGTAATTCGGCACCCGTCGTGCCCGCGCTTGCGCTGCTAGCCTCGCTCGCGGGCTTCGTCAATGCACGCCGGCGCGCAGGCGTGGTAACTGTCGAGGTCCCGATCGACGGGCTGCCGGACGCATTGGACGGCTTCACCATTGCGCAGATCAGCGACATCCATGTCGGGCCGACGATTAAACGCGGCTATGTCGAGGCGATCGTCGAGGCGGTCAATGCACTGCGGCCGGACTTGATCGCGATCACCGGAGATATCGTCGATGGCCGCGTCGAGCAACTGGCGCCCCATACCCGGCCGCTGGGGCAGCTACAAGCGCGGCACGGCGTATTCCTGGTCACCGGTAATCACGAATACTACTGCGGTGCGCACGCGTGGATCGACGAATTCGAGCGGCTTGGCCTAACCGTGCTGATGAACCAACACGTGGTCATCGGCCACGGTACGGCGTGCGTCGTAGTGGCCGGCGTCACGGACTATTCGGCGGGTCACTTCGACGCCGCGCATGCCAGCGATCCGGCCGGTGCGCTACGCGGGGCACCGCCGCATGCCGCCGTGAGGATCCTGCTGGCCCACCAGCCGCGTACCGCATCGGCAGCCGTGCAAGCAGGCTACACGCTGCAGTTATCTGGGCACACGCATGGCGGCCAGTTCTTCCCGTGGAATTTCTTCGTGCGGCTGCAACAGCCGTTCACCGCTGGCCTGCACCGGCTATCGCAGCTATGGGTCTACACGAGTCGCGGCACCGGGTATTGGGGGCCGCCAAAGCGCATTGGCGCACCATCAGAGATTACGCTGGTGCGGCTGGTCCCGGCACGTGCCGGCTCGCGCGTTCCCGCCCCGCCCAGCTCGAGCGTCGTCCGTGCGGCACGCCCGCCGTCACCACGGTCACATTGACTGGCCGAGCAGGCACGATTCCCGCAACAGTTATTTTCGCCATAGGGCGTTCGACGCGCTCGGGCAAACGGCGCATCTAGGCCGTTGCTGGCAGGGCAACGCACCAATCATTCCATCGCTGCGCCGGTAAGCGTGTAGCATGGAAGTATGAGGTAGCGTGGGCATATGCTGGTCGCATGCGTGGCAGCGATCAAAAACGGCAGTATTTGGGATGGAGGCTTGTAGCAGGATGGACATCCTCGAACTTGCAAAACAGTCCGGCTTTTTCGTGACGCTCGACGGGAAGATCGGGCGTGAACAGTATCAAAGCGTGCACGGCTCGGTCACCGCCCTGGAGCGTTTCGCGGAAGCGGTGCGCACTGAAGCGGATCATGATCGGCACGAAAAATGCGCAGTGACGCCCCAACCGGGGACACGCCAAACCGGATGACGCGGCGCACAACGGCCCGGCCGCGGAGCGTAAAGGCGCGGATCCGCGGATCGCGGTGACGGCCACGCGCGTCAACGATGGACGCGCCACAGACCCCGGCCACCACGCCGCTCATTTGGGTGTCCAAGCTGTTGCCGCGATATGCGGTGGCCGGCCTCCCAGACAGGGGGACCGGCACGCATGGATGCGTTGAGCTGAGCGGCCTAGCCGACCGCGCAGCACGGCGCGCCGCCGAGCCGTCAAGCGCGGCTGCACCGGCAGGCGCCGGCACCGGGTTCTCTTTATATTGATCGCGCACTGGCGTCCTCGGACGCTCAGCCGGGCGGAAGGCGGCTCCGTTCTATCCCTGGAGCACGCAAACCACCGCCGCCAGCACACCGCCGATCAACGAGCCAGCGACCGGCACCCACGCGTAGCCCCAGTCACTGTCGCGCTTGCCCGGTATGGGCAGCAGTGCATGCATAATCCGCGGGCTCAGGTCCCGCGCCGGGTTCATCGCATAGCCGGTCGTGCCGCCAAGCGACACACCGATGCCCAACACCAGCAATGCAACCGGCAGCGCGTTGATCGCGCCCAGGCCCACAGACGGCGCAGCCATGTGCAGCACTGCGTACACGAGTACGAACGTGGCGACAATCTCTGACGTGAGGTTGCCCAGCGTATTGCGAATCGCCGGGCCCGTGCAGAACACCGCGAGCTTTGTGTCCGGGCAATCCGTCGACTCGAAATGCTTACGATAGACAAGCCAGACCAGGAACGCGCCAACCATGCCGCCGAGCATTTGCACAGCCACATAGGCCGGCACCTTGGCCCACGCGAACTTGCCAGCGACGGCGAGCGCCACAGACACGGCCGGGTTCAGGTGCGCACCGCTGTAGGCGGCCGAACAGACGATGCCCACGAATACAGCCATTGCCCAGCCTATCGCGATCACGATCAGCCCGCTATTGTGGCCCTTCGTGCGCGCCAGGATCACATTGGCGACGACGCCGTCGCCGAGCAATACCAACAGGGCAGTTCCGATAAATTCTGCGATCAACGCATGGGTCATGATAATCTCCGTTGTCGTTGATCAGGCCGCCGCCCACATCATCGCGGCGGATACCGCGCGCTGCCAACCTGCCCTGTGCCGCGCCGTCTCCTCCGACTCCAGCGCCGGTGTGAAGCGCCTGTCCAGCTGCCACTGGTCGCAGACCTCAGCGATGCCGTCCCAGTATCCAGTCGCCAGCCCTGCAAGGTAGGCGGCGCCCAGCGCGGTGGTCTCCGTCACGCGCGGGCGCACCACGTCCACGCCGAGGATGTCCGCCTGAAATTGCATCAGCAGATTGTTCTCGACCGCGCCACCATCGACGCGCAGCTCGGTGATCGGCTGGCCTGCATCGGCCTCCATTGCCTTGAGCACGTCAAACGATTGATGGGCAATGCTGTCCAGCGCGGCGCGGGCAATGTGCGCAGCCGTGGTACCCCGCGTGGCGCCGAACAATGTGCCGCGTGCGTGCGGATTCCAATGCGGCGCGCCCAGGCCCGCGAAGGCCGGCACTAGGAACACGCCATCGCTGTGCGGCACGGAGGCGGCCAACGCCTCGATATCGGCCGCCTGCTTGATGATTCCCAGCCCGTCGCGCAGCCATTGCACCACGGCGCCGCCGATGAAAATGCTGCCCTCCAGCGCATAGGTGGTCTTGCCGTCGATTTGCCAGGCAATCGTCGTCACGAGGTTGTTGCGCGACTCAATCGGCTTGTCGCCGGTGTTCATCACCAGGAAGCAGCCCGTGCCATACGTATTCTTGACCATGCCGGGCGTGATGCACATTTGCCCGAACAGCGCGGCATGCTGATCGCCCGCCACGCCGGCGATCGGAATCCGCGACGCAAACACGGTGGTCTTCGTCGCGTCGTACAGCCCCGAGGACGGTTTGACCTGCGGCATCATGCTACGCGGAATATCCAGTTCGGCGAGTAATTCGTCGTCCCAGTCCAGCGTATGGATATTGAACAGCATCGTGCGGGACGCATTGGTCACGTCCGTCGCGTGCGTATTGTGACGCGTGAAATTCCAAATCAGCCAGCTATCAACCGTGCCAAACGCGAGTTTGCCCTGCTTAGCACGCTCGCGCGCGCCGGCGACGTTGTCTAGGATCCAGCGGATCTTCGTCGCGGAGAAATAAGCATCGATCGGCAAGCCGGTCTTCGCGCGAACCGTGCCCTCAAGCCCACGTTCCTTGAGCTCAGCACAAAAATCGGCGGTGCGCCGGTCCTGCCAGACGATAGCGTTATAAATCGGCAGCCCGGTATCACGATCCCATACGATTGTCGTCTCACGTTGATTCGTGATCCCCAATGCGTGGATCGACCCGCCGTTCAGCCCCGCGCGCACGACGGCTTCAGCGGCAACGCCCGCCTGGGTCGACCAGATTTCCTGCGGATTGTGCTCAACCCAGCCAGGTTGAGGGTAGATCTGGCGGAATTCCTTTTGAGCAGTCGATACGATATTGCCCCCGCGGTCGAACACGATCGCGCGCGAGCTGGTGGTGCCCTGGTCCAGCGCCAGGACGTACTTGCCTTCCATGACTGTCTCCGTCGGTTTGGCCGTTATTGAATGCTGCACCGTCTACACAGTGCAGTGCCGCGCGAGGCGAGGCAGTCCGGCCATCAATGTTCGTTTTTGAACATTCAGTCCCGTCATTACGCCCACTACATCGCTGCGCGAAATTTAATGTTCTAAATCGCAAATGTAAAGTCTGTTTTCGAACATATTAGGGAAAACCCTTGGTTGACAACGCCTAATTTAGATTAAAGTGTCAATTCTATCTGGAAACGCACGTGCATACCGTGCATGCGGCGTGACATGCCTCACTGGCGCACATCTCATCGCACCGCGTCCGATATCGGGATGCGGTGCCAACGTTCAGGCTGCTATCATCCGGCTGCGCTCGTGCAACGGCACGCCGTGCAGTTGATCAAGCTTTTCCCGCAGCACGCGGCCGATTTCCGCCGACGGGCCCGGCCGGTCCATATCGTCGTGCGTGCACGCGATGTCATGGGTCTCGATCTTCCCCAGCACATAGGGGCGCCAGGCGTCCGGCGCGATGAGCGCCGAGGATCCGCCGCCCCGTCGGCCGCCCCAGGGTCCCCCCTCGTACCGCGCCAGCGACCTGATATAACTTGCATCCAGTTCTGGCTGGAAACTGTCGCCCCGCCAGCGATGGTCAGACATGCTGTCCAGCACGGCCAACAGCGCGATGCGCTCCCCCTGCTGCTCGAGCTGCGTCGCCATGCTGTGCGCGATATTGCCGCCCAGTGACCATCCCAGCAAGTAGTATGGCCCGTCTGGCTGGATGCGCCGCATCTGCTGGATGTAGTCGAGCGCCATCGCGTCGATGCTCGTGGCCAACAACGAAGGATCGTCGAAGCCCCGGGCCTGGATGCCATAGACCGGCTGCTCGGGCGGCAGGTGTGAAGCCAGGTTCCGGTAGTGCCAACTGAGCCCGCTGACAGGATGGATGCAAAAAAGCGGGGCACGCTTAGCCGGCACCCGAATCGGCACCAGCACTGGGAAGGACTCATGCGGCGCGGCCGAGGGCGCAAGCATGGCCTTGCTCAGCGCCGCGATGCTCGGCCGGCTGAATAGCTCATGCACCGGGATGGTCACGCCCAACGTGGCACGACAACGTTGCGTCATTTGCAGAGCCAGCAACGAATGCCCGCCGAGTGCGAAGAAATCATCGTGACGCCCGATACGCCGCATGCCGAGCAATTCAGCCCATAGGGCGGCGAGCGCAGCTTCAAAATCGCCCTGGGGCGCCTCATAATTCTGCAGCACAAAAGCGTCGCTGTCGGGCGCCAGCAACGCCCGGCGGTCGATTTTGCCGTTCGACGTAAGGGCAAACGCGTCGAGCCTCAAAAATGCGCTTGGCACCATATAGTCCAGCAACGCGCCTGCCACATGCGCGCGCAGGCACCACGCTGCGCACGACCGACAGTGCGGTCAACCACGAGCATTTCGGCTCATCCTCGGCCACGCATGACCGGGTGGGCAGTTGTCCCCAACTGCGCGCAGTCACGCTCACGGCCATCCCTACTCACCTGGTGCGCGATACGGAATTTGGCTCTTACGACATCAATGAAATGGTCTCGGCGCGTCAACTTATCCCGCGTGTGCCGGACCACTCCATTACCGTGTTAGACAAAGGATTTCTGGCAGCCTAGTTGCTGTGCAACCTGGTCTCGGGCGCAAAGAACCAGCATTTCATCATGCCAGGCAAGTCTAATACGCGTTGGGAGGTGCTCAGCGGCGAGCCCGGCGATCAGATAGTGCGCATGCGCGTGGTCGACAGCGGGTATGACTCACCTCCTGAGTGATCGACAGCGTTTCAAAGCAGCAGACATCGTCTGCTGCTACGAACGTCGCTGGCAGATTGAGACCAGCTACCGTGAATGGAAACCGCCGATGCTGGGTAGGGAGTTGACCCTTCGCAGTCAGACCGTCGAGGGCGCCTACCAGGAGTTCTGGGGCACTCTGATTGCCTACAACCTGATTCGTCTCGAGATGGCCAAGGCTGCGCTCCAGGCCCGGCATGCTCCCGAGGCACTGAGCTTCGTGCGCGCATTGCATACAATCCAATACGAAATGACATGGGCGGCGGTAACGCCGCTCGTACAGCAAACTCCCAGCGCTGCTCGCTCGCCTGCGCGAACGGCTCAAGCAGCTTCCCAACGAAAAACGGCCCGGGCGCAGTTGCGCTCGGGCCGTCAAGTCCAGACCTTTCCGCTACACCGTTCGATACCTGACTCGAGGACCTTAACTGAACGGCATTACGCCCGCAGGCCGGTATTCTCCAAACGCTTGCCACAAACGAGCGCTAATTGGTTCTCGTTTAGACACCCTTGACACGCGAGGCGGAGCTGACACGGCCATGCGTCCACGAGACAAGTTGACTGAATCAATACCTTAACTCGACGCATAGATTCGTGCTTTACTCTTGGCCAAATACGCCTGACGTTCGGCTTCACCAAGATACACATCTGTCCCGCCACACCGTTTCAGCTTCCGCGCCTTGCTGCATCAGCCTTGGCAAATTGTTTAGGGGTAGATAATTAATCATATTAGCGCTTCCTCTTTATTGTCGTTTTTTTGTTCTCCCTGTAGCATATTCAGCTTCTGGCGCAAAATGCGACCAATATGTGCAGTAGGCACGGGCAACTCCATGTCGTAATGTTGGCAAGCGATATCGTGAACTTCGATATTGCCTAACACGTAAGGCTGCCATACCTCCGGCGAAATAATTTGAGTCCAGGCATTTGGGGCCACTGCTGCCCTAAAAAACAACATGTCACCACCATAAATACGTGGCGAAAAACGTTGAACAAGCTGAACATTATTTTCAAACACTGCACGGGTTTTATCCCACAAATAATGGCTGGCTTCCGCCAAACTGCCTACAGCGTGACGTACAAACAGATGGTAAAAATCGTCTTCGGCGAGCTCCGGCTTGTTATCCAGCTGCACATGACCCGGCGTAGCATCAAGCACCGCTAATAACGCGACCCGTTCGCCCTGTTGTTCAAGCTGCGTTGCCATGCTATGGACAACTTTGCCGCCAAATGACCAACCTAGCAGATAGTAAGGCCCATGCGGCTGAATACAGCGGATTTGCTGAACATAGTCCAGAGCCATCGCCTCGATCGTGAGAGCGGGCGACGAGCCACCGTCAAGTCCACGAGCTTGTAAGCCATAGACCGGTTGATCTGCCTCCAAATGGCTCACCAGGCCCCGATAGTGCCAACTTAACCCAGTCACAGGATGGACACAGAAAAGCGCAGGTCGAGCACCATGAGGTTGAATCGGCAGTAGCACAGCAAAGGACTCGTCCCGCACGTTCTCTTGTGCCGATACACGCTGCGCTAGCGCGGCAAGGGTCGGTGCTTCAAACAGGACGGGCATCGGAATGGAGATACCCAAAGCGGTGCGACTCCGGCTAATCATCTGCACCGCGAGCAGCGAATGTCCCCCCAGTGCGAAGAAATTATCGTGTCGGCTCACTTGCTCCACACCGAGCAATTCGGACCAAATTTGAGCCAGCGTGGTCTCGAGCTCGCCCTGCGGTACTTCATACGCCTGGTGCGCAAACGCGTCAGCGC
>NZ_JAHKSP010000073.1:0-26815 GCF_021733735.1 Mycetohabitans sp. B2
GCGCATCAGCGGGCCACAGGCCAGATCGAACGGTGCTTGGGCGGCCTCGGCGCTGAGTTGGGCGAGCTGAGTAGCCGCGTCAGACACGCCGCGCAGGTCATGCCAGGTCATCGGCATCCCTGCCTCGGCGGGCAACAGCTGCACTTGCGGCTGACCCTCGACGCTGATGAACACCGAGCGCAGCGCTTCGTGACGCGCCCACAGCACATCCAGCGCTTGTTGCCACGCGATGGGGTTCAATGTACCGCGCAGGCGCAATGCCATCGGCATATGATACGTATCGCTCCCCCCATCGAGCTGCGCAAAGAACCATAGCCGTTGCTGCGCGAACGACAGCGGCAGTGCACCGTCACGCGACACCAGCGTGATCGCGGGTAGCGCCGCACCGTCTGACGCGCGTTGCGCCTCGAGTACCGCAGCCAAGCCAGCCAATGTGGGTGCAGCAAACAACGTCGCTAGCGGCAATGCGATGCCCAGCGCAGCTACCCGGTTCATCAAACGCACTGCCAGTAGTGAATGCCCACCGAGCGCGAAGAAATTGTCGTGCCGACCGACTCGTTTGACACTCAGCAACTCGCTCCAGATCGCCGCTAGCGTGGTCTCGAGCTCGCCTTGCGGTGCTTCATACGCCTGGTGCGCAAACGCGTCAGCGCTGGGTGCCGGCAATGCGCGCCGATCCAGCTTGCCGTTCGGTGTCAGCGGCAATGCATCGAGTCGCACGAATGCACTGGGCACCATGTACTCGGGTAGGCTCGCCGCCACCTGCGCGCGCAGTGTGCTCGCCAGTGGCTCGTCCGCTTCGGCCTGCACATAGGCAACCAGCCGCTTATCCGAGCCCTCACCGCATGCGAGCACCACCGCATCACGCACCTGCGGGTGCGCTGTTAAGCACGCTTCGATCTCACCCGGTTCAATGCGAAAGCCACGGATCTTGACTTGCTCATCATTGCGCCCCACAAACTCCAGATTGCCGTCCGGTAAATAACGCGCCAGATCCCCGGTCTTATACAGCCGTGCACCCGCGTCATCTGAGAACGGATCCGGCACAAAGCGCTCGGCGGTGAGTTCGGGCCGGTTCAGATAGCCGCGTGCCACCCCCGCGCCACCGATATACAGCTCGCCCACCGCGCCCAGTGGCACCGGCTGACCGTACGCGTCAAGCAGATAAACGCGCGTGTTTGAAATCGGCCGACCAATAATCGCCTGTGGCGGCACTTGCTTCACGCTGCCGTATTCATAGCACGTGACATCGCCATTCACTTCCGATGATCCATAAAAATTAAGCAACTGGATCTTCGGCCATATGGCAACAACTCGACGCGCTAACTCAGGCGCTAACCGCTCGCCACTGCATATGAGCATTCGCAGCATACCGAGCTGATCCGCTTCTCCTTCCAAAAGAGCTTTTAGCAACGACGGCACGATAACCAGATGGGACACTCCTGCCTGCCTTAGACGTCGTGCGAATAAGGACACATCTTTGACCTCAGCGTTGCTAAATACAACCAGCTTACCGCCAGCAAGCAATGTCCCAAGTAGCTCGGTGACGGAATCCACAAAGCCGATACTTGTCTTCAATGCAGTGACTGGCGGCTCTTTCAGCACATCCTGGACGAACCACAGCAAACGGTTCCTTAACCCCTCGATAGTTGCGCTCACCCCCTTGGGCTGGCCGGTGGAGCCCGAGGTATAAATTACATAAGCTAGGTGGCGCAGCGTCAAGGACGGCAACCGTGGATTATGTTCTGGATAATTGCGTTCAGCGCTGGTATCTAAATCGATGACTGGCATCGGCCACTTGTCGATTAACTCCCGCGTCGCAGCCTGCACGCATACCACTGCCGATGCGCTGTCCTCTAACATGTACGCGCGCCGCTCACTCGGATAGCTGGGATCGAGCGGAACATACACACCCCCAGCCTTCAAAACCGCCAGCAGCCCCACGACTAGCGCGGGACTGCGCTGCACGCAGACCGCCACGCGCGTGTCGGGCTTGACACCCCATTCGATTAACTGGTGTGCCAAGCGATTGGCTTGTGCGTTCAGCTCGGCATAGCTCAGTGTCTGCGCTTCATAGATCAGCGCTGGCGCTTCGGGGGTACGCTCGACCTGCGCTTCGAACAACTGGTGAATGCATTGGTGCGCCGGATACGCCTGCTGCGTCGCATTCCATGTCTGCAGCAGCAACTGACGCTCAGCCGGTGACAGCACCTCAAGCGTTGCAACCGGCTGCTTTGGGCAAGCCACCATGGCGCGCAACATCGTCTGTAGATACCCGACGTGCCGATCGATCGTGGATCGATCGAATAGCGCCGTCGCATACCCTAAGCTGCCGATGATCTCCTCGACTGCCTCAGATAAGTTCAGCTCGAGATCGAACTTCACTGCGTCATACTCCAGCTCAGCTGGCGTGGCCGTGAGCCCGGGTAGGCGCCACTCGCCTGGCGCATTGTTCTGCCACGCCAACATCACTTGAAACAGCGGCGTATGACTCAATCGACGCGGCGGCTGCACGATCTCCACCACTTGCTCAAACGGCAGATCCTGATGCGCTTGCGCGTCCAGCGTCGTGCGCCGCACGCGCGCGAGCAGCTGTGCAGTATCGGGTTCGCCCGACAAATCCACGCGCAACGCCAACGTATTGACAAAAAAACCAATCAACGGCTCGATCTGGCGGTGGTTACGATTAGCGCTGGGCGTGCCGATGACCACGTCATGCTGACCTGACAGGCGCGCGAGCACCGCGCTCCATGCGGCCAGCACCGTCACAAATAGCGTCGTGCCATGCTCAACGCTTAAGCGCTTGAGCGCTTGCGTGGTCGATGCATCGATCCGCACTGGCACGTGCGCGCCGGCAAACGACTGTTGTGCCGGGCGCGGCCGGTCGGTCGGGAGTGCCAGCAACACGGGTGCGTCGGCCAGCGTCGCACGCCAATAGTCGCTTTGCGCTTGCAGCCGCTCACCCGTGAGCCACTGCCGTTGCCAGGCCACATAGTCTGGATACTGAACCGTCAGCGGCGGCAACGGATCGGCTTGCGCCCCCACGCTCGCCGCGTACAGTGCACTGAACTCGCGCACCATCACCCCGATCGACCAGCCATCCGACACAATATGGTGTTGCGTGAGCAGCACCACGTGTTCGTCATCGGCCAATTGAATGCCGCACGCATGGATCAACGGACCGCGCGCCAGATCGAACGGCGCGTGCGTGGCTTCGTGACTCAAGCGGGCCAGTTGCGCCTGCGCATCGGGCACCCCACGCAGATCATGCCAGCGCAGCGGCACGCCCGTGTCCGCCGGCAGCAGCCGCACCTGTGGCTGACCCTCAACGCTCACAAACGTCGAGCGCAGCGCTTCATGGCGCGCCCACAGCGCATCCAATGCTTGTTGCCATGCCGCCCGATCCAGCGACCCGCGCACATGCAGCGCCAGCGGCATATGATACGACTGGCTGCCCCTATCGAGCTGCGCAAGAAACCGCAGCCGCTGCTGTGCGAACGACAGCGGCAAATTACCTTCGCGCGACACTGGCATGATCTCGGGCAGCGTATCGGTGCCTTGTTGCCAGTGGGCTTCAAGCGCCGCGGCAAACGCGGCCAACGTGGGCATCGCGAACAACGTCGCCAGCGGCACGTCGGCACCCAGTTCTCTGACTCGGTTCATCAACCGCACTGCCAGCAGCGAGTGGCCCCCGAGCGCAAAGAAGCTATCGTGCCGACCCACATGTTCGACACCCAATAGCTCGATCCAGATCGCCGCGAGCGTCGCCTCCAACTCGCCTTGTGGCGCTTCATACGCTTGATGCGCCAGCGCCTCGTCATCCGGTGCGGGCAGTGCACGCCGATCAAGCTTGCCGTTCGGTGTCAGCGGAAACGCGTCCAGCCGCACAAACGCGCTGGGCACCATATACTCGGGCAGCCTCGCCGCCACCTGCGCGCGCAGCGTGCTCGCGAGTAGCTCGTCTGCTTCGGCCTGCACATACGCCACCAGCCGCTTAGCCGAGCCCTCACCTGTTGCCAGCACCACCGCATCACGCACCTGCGGGTGCGCCGTTAAACACGCCTCAATCTCGCCCGGCTCAATGCGAAAGCCGCGGATCTTGACTTGGTCATCGTTGCGCCCCAAAAACTCCAGATTGCCGTCCGGTAAATAACGCGCCAAATCCCCGGTCTTATACAGCCGTGCATCCGCTTCATTTGAGAACGGATCGGGCACAAAGCGCTCGGCGGTGAGTCCGGGCCGGTTCAGATAGCCCCGTGCGACGCCTGCGCCTCCAATATACAACTCGCCGACCGCACCCAGTGGCACCGGCTGGCCGTGCGCATCGAGCAGATAGACTCTTGTGTTCGCAATCGGTCGACCGATGCTCTCAATCAATGCCTCGCCACGATGCATCGGCCGCCACGTCGAATAGGTGGTGCTCTCCGAAGGCCCATAAAGGTTACACAGACGCTGGATTGGCGTTTGCTCAAAGATTTGCTGAATGAAGCGCGCTGTCAGCGGCTCACCCGCCAGGTTAATCGTGGTGGCCGAAGATAAGTTAGCCCCATGCGCCAGCAGGGACTGCAGCGCGGAAGGCACCGTATTAATCAGTGAGACAGGCTGCGTCTGATGCATTAAAGCCAATGCATCTTTGACCAAGTGAACGGTCGAACCTTGCGCGAGCGGCACAAAGCACTCATAGACGGACAGATCAAAACTGATTGAGGTGGCAAATAGCGTATGCTGCGTCTCCAAGGGCGTAAAGGTTTGCACCGCCCAGCACAAGAAATTGACGGCTTGTGCATGTTCGACCATCACGCCCTTCGGGGTGCCGGTCGAGCCCGACGTATAGATCACATACGCCAGATGCCGGGCCGTCAGGCCCGCCACCGACGGATTCTTGTCCGGCAATGCCGGCAGGGTGGACGGATCGAGCACCGTGCACTCAGCCAGCGCTGCCTCGCCCAACGCAGCGCGCCCAGCTGCATCGGCCAGCACAATGCTCGGTGCCGCATCGGCGAGGATGTGCGCCAAGCGCTCGCCCGGATACGCGGGATCGAGCGGCACATACGCACCGCCGGCTTTCAAAATCGCCAGCAACCCCACGACCAGCGCAGCACTGCGCTGCACACAGATCGCCACCCGGGCATCGGGTTTGACGCCTAACTCGATCAACTGGTGTGCGAGGCGATTGGCTTGTGCGTTCAGCTGCGCATAACTGAACGTTTGATCTTCATAGACCAGTGCTGTCGCCTCGGGCGTGCGCTCAACCTGCGCTTCGAACAACTGGTGGATACATAAGTGCGATGGATAGTTTTGTTTTGTCGCATTCCACTCGACCAGCAGCCGATGCCGCTCGTCAGCGTCGAGCAGATCGATGCTGTCAATTGGTTGCGTGACGTCAGCGGCCAGCGCTTGCATAAACCGGACAAACCGACACCGATGCGCCTCAAGCTCTTCCGCCGTGTAGCATGCAGGATTCACGTTAAAGTCAATCCGTAATTGAGGGTTATCTGGCGCCCAATAGACCGCAAGCATCAAATCCTCGACCGGACCATTGAGCAGATTATGATTCGACGACGGATAACCATCGAACAATAGATCATAGTCAAACGGCATCACGTTGACTGTGGCGCCAAATAGTGCTTGTCCAGACATGAGCCCAAGCTTGCGCCGCAGCGCTTCGCTCGGATAACGTTGATACCGGAAGCCACGTTGGATCTGCGCAGCCTGCTGCAGCAACGATGCTAAGGCCAACTTCGTTTCGAACGTGAACCGCAGTGGAACTGTATTAGAAGCCACACCAGGAATATGTCGATTCGCGCCTAGGCGAGCGGTCACTGGCAAGCCTAGCGCCACATCTTGGGCTCCGGTCATCCGATGCAAATACGCAGCCAACGCGGCCGTTAGAAACTGGGTTAGCCGATCCACATCTGACGCAGCGTCGCCCAGCACCTGGGTCGCCAGATAGGCTGTCTGACGCAACCGGTGCTGTAAGGCCGGGGCGGCACGATTTGCCAGCGTCGCAGGCTCAGGCCAATGGGCACAGTGCTTGAGCCAATACGCTTCGTCTTTCTCCCGTTGGGCCGAGGTCTGATACTGCGCATCGCTTTCTAACAGCTTCAGCACCGAGCCCAACGTACAGGGCGCGGGCTCCTCTCCCACGCGCAGCGCGCTGTACACGTGTGCAACACGTTGCGCGATCAGGTACTGGCCATAGCCATCCATCATGATATGGTGATAGCGCTGATACCAAATCCATTGCGCGGGCGCCACTTTCAACAACGCATAGCAAAAAAGCGGTCCCTGCAACACATTCACCGGCTGCTGATAATCGGCCCGCATCCACGCCTGGGCCGCCGCCTGTGGATCCGCTTCTGCCGTCAGATCCAGCACCGGCATCGACCATGCCAGTGAGCCGATCCTCTGCCGCAGACCCGCTTCACTTTCAACAAATTGCAGGCGCAAGCTGTCGACTTCATCGATCACCTGCCGCAATGCCGCCTCAAACACCGTGGGATCGATCGCACCTTCAATGACCGTGTACTGGGCGATGTTGTAGACTGGACTGTCGGAATGAAGCTGCTGGGCAAGCCAGATCTCCGTTTGCGCCGAAGAAAGGGGGTAAGTGGTTAGAGAAACCGCGCCAGCAGACATCACATGGACTCCAAATTTGATCAGTGATTTATTCGATTTCAAGGGCGTGAGTCCACCTATCCCCTCACGCATTACATACAACCGCCTCGTCTCCGGGCAATCGCTTTGGTTTACCGCGGGGTGTCTTCGCCAAGCTGATCCGGATCAATTCCGTACCCCGTTTTCATCATTCTCACCTGGCTTTTCCGGCGGAATCGGACATTATTTGAGTGACCAGTTCTTGTCAACAAATTGAAAGCCATTCGATAATTCCGCGCTTATTATTAAGATATTTAACTAATATCGGTAAATTTTACAGAACATGGATGACGGCTTCTTGTCTCTGATTGCTTCGCGGCAAGTAGGTAATCACGCGACGCAGTGGGAATTACCTAGGAAATTGAAATGAATGCGTCCCACTCGTGAAGGCAGAAAGAGGAGTAAGGTGGATCTCACGGGCCCGCGGCACCAAAGTGCCGAAGTGGAAAATGCACGCATTTCTCAGCAGCCGGGAAGACCCACAAATGAATTGCACTCCAGCAGTTGGTGTAGATATCGCAAAGGCCGTGTTTGTGCGGCCTGCAAGCCGCCTGAATTTCGGTTTCACAGGATAAGGTATAACCTGACAAAACCGGTTGTTCTATCAACCATCCTCTACCGGGACATGCGGAGCGGGTAACGGCTCGGTGCGAAGCTCTGGGGGATAACGTAGCCACCGAATAACCGGTACGCCAACCTGTGAGGCAAGACGGAATCTGCCAGTACGAAGGCGCTGAGGAGCAAAAGATGAGCAGGTACGACCAACATAGGTGAACTTCCGTTTAAACGTCGTGACCTTTGGCAAGCGAAACATGCTGAAAAGCTTGGACCAAAACGGTGCGCGGCGAGCAGTGTTCTTTGAAATGCGTACTGTCGAAGGGGAAATGATCGGCAATCAAATCCGCCGCGGCCCTGAGCACGATACCACCGCCCCGATCAGCGCCCTTAGCCGCACCGTCGCCAACAATAGAATAGGCCAGCAATACGCATAGCCTATCTTTACCAACTATCAGATCGTCGCGTCGCTCAATAACGACACGTCTCGTACATTCGACGTGCTACCGCCCGACAGCTTGCGTCCCAGCGATCGTGTCAAAATCGACGGCAATCGGTTGACGCATTACTGACCACGCCGCTCACCCATCTTCCCCTACGTCCTGTGGGGCGGGCAGTGGCTCATGACCTGCTTTGGTCGGTGCGGGCGGATGCCCTGTTATCGTCGCCTTCTGCGCTTCGGTGAGCCGGCGATCCGCTGCGGTCGGCACATCGAGGCGCTGCCGTGGCGCGCCTCCCTGTTGCGGGGATCGCGCATCACCTGGCTTCGCCGGTGCTTCATTTGACTTTCGTTCCATAAGTCGTGCTCCTCAGTCTAAAAAACATGTCGGTCGATTCCAGTGCGAGCCAGCTTCCTTCCCGCACCCGCAGCCAGGCCGCCCGCTACGCCACAGACCACACCACCAGCGCCGCCACCGACGTGCGCCGCACTACCCGATGCCGGTGCCACTGCGTCCCCGATGCCGGTGCCACCGCGCCGCTCGAAGATGGCACACCAACGCCACTACTGTCCTGTAGTCACCGCTCACGCTGGTGCCGACTCGCGCCACCGCCAGCGCACGTGACGGGCGCGTTGCCCTACGACACCTTTTCATCGTCGTAGCGGTCCAATTCACAGTGGCGAGGTATCGGCGATAAGTGACTCATCGTCTGCCCAAATACACCTAAAGCAGCCGTGACTAGCCCATTGTCGGAGACCCATCGATACAGCACCTTGCTTGCGCGTCTCACTGGTCCCCCATAAGTACATGGACAGACGCGCGTGGCGCGCCTTGCCAATGTTTCAGCAGACTTCATTCCCGACCCGGCGTGTGACGGGCACGTAGGTTGCGCTTCGCCGCGTGCCCTTCGCCGCTGCCATGAAACACCATGCCTGACACACCGGCCCCGACTGCAACACAAGCCACCCCGCGTCGCCGGCAACGCCCCGCGCCCGATGCCGATGCGTGCGAGCAGTTGCGCTACGTGAGCGACACGCAGCCCGGCTATACGCGCCGTGCGGTTAATGGCCGGTTCGCGTACTTCGACACACGGGGCACGCGCATTCGCGATCGCGCGCGCATCGAGCGCATTAATGCGTTGGCGATACCGCCCGCGTATATCGACGTGTGGATCTGCCCGGACCCATACGGTCACTTGCAAGCCACCGGCCGCGACGCGCGCGGGCGTAAGCAATACCGCTATCACGCCGCTTGGCGCATGATGCGTGACACACACAAATACGCACGGATGGCCGACTTTGCGCGGGCGTTGCCGAAGATCCGCACGCGCGTGACGCGGGACCTGCAGCGCCCGGGGATGCCACGCGAAAAAGTGGCCGCGGCGTTGGTACGGCTGCTCGACCGTACACTGGTGCGGATCGGCAGCCCCGAGTACGCACGTGAAAACCGGTCCTACGGCTTGACGACCCTGCGCAAGCAACACCTAGCGCTCGACGCCGACCGCATGCGGCTGCGGTTTCGTGGCAAGAGCGGCGTCGAGCACGACGTCGACATCGACGACCCACGTATCGTGCGCGTCGTGCGACGCTGCATGGACCTGCCTGGCCATGAACTATTCCAGTATGTCGACGAGTGCGGCGAGCGGCACGCTATCGGCTCGACCGACATTAATGCGTACCTGCGCGAGATAAGCGGAACGGGCTTCACTGCGAAGGACTACAGAACGTGGGCTGGTAGCGTTCTTGCACTTGGCGCGTTGCGTCAGATTCCGCCGTGCAACCTCACGTGCGCGCGCCGGCATGTGATTGACACGGTCCGTCAGGTCGCCGATCTACTGCGCAACACGCCTGCCGTATGCCGTAAATGCTATATCCATCCCGTAGTGCTCGAGGCTTTCGAAACAGGTACGCTTGCCACACTTGAGCCGCTGCGCCAGCACCGGCGCCTGAAGGCCGACGAAGCGCTGTTCGCCTCCCTGCTTCACCATCACGCGCGCACAGCCCGCGCAGGGTCGCGCCGTACCCGATGACCCCTGCGCCACGGCGGGACATGCGCGCGCGTTAGCATCTAGCTGATTCAAATGGTAGCTTACGTTCGCACGCGACATCTTCGCCGACGCGCGGCCTCGCTGAGATTGCCGGCTTCGAGGATTTCGACCAGCAACGTAAGGGCGTTCAGGTCCATGGTTGCACGTGCTTCGCAGCGCATAAGGCATGACGCACGGCGCCATCACGCAGCAGTTCAAAATTTTTTGACAGTCTGTCAACCATCGTTGTAATTGTTAATACAGGTTATCGATTGGACAATTGGCCGGCGAAGTGCGCCGCGCGCCCCCCTATTCCGGAGACACGCCCAATGACCCTCGCTCCCTCCCCGACCCAACCCGTGAGCCATGAACGACACGGTAAGGTTCTAGTTGTCACGATCGACTATCCGCCAGTGAATGCACTTGGGGTCGCGGTACGTCGAGGCCTGATCGACGCGATCGACGCCGCTGAGGGCTGCGACGAGGTCGCAGCGGTGTTGCTGCTCGGCGCGGGCCGTAACTTCATCGCCGGCGCCGACATCCGCGAGTTCGGCAAGCCACCATTGTCGCCGTCGCTGCCGCAGGTATGCCAGCGCATTGAATCGTGCCGCAAGCCCGTGGTCGCCGCGATTCACGGCGCGGCGCTGGGGGGCGGCTTAGAAATCGCGCTGTCCGCGCACTACCGGATCGCCACCCCCGGCGCGAAACTCGGCTTGCCGGAAGTGCAGCTCGGCCTCATGCCGGGGGCCGGTGGCACGCAACGCACACCGCGACTGATCGGCGCGCGTGCCGCGCTCGATCTGGCATTGAGCGGACGCCATGTCAACATCGACGAAGCACTCCAGCTCGGACTACTGGACCGCATCAGCCAAAGCGACGACACGCGAGCGGAAGGCCTGGCCTATGTGCAGGCGTTGTTAGCCTCGCACGCCGGAGCACGTCCGACCCGCTGCGCCAAGGCACTCGCGGATCGCGACGCGAGCCATGCGGCCGTGCAGGCCGCCCGCGCCGACGTCGTGCGCCGCTCGCGTGGGCTATTCTCGCCGCTGAAAATCGTCGAGGCGATCGAAGCAGCTATCGATTTGCCGTTCGACGAAGGAATGAAGCTTGAACGCCAGGCATTCCTGCAATGCCTTGACAGCCCGCAGCGCGCGGGGCTCGTGCACGCGTTCTTTGCCGAGCGCGAAGCCGCCAAGACACCGGAAAGCCAGCATGCATCACCGCGCACGATCGACACGGTTGGCGTGGTCGGCGGCGGCACGATGGGCGCCGGCATCGCGGTAGCCGCGCTCGATGCGGGCTTTCCGGTCACCCTGATCGAACGCGACGATGCGTCGCTGGCACGCGCTCGGGCCCATGTGCAACGGGTCTACGACGGGCTGGTTGTCAAGGGCAAGCTGAGCGCGTCGGCCAGTGCCGTCACGCTGTCCCGGCTCTGCGGCAGCACATCGTATGACGCGTTGGCCAACGTGGATTTGGTCATCGAAGCGGTATTCGAAGATCTCGCGGTGAAGAAAGCCATTTTTGCGCAGCTGGACCGTGTCTGCCAGCGCGGCGCCGTGCTGGCGACCAACACGTCATATTTGGACATCGACGAGATCGCCGCCAGCACCGGGCGCGCGAGTGACGTGATTGGACTGCACTTCTTTTCGCCGGCCAACGTGATGAAGCTGCTCGAGATTGTCGTGCCGGCCAAGGTGGATGCCGACGTCGTGGCCACGGCGTTCGAGTTCGCCAAGCGCCTGCACAAGACGCCCGTGCGAGCCGGAGTGTGCGACGGTTTCATTGGCAACCGGCTGTTGGCCGTATATCGTGCTGCCGCCGATGCGATGATGGAGGACGGCGCCTCACCCTACCAGATCGATCGCGCGATCCGCGATTTCGGCTTTCCGATGGGGCCATACCAGGTCATCGACCTGGCTGGCGGCGATATCGGCTGGGCCGCCCGCAAGCGCCGTGCGGCTACGCGCGATCCGCGCGCCCGCTACGTGCAGATCCCGGACCGCCTGTGTGAACGTGGCTGGTTCGGCCAGAAAACCGGTCGTGGTTATTACTTGTATGAGTCGGGCCAACGCACCGGCACGCCCGATCCCGAGGTCGAGGCAATCATCGCATCCGAGCGACAGCGGGCCGGGATAACACCACGCGAATTCACCGACGAGGAAATCGTGCGCCGCTATTTGGCCGCCATGATCAACGAGGGCGCCAACGTCGTGCATGAGCGCATTGCATTGCGGCCGCTCGATGTGGATGTCGTGCTCGTGCACGGCTACGGATTTCCGCGCTATCACGGCGGCCCGATGCACTACGCCGACACGCGGGGCCTGGCGAACGTGCTCGCCGATATCCGGCAATTCGCGCGTCAAGATCCGTTATTTTGGCAACCATCGCCATTGCTCGTCGAACTAGCGGACAAAAGCGCCACCTTTGCAAGCCTGAACCGCCTCGCCGACGCGTAGGCGCAGCGGCCCGTCGCCCTGGCGGGCCCTGGGCATATAACTTGCGAAAGCGACGTCCGGTCGGTTACTCGGACGTTGCGCAACGCTTATGCTCGGACAATCCTGATATTCGCCCGCCCGGAAAGTCACTATATTGAAGGCTGTCTAGTCGACGTGAACCATAACGCTGCACGCAAACCACCAATACGAGTCAAGTTCAGACCGTATTGACTGGGTACTTTTTACACGACGACAAAAATCCGACAAGGATGTTGTCAGCGCGGGGAAAGCACGACCGACAGGGCCATACTTAAAGTCACCGCCCAGGCAGGCTATTGTCTTCATCCAGCCTGGAACGGCGTCCTCTTTCTATGCCACGTACGGTATGAACGCCAGTCTCAATGCACCAATGACACTCAAGGAGAGTGTGGAACAGGCGATACGCGACAACACGTTCCGCCTGCGCTATCAGCCCCAGGTCAACCTGACCAGCGGCTGGATAGAAGGGGCCGTCGTATCGCTGTATTGGCCGGACCCGGACGGCAAACCGGTCGCCCAATCGGCCTTGCTGAGCGCCGCGCACGACAGCGAGATCGTGGTCGAGGTCGGCGAGTGGATGCTGCGCCAGGCCTGCCAGCAAAATTACAAGTGGCAGCAGGCCGGACTGCCACCGATCCATGTCGCAGTGCCGATGCCCGCCGCGCTATTTCGCATGCAGAACGTGGCGCAGCGCGTGGAAGCGATTTTGCAGCAGGCGCAGTTGCATGGATGCTACCTAGCGTTAGACATCGCGGAAACGGCATTGCTCGAGAACCTGGCCCATGCCGATGCGGCGCTGTCCGCGCTGCATGCGTTGCAGGTCCAGAGCACGGTTACGGACGTGCGTTTTCGCGCGCAGGGCGACGAGCACCTGGCCACGCTGCAACTGGACCGGATCAAGCTCGATGGCGCGTTGGTATCGCCATCGGCCAAAGCACGCACCGGCGAGACACTCGCCAGGCTGCTGGTGGCGCATGCACACTCCACCGGCCTAAAGATCACCGTCCATGACGTTAACAGCTTCGAGCAATTCGAGTTTTTCAGGCGTCACGAATGCTTCGAGATGATCGGCAATTTTTACTATCGCCCGGTCGACAGCGCCGTCATGTCGCAATTGCTTAACCGCGAATCGAAATCGTCACTGCTTTGAGGTATCCAACCGGTCCGCGCAAGTTGTGCGAAGATGCGACAATCAAAGACTTGCAACGCGTTTCGGAGCTGCAACATGGGCAAGCAGGCCATTGGCGTGATCGGACTCGCGGTCATGGGTCGCAATCTGGCATTGAACATCGAAAGCCGCGGCTATGCGGTATCGGTCTACAACCGCACGCGTGAGCGCACTGACGCGTTGATCAGGGCATTGCCGGATCGCAAATTGGTCCCGACTAATACGTTGCAAGCGTTCGTCGAATCGCTCGAAACGCCGCGACGTATCCTGCTAATGGTCAAGGCCGGCACGCCGACCGACGACACCATTGCTGCGCTCAAGCCGCTGCTGGAACGGGGGGACGTGCTGATTGACGGCGGCAATACCCATTTCACCGACACGATGCGCCGCCACCGCGAACTGGCCGACGCCGGCCTGCATTTCATCGGCACCGGCGTGTCGGGTGGCGAAGAAGGCGCGCTGCACGGCCCGTCGATCATGCCGGGCGGGCCACGTGACGCATACGAGCGCGTCGAACCGATTCTCACGCGCATTGCCGCGCGTGCCGACGACGGCGAGCCATGTGTCGCGTACATGGGACCGGACGGCGCCGGCCACTATGTGAAGATGGTCCATAACGGCATCGAGTACGGCGACATGCAGTTGATCGCCGAAAGCTATGCCTTGCTCAAGCATGTCGCGGGCTTGTCCAACGCGCAATTGCGCGACGTGTACGCGCAGTGGAACGAAGGTGAGCTTGACAGCTACCTGATCGACATCACGTCCAAGATCTTCGCGCGCAAGGATGACGAGACCGGCCAGGATCTGGTCGATGTCGTGCTCGACCGCGCCGCGCAGAAAGGCACCGGCAAATGGACCAGCCAGAACGCATTGGACCTGGGCGTGCCATTGCAGTTGATCACTGAGTCAGTGTTCGCCCGCGTGCTGTCCTCGCTTAAATCCGAGCGGGTGATGGCCAGCCGCCAACTGAGTGGCCCGTCGCCGCGCGCGCTGACGGGTGCACGCGAGCCATTCATCGAGGCGATCCGGCGCGCGCTGTATCTAAGCAAGGTGATTTCATACGCGCAAGGGTTCGCGCAATTGCGTGCCGCGTCCGATGAGTATGGATGGGATTTGCAATATGGCACGATCGCGCGCATTTTCCGCGCCGGCTGCATCATCCGCGCGCGCTTCCTGCAAAAGATCACCGACGCGTATGCGCAAAATCCGGCGCTGGTCAACCTGTTACTCGCGCCCTATTTCCGCGATGTCGCCGCACAATACCAGACGGCGCTGCGCGAGGTCGTGGTTGCGGCTGTGCAAGCCGGCGTGCCAGTGCCGGCGTTCGCGTCCGCGATCGCGTATTTCGACGCGTACCGCGCCGAAACATTGCCGGCCAACCTGATCCAAGCGCAGCGCGACTTTTTCGGCGCCCATACGTTTGAACGCATTGACAAACCCGGTAGTTTCCATGCCCGTTGGGTGTAGCGACACCCGTTTCGCCATGACACCGCGTGTGCCGTGCCGCCCTGCCGTGATGGACACGCAGCCGTTCCTGTTGATCGATTGTCCTATATTCATGCTGCGCAACGCTGTTCCGCCCCAGCCGTTATTTTGCTTACCCCGTTTGTGCCCCAACGGAGGCCGGGAATGAACGATCCACGATTCGATCCCAACATGGCGACAGCAATGCCTGGGGCGGCAGCCGCAGACGCGGCGCTGGCCGAACCACCGGCAAAGCAAGCGTCGAACGCACCACCGAATTCGTCAAACGATCCGGCGCAGGATGTTCCGCTGGAACCCCCGCCCGCGCCGCCGCCCTCCGAGGCAGCCGCGCGTCAATGGCACGACCTGCCGCGCCCCACCGTCCAACCGGATCCAACCGGTGCGTTGTTCCGTTCGCTCTCCGGCCTGCTCGCCGCGTATGCGGTGCTGATGGTCGGCAACGGGCTGTTCACAACGCTGATCCCGATCCGGATGCTGCATGCGGGACTGTCGACGGTCGCAGTCGGGCTCGTGCAGTCATGCTACTACGTGGGATTTGTCGCAGGGGCCGTGACCAACAGCCGGCTGATCGAGCGCATCGGCCAGCATCGCGCATTCGTCGCGTTTTCGGCTGGCGCTGCGCTGACCGCGCTCGCATTCGGCACGTTCGACTCGCCATGGATCGGCGGCGCGCTGCGCTTTTGCAGCGGTGTTGCATTCATGGGTGTCTACGCGTGCGTCGAGAGCTGGCTCAACGGCGCGGTCCCGAACGCGATGCGCGGCCGGGTGTTCTCGGCGTACCTGGCGATCACGTACCTGGGCGTCGGCGCGGGGCAGTTCCTGCTGGACATAGCCGGCGCATCCGGCGGGCGCAACCTGCTGATCGTCGGTGCGCTGTTTGTTGGCGCCATCCTGCCCGTCACGCTGCTGGAAGGTTGGCCAGTACACGTATTCGAGGACCGGGCCGGCGTGCGCCGCCCTCGGTCATGGATTGGCAATGCCATCGATCTGTGGCGCGATACGCCCTTGGCGATTCCCGGTTGCATCTGCGCTGGGTTGCTGTCCAGTGCGTTTTATTCGATGACCCCAGTGTTCCTGACTGGCATCGGCTTTTCGGTTAGCGAACTGTCGCACTTCATGGGCCTCGTGTTGATCGGCG
Organism: Mycetohabitans sp. B2; assembly: GCF_021733735.1. NCBI lineage: Bacteria > Pseudomonadati > Pseudomonadota > Betaproteobacteria > Burkholderiales > Burkholderiaceae > Mycetohabitans > Mycetohabitans sp. B2. The sequence goes on from NZ_JAHKSP010000073.1 coordinate 15,947, forward strand.
CATTGCTGTCGCAATGGCCAATCGGCAAGTTGTCAGACCGCATCGAGCGCCGCGTGCTGGTGTTCCACCTTGCGGTGCTGGCCACCATCCTGAGTGCCTCGTTGATCATCGTACGCGTGCATTGGTTTGTCGGTATCGCAACGCTCGTGTACGTCGCCGCGGCGTTCACGCTTTACGGGGTCATCGTCTCCTATGTGAACGATCATATCGACGCAAACCGGCGCATTGCGATCAGTGCGACGCTGTTAATCTTGTTTTCGATCGGCGGACTATCGGGGCCGACGATTGCATCCATGGCGATGACCGTGCTTGGACCGGGGGGCCTGTTCGTGTTCAATACCGCGACGGCTGCACTGCTTGCCTATGCAGCGCGCCGGTCGATCACCGGCGGGCGGGCAACGCGGCCCGAGATGCCGTGATGACATGACGGCGCGCAGCGGGCTGCCACGCGCTTGTACAACCTTGTGCGCCATCATTGCGCTTGCACAGCCCTGTAGCACCATCATTTCGCGATCGGGATCGCCGCCTTCGCGGCCGGCTACGGCGCATTGAGGCCGCCGGCTGCCCCAGGCGTGCGTTGTCCGTCACCATGACGATTGTCGTGCCCGCCGGCTAGCCTTGTAGATTCTTCTCGACGCTGAAGGTGCCCACGGCCCGCTTTACGAGCGGCGCAGCAAAGCTACCGATAAAACGATGTTGTGCACGAACACCTTTCGACGTGCTGGGCATCGGCCATCAAGATTGCTCGCGTGAATTTATCCAGCCTGTACTCGACCGGCAGTTGCAACGCGATGCACACCGGATTGCCGTGTCTTATTTTCGCCCAACCGATATACGTCGATGGCGCGCGCCTATCGAAACCATTTCGTCCGAAAATAATATGCACATTGTGCATTCTTGTGGCCGTCGTATAAACGCGGTGATAATCCGCTCGCCTATTGCCGCGGCCAGCACGGTTTCAACTAACGTGCGAGCGCCTCACGCGTCGCTAGTGACTCACGCCGTGCATGCCGACCGTACCGCGATATTGGGTTTGGTGCAGCAATTTACTTCTCAAGTTCATTAATTGCTAACGCCAAAATAATGAAATGGAAAGGAATAAATTTATCAGTTTAAATTTGGCCGCCGCATCACGGAACACATGAATACATCATTACAATTCGAAGCGCGTGGCACCATTGTGCAAGCACGTTCCTCAACGAGGAAGCGTGCACGTGCCCATGTCGCGGCATTTCGCATGTCACACCGATCGCACGCGAGGTGACATTCTGCGCCGCGAATCTACTGTCACTGACCTTCGCCGGTCCGCTCAGCCGAATCCGCACCACGAACCCAATGCTGGCAGACCGTTACACATCTCGATCGACGCGCGCGCATGCGCTGCGTCACTCGAAAAAACAACAGGAATACGCATGATTTCATGCGCCCACTGCAAGGCCAAACTACCCAATAGCCAGAAGTTCTGCAGCACATGCGGCACGCCGGTCATGGCCGCCCCGAGCAAAGAAGCCAGGACAGCTTGCCGACATTGCGGGCATACGCTGCCCGCGCGTCAGCACTTCTGCAACAAGTGTGGTACGCCCGTCGCAACTTCAACGAATATCGATAAGGTCGACGTCGAATCAAGCCTGCCGAGGGCCAGAACGCCCGTGGCTTCCTCGGCCGCCCACCATGGACCCGAGTCGCCCCCGGTCAACACTCACCCGACAGACTTGCCTGACGTTAAGGCCGTATCGGCGAATGCAATAGCAAATACGCAGCATGACAGCAACGACAACGTCACTGGAGCGTCTGCCGCGCCGGATGATGTCGATGGCAAGCATTCGGCCCCGGCCCAGCTTAACGCCTCACGCCCAGCGGCCGCAGCCAACCAGCACGGTGACGCGGCTTCCGACACGGACGGCCGAATCACGCTTAAAGCACTGACCCAGCTCGCACCGACTGAGTCGGGTCCGTCGTCACAACCGAGTTCATGCACCGGTACTGCGCTGGCCTCGAACACGCCGTGGCGGCGGACAGTGGCCATCGCGAGCGTCACGATCGTCGCGGCATGCGTTTGCGGCGCGCTCTGGTGGCATAAGCATCACGCTGCTTCCACACAGGCCCCGGTCGCGGCATCGACCATTTCCGATTCGAGCATGAACGCTTCTGGTGCGGTAGCTTCCGAATTGGCGGCTGCCAACACGCCCACGTCGAACGCGGCTTCCTTAGGCACAGCAACTTCGGACACGGCCGTCGCCACCACCGCCGCCCCGGCCACGATGCTTTCAAACACACCGGCGAATGCGCCGGCGTCGGCTGAAACCGCCGCGGCGTCCACGCCGACCACAGCGGGCCCCGCACCCGCAGCACGGGTTGCGCAGTCTCAATCAGCGGCAACGGCACCGGCCGAACCCCCTGCCGTTGCGGCAGTGTCCCCCAAGCCGCGCCGTGCGCCCGAGCGCAAGTCGAACGCAACGGCATCCCCCGCATCCGCAATCAGCGGGCTACTCAGGCGCGCCAACGGCGATCTGTCGTGCGGCCAGTACGACAAAGCCATCGCGACAGCAGAGAGCGTGCTGATGCTCGACCCTGGTAACGGACAGGCGAAGGGGCTCGTTGCCCGAGCCAAGGCGCAGCAAATGGAAGCACTGCGAAATAGCAGCTCACTTGAGTGACATATCGGAGAAGACTGAGATGAAATTCCAGAAAACCCTGGCGGTGACCTGCGCGGTCACGTTGCTGGCAAGCGCCTGCGCCACTCAGAACGGTACGAACACGGGCTCAACGGAAACCGTGTTGCGTTGCACGGCACTGGGCGCCGGCGGCGCAATCGTTGGCGCACTGTTCGGCGGCACGAAAGGCGCGCTCAGCGGCGCGGCGGCCGGGCTCGCCGCGTGCGCCGTAATCGAAGTGGCGACGCGGCAGACCAAGACGTCCGCCGAAGTCGATCGCGAATATCGCGCAAGCAATCGCAATAGCCTGCCGACGTACGCGAAGATCGATGCCTACACTACCACGGTAACGCCGCGCACGGCCGTCAAGACCGGCGAGCCGATTAAGCTGCAATCGCAGATCCGCGCGGTATCGGGCACGAACGAGGCTGTGCAGGAAGTGAAGGAGGTGGTGACCGTCTACGCCCCTTCTGGCCAAGCATTCAAGCGCGGCGAAAAGATTGTCAACACAGCACCCGGCAGCGGCGAATTCGACAACAGTTTCACGTTGAAGCTACCGGCCGGTGCGCCGCAAGGCACGTACACACTCAAGAGCCAGGTCGTGCTGAACGGCAAGTCAGGCTCGACCCGTCAATCGAGCGTCCAGCTTGCCCAGGTCGAGGGTGTCACCGTCGTTGCGCTGCTCGACGCACCCGCCGAACGCTAAGCCGGCTCAAAATCGAAAGGAGATTGACGATGTCCATGACCGACCACACGCTAGCAACAGGCCAGTTCGGACTGCTGCGTGCAGCCGAAGCGGTGACGAACTGGCGCGCGCTAGCCATGTGCGCGCTCTCCGTCGTCGCGACGATGCTCATTGGCATGCTTACGATGCAGATGCTGCGCCACAGTATCATGCTTGGCTTGCCGTTCATCCTTGCAACGATCGCCGCGATGATCGTTGGCTATTCGGCAGTCGGCATCATCCTGATGCGTGGTGCACAGGGCGAACGTGTTGGCTTTATCGATGCGCTGCGTCAGGCTGCGCTCACCGCGCACCGGTTCGTCGGTGTCGGCGCCCTGCTCGGCACCGGCTGGCTGGCGCTACTGCTGGCGCTGCTGTTCGTATTCTTCGTCTGCAAGATCCCTGGTGTCGGCCCACTACTGTACGCGATCGCCTATCCGATTGCAGCAATCGTGGCGGGTGCCGCCTTTGCCGGTATGTGGTACGTCGGCTACCCGCTCGCGGCCCCTGCGATTTGGCAGGGCAACTCGACACTGCAGACTACCGCGCGCCTGCTGCACATAGGTCGTCATCAACTGCTTGGCATGATCATTCAAATGTTCATGCTGCTGTTGCTCGTCGGCGTTCTATCCATTATCGTGTTCGGCATTCTTGGCACCGGCATGGTGATCGCGTCGTCGGCATCGATGGGGGTGGGCATCAGGCCGTTAAGTGGTCTGTTCGACCTGCTCAGTGGCCTCGGCAGGGTTGACGGATTTGGCGGGCTCAGCACTTTCGACGGCCAATACGGCGGCTATGGCATGAACGGCAATGCGATGGGCAGCGCGTCCGGCAACGGCTTAGACCGCCATAGCATAGCGTACCTTGGGTCGTTCGGCTTCGGCAACGGCCTGTTGATCGCGATCGGCCTGGTCATTCCCTTTTTGACGTTCGTGAACGGGACGTGCCTTATCTATCTGCAAACCGCCAGTGGCATCGACGTTTCGGTCACCGAAAGGAAGCTAAGGCAGCGCGTCGCCGACGCAAGGAGACGGGCTAGGCAGGCGCGCGCGGCTTATGCGAGCGGCGCGATGACGAACCCGCCCGCTGCGCCGCACGGTGCGTCGCCGCACGCCCCGACGCCCACGTCGCGTGACACGGCGACGCACCCTACGCCAAGCGACAACAACGGCGCCACGACGTGCACGCAATGCCACAAGCCGATGGGCGAGGAAGACCTGTTCTGCGGCGAGTGCGGCACGCGGCGCCAGGCCTAACGGTTACATGCTAACGGTTATGGGAATCGGCGGCCTGCCTGTTGGCCACGGCCCTCGCGTTCGCCGTACAGGCCGCGATTAACGTGCGGTCGCCTGCCGGGGCGCGGCAGCAAACCGCAACGACGACGGCGGGCGGATACTGCATGGCATCGGGCGGCAGACCGTCGCAGCCGGCATCGGGCTGGCCGACTGACCGAGGCAATTCATGGCAGACACCGACGCGACACCGAACGGGGATCCGGCCTATATCGTCAGTTTGGCAGAACGATCGGTTGCAGACATCTATTCCGGCCGGCAATCGATCGTGGACCGTTGCGGCGCGTTGGTGAACTACAAACTGCTATTCCGACATGAGCAGGACGACATAACGAGGCGATACGCACTGCCGCCGTGCCCGGCCTGGACTGCCAGCAGGCCGGTGGTCCACGGAAGCGGATTAGACATCCTCGGGGTCTTCGAGATCCAGGTCAAGCAGCACACTGCTCAGCGACTTGCCATGCGCGTCCAACGCAAGCGATCGAGTCACGCCGCCACCGAGCGCATGTTGGGCAACGAAGTTGAACGCCGCGAGCCTCGGCAATTCGTAGCGGATGACGTCGCCCCGTACCACGTCCTGCAAGTGAGCTTTCACCCGCTCGGCCGACAGCGTGCGACGCAAATACTCATAGTGGCGACTGTCGTAACATATGACCGATATGTTCAACGTATCCCCCTTGTCACCGGTACGCGAGTGAGCTAGATCCCGCAACTTCATCTTATGCCTCCACGAATTCGAATGTCGGGTGCACATGTGCCCTTGGCAACAAGATCGATTGCACGGCGAGTACCTCGCGTGTTGTCTTGCTGACGCCACCGCCGCCCGCAGGACCATTGGTATAGAGCGTCTCCACCTCATTGCCGATGCGCATCGCATCCCCAATCGACGCAGTCCGTCCCGCGACGCGCGCCCGAACTTCGTATGGCTCACCGTCGCGCGTTCCCGCGCGTCCAGACAGGGCGTTCACGCCAATCAGGTCAAGCCGCAGCTCCCGGGTTTCAACGCCGGTCAGTTGCAGCCGTTCACGCACGATATCGAGTGCGGCGCGCGCCCGCGCCAGCGCGCCCGGGCCACAGTACGAGATCTGTCCTTCGCCGATGAAGCCATCCAGATAACCGACCGAGACCTTCAGCGTATCGGTGTGCGCCGTACCACGGCCGCCGGCCAGACGGACACGATCGGGCGCTTCTTCCAATACCCGGACCTCGGTGAAATCCGCCACGACGTCAGGTTGCACGTAGCGACTCGGGTCATGGATCTCATAGAGCAATTGCTCCTTGCACGTTGCCTCGGTCACTCGACCGCCGGCGGCGGGCAATTTTGTTATGACGGCGGCTCCATCCGCGCAAACCTCGGCGATCGGAAACCCCAGGCGGGCAAGATGGGGTACGTCTTTGAAACCCGGATCGGCAAAATAACCGCCTGTGACCTGGCCCGCACACTCCAGCAAGTGCCCGATGACAGTGGCTTGCCCGAGCCTATCCCAGTCATCCCTGTTCCAGCCGAACTCATGAATCAGCGGTGCGATGAAAAGCGCCGGATCGGCGACGCGTCCCGTCAGCACAACATCCGCGCCGGCCGCCAGCGCGGCGATGATCGGCGCCGCGCCCAGATAAGCGTTCGCCGACACAAGCCGCTCAGCGTACGACGCTACGCTGTCACCCGACTCCTCAAAATAGAAGTTGCCCTGTCGTACGACGTCTAGCACGTCATCTCCTGTCACCGCGGCAATCTTCAAGCCGTCCAGGTCTAATGATCGAGCGATCTGGGCTGTCTTGCGCGCAGCCGCAAGCGGATTGGCCGCGCCCATGTTGGAGATGATTTGCACGCCGTTACGCGCTGCGACAGGCAGAACGGCCATCATGCGTGCCTCAAGCAGCGGGTCATAGCCCAGTTCTGGGTTACTGCGCCGCATTTGCTGGGCGATGGCGATCGTTCTCTCCGCGAGACATTCGAATACGAGATAGTCTAGTTCGCCGTATTCGGCCAGTTCGACAGCGGGCTCTATCCGGTCGCCCGAATATCCGGCGCCCGCACCGACGCGCACTCGGCGCGGATCGTGAGTTACAGCCATGGCCTCATTCTCCATCAACACTCACAAGGGGAAAACGCCCAGTACGACTGCTGCGACAGTCATGACAATCGAAGCACCAAACAACAGAGGGAAGCTAAATTTCTGGTGATCGGCGAGATCGATACCACACAATCCGACCACGAGGAATGTGGCAGGCGTGAGTGGACTAACGGGAAATCCCGTGGTCATTTGTCCGAGCAACGCTGCTTGCGCGACCTGCAACGCAGGCACACCAAGGTGCCCCGCCACTTCGGCAATAACCGGTAATACACCAAAATAGAACGAGTCAGGATCAAACAGCATGCTGAGCGGCATCGCTATGAGCCCGAGCGTAAAAGGGATATGGCTAGCCATCTCTTGGGGCACCAGGCCCACTGCAGAGTGAGCCATCGCTTTGAGCATGCCACTACCTTGCAGCACTCCGGTAAAAACGCCCGCCGCCAGTAGAATGCCGGCCATCATCAATGCGGCTCGCGCATGCGCATCGATACGATTACGCTGCATCTCGACATTCGGATAGTTGACCACTAAGGCAATGCATAGCCCGACCATAAACACTATTGCAGGCGGCACTTTGTCTCCCATCGCCACCAACGTGCCAAGCACGCTTATTGTAAGGCCGACGTTAAACCAAAAATACTGAGGACGACGTACCTTCATTTCTTCGGGTGTGAGCTTGCGCTCGGGTATCGGTATTGGCTTGGTGAGGCGCGTGAATCCAAGTCGCTTTTCCTCGCGACGACCAAGCAGATATGCGGTACCAAATACGAACACCAACCCAATCGCCTGGACTGGTATGAGCGGGTTGAAGATCGACGAAACGGGCAAATTCAACGATGCGGATGCCCGGATCGTGGGCCCTGTCCACGGTAAAAAGTTAATCCCCGCCGCCATTGATACAGCTGCCGCCAACACACGACGATCCATCTTCAAGCGATCGTAAAGTGGCAGCATCGCTGGAATGGTTACGAGGAAACACACTGCACCTGAACCGTCGAGATGGATCAGTAACGCCAGCAGTGTCGTTCCTATGACGATGCGTGTCGGCCTCGTACCAACCGCTCTTAGGATGCGGTCGATAATCGGATCAAGCATACCGGCGTCCGTGATCGTTCCGAAATAAAGAATCGCAAATATGAACATGCCAACGACCGGCGCCATGTTTCTTAAGCCGTCGATCACGAACTTGCAAGTCTGCCACCCAAAGCCTCCGATCAACGACGCAGCAATGGGCACCACAATCAGCGCTACCAGCGGCGACATTCGCTTCGAAAGGATAACTGCGAGCAAGACCACGATAGTAGCGAATCCTAGCAACGGCAACATGATCGGTCCATGGTTTATCGTTCAACTCGACCAAGGATATTTTCATCCATCGGATAAATCAATTGAAATAATTTAATCACAGCATTCGAAAACACAACGGATATAAGACTGCGCTATATCAGAGCCTTTGTCACCGTAGCTCAGACGGGAAGCTTCACACTGGCCGCGGCCCGCCTACATTTGTCTGCGCCTGCACTAACATCCAGGTTCGCAGATTGGAAGAGGCGGTGGGCACGCGCCTACTTGATCGCAACAGTCGTAAAGTGGCGATGCTCCCCGTGGGACATGCATTGCTTCCTGCGCTGAAGCAATCGCTGCATGATATGGAAAAGTGCTGGTTGACGCACGCACGTTGGGCGACGGTTTGAGCGGTGTCGTGCGGATCACTTGCCGACGTTTACCACCCGTAACGGAGCGATTTGTATCGGCGTTGCGGCGCAAGCTCAATGACGGCGCAACATTGGCGTAGGCTGGGTCGGCAGTCGGCCTAGCTCACCGTGTTTCCGCTGGCCGCAATCTAACCAATACGCCGATGGCGCGATGCCCGATACTCGCGCGATCTCGAACGAATATGGCAGGCAAGCACGACAGCACGTGCGATGCGCGAACCTCACACGGGCACGCACGTGCTCAATGCCCTTGTCTTTCAGGCATTCAATGGTGCGCTCGTAATCGACGTGCCTGCCTATTTGGGACATTTATTTACCGCTGGCGGTCGCACGCGAGCAACACGGACGGATCCGTTTGAGGTCGGTGACACCTCCCGCAACCGAAGACGGCCAGATTCGCATCGCGGAGATCGTGGGTCTGGGTCGTCAAGCATGCGGCAACATCCACCTGTCCGAAACCGAAGCCTTGCGCCCAATCCGCATTCTGAAAATCGACAACAAGGGCCGGCACAACCGTCGCGTATGCATTGGCTTATTGAATCGATGAGCGCGGAGATCAGGTCTTGAACCAATGACACACACTGTCCCGCTCTTATCTCGCTACCAGCAGCATGGGCGCAAAGAGCGTACGGCATGCACATCGCAGACAGCGTCACCCGGTCCGTCGGTCACAGCTGTCAACTTGATCGCTTGTTGCCGGGCTCGTGCGTGCGCTCGCTATACGTTTCATTGCCGCAATGCGGGCATTTCGGAATCGGCGTGCCGGCCGGCACGTGCGTCGAGCGATGGCACTTTGCGCAACGAAAGTCCCCCGTCTTCTGCGCCCTTTCTCCAGCACGCGCTGTTATCTTCGTCCTCTGGCCAGCCCGATATACGCGCCACTCAACGCGGCACTTTTACCTTGACTTCAGCCGCCGCAAGCTGCAGCGTGCTGCCGTCCTGCCACGCGTCCGCACCGGCAATCGGCTGCGGCTGCGCCAGATCAGCACGGCGCCGACGCAGCGCGTCGGTAGACACGCCGAACCGCGCGTCACGCGCCCGCACGCGCGCACGGTCAAGTTGCCCGTCATCTGTGAAACTCATCATCAGTTGCGGAATGCCAAACGGCAACGCATGATCACGATCGATCTGCCACGTATGCCACGTCTTGCCATACGTGTTGACGAGTTGCCCCATCAGCGCGTGCTCGGCCTGCTCCGGGATACCCGGCGCCAGAAGTTCTCCGGAACGCACTTCGTAGCGATGACTGTGCCATAGCCGTCGCTCCTCGTCGGGCAGCGTGCGGAATACACGCTCGCTGACGATGTATTCGATGCCAATCAGCTTGGCATCCGGTGCATCCGAATCATAGATCACGCATTGATGGAAGTCTTCTGTCAGGTGCGTGCAGTAATGAAAGGCCTCGACCTGCCGGCCCATGTCGTCCGCATAGAAATGGAAACCGTTCAGGAACGCGCTCATCGCGTCAACAGGCCGCTTTTTCTGCAACAGTCGTGCGCCCGTATCGAGCACGCGGCTTCGCGGCGACAGCTTTGCTCCGGGCACGGGTGTGCCGTGATCTTCGTCGGCGCGGGCCGACGACGCCGACACGCCAGCCGCGGAGGCCAGCGCGATCTTGAGCGCTGACGACGTGAACGCTCGGCGGCACGCGCAGATTGCAGGTTGTTTCATTGATCACCCCGTTATTCGTGAATAGGGCCGCGGTGGCCCTCAAGATACAGACCGATGTGCCGCACAGGCATCATGCCGATAAATCGCCACCACTGCGCGGCTCAACGTCCTTTGGATTATCAAGATGCCCCGGCGGCGGCTGGTATGGGCCCCGGTCCGGTTCCGGTTTCTGCGGAATCATCGTTTCATCCATGCTGCCATGGCCTTTTTGGTGCACCTTGCCGTCCTTGTCGATGGTTACTTCGCTTTCACCCTCCGCGTGTTTACGCATAGCGGGGTCGGCGCAATCAGCGGCATCGCGATGTTTCATCATGGGTCTCCTTCAACAGGCGCGCAGCAACAGCGCGCGTCCCTGGGTAGAGCAAACCGCATGCCGCTATGTGGCAGCCCGGTGCCGGAACGAGCAAACGCCGCGATGCTCCGTCGTCATGGCCACTACACTGCTATGAAAGGCAACGCCGGTGCTCGCCGACCGCCGAAGACCGCTGCCACCCACATGCCGCCTTGGCGGACGGCACCAATCTTCATCAATGGCGGAAATTGGACCGCTAGGTCTTTTACATCTACGACCTTGACAATGCATCTAAGTATTTATATCTTTAGATATGTCTTACGACTTTATTGGAGAAAGCGATGCGTCATTTTTCTCTTTTCCGCGATGGGCCACGCAGCCCGCGCTCGTGGGACGATTGCATGCCGTTTGCCGCGCTACGCCACGCGATGGGCCGGCACAGCCAC
>NZ_JAHKSP010000074.1:0-946 GCF_021733735.1 Mycetohabitans sp. B2
CTCGTGGGACGATTGCATGCCGTTTGCCGCGCTACGCCACGCGATGGGCCGGCACAGCCACCAACGACACGGCGGCAGTAGCCCGTTCTGGGGCGGCGGTGGCAGCGGCGGCTTCGGCGACGACGAAAACATGTCACGTGGCCGCAAATTCTCGTCCGACGACTTGCAATTGCTGCTGCTCGCGCTAATCGCGCAACAGCCCAGCCATGGGTACGAGTTGATCAAGGCATTGGATGCCCGCTCTAACGGCTACTACAGCCCGAGCCCGGGCATGGTGTATCCGGCCCTGACCTACCTCGAGGAACTCGGCTACGTCACGGTCCAACTAGAAGGCAACCGCAAGCGGTACGTATTGGCGGATCCCGGGCGCGACTATCTCGACGCCAACAGGGAGCGCGCAGACCTGCTGCTCGCCAAGCTGCAGCACATCGGTCGCAAGATGGAGATGATCCGCCGCTTTTTCGCCAGTGGCGAAGGCGACGACATGTCGGGGGGCTCGGCTTGGCTGCCGGAATTCAACGAGGCCCGGCTCGCCCTGAAGCAAGCGCTGTACCGCCGCGATAATCTGCCACCGGACGAGCAGCGGCGCATCGCAGCCATCCTGATGCGCGCGGTCGCCGAAATCGAGCAGAAGCCGGGGGCAAGCCAATGACATCTGATCAGGACAACGTAACGGGGCGAGACCGCTCGGAGCGCACCGTGACACGCGTTCGCCATCCGTTGAAGTTTCGTCTGCTGTGCGTGAAGCGTGTGCGGCAAATCACGCCAACGCTGGTGCGTGTGACGCTGGCCGGCGACGATCTGCATGATTTCGTCTCCGCCTCTTCGACGACCACGTCAAGGTGTTTTTTCCATTACCCGGCATGGATAAACCCCCGTTGCCGACTGTGGGACCGGATGGCGTCGCGTTCCCGGAGCATCATCCGCGCCCCCCGGCACGCGACTA
>NZ_JAHKSP010000075.1:0-5299 GCF_021733735.1 Mycetohabitans sp. B2
GCGCGGTACGGGATACGTACCTGCCGGACGGCGATGGCTACGTTTGGGTGGCGGCCGAGGCTAGCATGGCGCGCGCAGTACGCCAGCACTTGGTGGAGGAGCGCAGTGTACCGAAGTTCCGGATCCGCGCGGCCAGCTATTGGCGGCGCGGATCCGCAGCGGTGCACGAGACGATCGATGGTTGACGATTTGCATCGTGCTCTGCCTGGTCAGCGTGCGACGGGTATTCGCAAAGTCGGCGCCGGCGCCAATGGACGGCGACCAGCAAGCTGGACGAGGCGATGCAACTGATGTGGACGCTGGATCCGCGCCCGAACCGAACGCCATACGTCGGCGACACGACACACGATTACAACGTCGCGCGCGGTCGGCTGGTGACCCGTTCTCGTGTCGATGGGTCATCATGATGCCAGCCGGCTACTTCGCAGCGACGCCCCGGTGTACGGCGGGCTCGGCGAGTTGCTCAGAGATCTGACGTGCAGATGGCAACCGACAGCAACGATAGAAGCGTTGAACATGGCCGATTTTCTCAATCCGGCAGTCCTCGCCGTGGTGGTGGCTGCCCTCACCATGCGCGCGCTCGTCGCATTCTACTACCGCGATAGTACGCGGGTGCTGCATCTGCTACGCCTGCTACCGCGGCTGTAGGGCCGCTAGCGTAGTGCTTTTAATCCCACCGAACGGAAGTTGTGTAAACAGGACAAAAGTACGTAACAATTTTTTCTATGCGGGGAAATACAGTTTTTGTTTAGCGGCACTAATATTTTCCCTCCCTCTTAGATGATTAACGACCCGACAACTTCAGTACCCTGCAGGCCAGGCGCTGGCGCGCCACTCAAGGCAAGCTGCATGGCGTACCTTGCAACACGGGTGCATATCTCCGTGGAAGTGCTGATTGGGAAGCCCGGCTGACGACCCAGATTTTGTTTCGCAAAGCTGAAAAAGCTTGAGGCGAAATACGGGTTTGCGGGCTACGACCCAAACTCGATTGCGGAACAGGTTTTTTCGTAAGTGGTCGATATCTATAAAATTCTCGGGATCCTCAAGAACCGAGCGGGCCGGCTCTTTTATATTGACGTCTGCTTATCGGACCATGTCACGCGCGTGTTCACGCGCCGACTCTTGGCCCTGTTGATAGACTTGGCTTTTTTATCTCCGTGCTGAATGACCACCTTTTCGCCGGCGCGCACTTCACGGTCGAAATGAGCCTTCTCGTAGCAAACGGCCACCATGTCGGATACCTGCACCAGGGCGTGATGCGAGGATGTGGCGACCACCTTGTCTTTAAAGTCTTGCTTCCTTTGGCCAGCACTTCCTTTGGCCAGCATCTCGAACCATAAGGCCCCGTTGTCCTGCAGCCATTTCAATCACGCGGCGCGACTCGTCCAGGGCCACATTGCCTTTGGGCACCTGTTCGCGATGAAGCTGCTCGGACAATTGTGCGCTGACGCTGAGGTAGGGCGTTTCGCGGTCGTTTTGCGATATCTGCGTGACTCGGCCCTGCTTGATATCGTGGAGCTGCTTGTAGGCGCCGTCTAGTTCAGGATGCTTGGCTAAGGCCTCGAGCTTGGCGGCCAACTCGTCGTGGTCGGCCGACACGGGGCGCAACGTGCGATCCTGCTCGGACCGGCTTACTTGCGCATAAGTGTGACTTGGTGGATTTTCATTGCCGTCCATGGCCTTCCCGTCCGCGACCATGCGTAGGGTATCGGCCACGTTGTCGCGGTAGCTCCCGCGTTGACTGGCCAAGGCGTTGATTTGCTCCAGCACCGATACGTAATCGCAGCGCTCATCGTAGGTCCAGTCTCTCGCACGCTCCTGCTCCAGCACCTGAACAGCCTCGGGCGCTTTCTGCCAGTTGCCGCGTTCTTGCAAATTTTCGTAGATGGGCTGCTGGTTGGCGTCATAGACGCGCACGGCATCCACTAGCTTCTCGTGCTCCAGCGCACGCACCGATTCAACGATACCAGTGTAGGCTTTATCGTGCTGCTCCTCGTTCACAAAGCGCCCGGTGCCGCGCTCAGCCACTTGTTCCTCAAAGCGCAACCGGGCTCGCGCAAACGAGGTTTTGGCATTGACGGCCATGACACGAGCCTCGATCTTGTAGCCTGCATCCTTAAGTCGGCGCGTTAGGTCACAGATGCTCTCCGGGCTACGCATGGTGTCGTCAATCACTAGGTTGCGCCGATTCTCAGCGGCCACGATGGTCAGCCGGGTTACCCACTCTCCTGCTTCCTTGTGCGTGCGATCGGCTGCGTGCTGCGGATCTTCGCGAGAAAGCCGCTTATGGCAGAGATTTCGCTCCCGCATCCGGTCCGCATCGATGAGCACGGCGCCGCCGCTGCTGCGTAGCTCGTGGATCGCTTCAGCGGCCAACTCAGTAGCCGTACAGTCCGCGGGCCTGCGGAGCGTACTGCTGGATAACGCGCTCGATAGCCTCAGGCTCCTTTGGGTCAAGTTCGTCGCGCAGTGCGTCTAACGCATCCACCTCCTGCAAGGCGCGCTCAATAGCCGGCTCGTCGGGCACCGGCCTGTCGCGCTCGGCCGCAATGGTCTCAGAATGGTGGGCAATATGGCGCCCAACACGTCCAGCGCCACCTCGTAGCGAACGCCGGCACGACTGAATAGTTGCTTGGTCATACTTGAGACTCCAACAATAGTATCTGAAGCTGATTCAGGCCATGGCGGACATGAATCTGAAACCGGGTCATGCGGCCGAACGGCTGGGCCTGAGCGCGCGTCAGATTGAGCGGCTGGTGATCCGATATCGTAAGTCGGGCGCGCCTCCCTTTGGCTGTTCTCACGCTACATAGGATCTAATTTAAATAGAATTGGATTCGATCTGTCGTCCAAGTCGCCACCCCCGTCCCGAAAAAATCCGCATCCTCCGTCCAAACCGGACATCCGATTGCCATAGCACATGCCAGGACGGGCCAATCGTCGGCATCCCTTGCCCCGATGCGCTGGAGCGCAGCGGCCTGGGCATCTCCATAGATTTCAGCGTCAACAATTTGGATCAAGGGAACCAAGCTATCCAGCACAGCTATCGCTGACTCCGGCGCAACGCCTCTTTTCTCCAGTAATGCTGGCAGGTACTTTCTGGCGTCTGTGTACGCCACGTCGGGAGCAAAAAACTGAACTGCGTGAACATGCGCCATGACCAACTCGCGCACGCGCGTGCCAAGGACTGCCCGAATCAAGATATTTGCATCGAGTACGATTGCCTTATTGCTCATGCGGATTTGGCACCGGTCTTGCCCTTGCCGGTCGATGCCCGGCGAACTGCCTTAAACTCGGACACCACCTCTTCGACATCCACGCCACGGCCAGTCAGCAGATCATCCAAGATTTCACTTGCCTTTTTCATAGCGGCAAGATGCGCTTCGGCTTGGCCATGTGCCGGAATGAAGTACCCTACCGTCTGGCCGTGCCGCGTCACCGCAACGGGCATATTCGCCGCGATGTATTCCGCCAAGTCGGCACGAAACTCACGGATTCCGACTGTGATCGCTTCCATATCCATGCTCCTACGCGCTCGCCGAGCGCAAAATGTGAATCAATGTGTACACATTTTAACAGATAGCGGCCTGGGTGCAAGCACCCACAAAACCGTAGCAATAGGTGTATGAGGGGTACCGTCACGATTCACAAAATATCGTACGCCAGTGGCCCGGAAACCCTTGTTGGACTTGCCTTGAGTGCACAAATTGTTTTTCGAGCGCAATTTGGATCGAGCCTGCATCGTCTAATTGATTGATTTTATTGATTGTGCATTGCAGCTATCGTACGGAAAATTTCGAATCCTGAAGGCGTCCCAGCGACTGATCGAGTCTTTGACGATGCTCGTCCCAAAGAGGCTCCTCCGTCAATATTTTGTAGATCTGGCGGGTTGTACGCCGTCATCACTTTGGCGCAGATCCTCTCGATGACGTTCACGCTAGGCAGCAGGATGACCTGCCGGCGCGGGTATTCGACCAACGCTTGCGCGAGGACGATGCCCTTATTCGTCTGCATCGCGAGGCCGACGAGCGAATGCACCGTCGCCCGATAGTGCGATAGGCCGAACAATTACAGGCCGAGATGAGCGCGCAACTCGAGTTGGTGTTCGCGACGGGTTTCCTCGCGCTTCAGACACTGGGACCAGCACGCCGGATTGATGCGCCGTTGCGGGGCGGTCCATTGCAGCAATGCGGGCGGCACGTCGGTCGTCGTCAACCCTCCCTGGCCCAAACACCAAAGTAAGCAACGCTGCACGGCGAAGCCAAGACGATTCGCATCGCCATGCCGCTGACGAATCACGAGCAGGTCGGCCTCACTGAACGTATAGTGGCAAATCAGCTTGCCGAGCTCCTCGGGGATAGCTAGGAGGCGCTCCCGTTCCGATGCCGACAGAAAATCGGGCGACGTGACATAAGGCTCCTGAAGAGAGGCGAAACATCAGTCCCAGCTGAGCTGGTGGCGTGTCTGCATGGCTTCGTGCCACACATCGTCTTCGGCATGCAAATAGACGCTTGTGGTCGCGAGCGAGGCATGCCCAAGGTTGTCACATACGAAACGCAGGTCGAGCTGCTGATCGGTCATATGTGAGCCGACTGTATGCCGGACCCAGTACGCCGATGCGCGGGCGAGCTGTTCGGCCTAAGCATGCCACTCGAGGCCACACAAGCGCAGTCGTGCCGCGGCCAACGCGAAGATTTCCTTGACGATCAGGTGGATCGAGCTGCGCGCGAGCGGTTTCTTATGGCCGATGAGTGGCAGCAGCAGCGTGCGGTTCTCACCTTGATATGGAGATGGCGCCAGGCGTGCGTGCGCCGGTAACGGGCAAGTTCGGCGATCGGCTCGTCGGTGGCTGGCACCAGGCGCATCCGGTTGCCCCTTGCCATGCACCTCGTTCACCAGCGTTCGACGCCGGCGGCATCGCGCCGGCAGAAGACACCCCCTATCGGCGTGCTGGCGATCTCCGCCGCGTACAGGCCAGCCAGCTACAACACGGTGAACAGCCATCGGCAGCGCGCAGTGTGCAGCCGCTCGCGCTCGGTGCCGACGAGCAACGTTTCAATTGTTGTTTTGACCACGCTCCACCACTCGTAGGTCAAATAGCGCGCCACGGCCGGTCTCGTCGCGACGCCGCGGCGACGCGTGAGCGACAGCGGGTTACCGGCCAGGTAGCCGGCGTCCACAAACCAGGCGAATATCACGTTGAGAATCGTCATCGCGTGCCGTTGTCAACAGCAACTCAGATGGAATGGTCGCCTCCCGCCTCAGCAGCTGTTCCAGCGACTGAGCTGGGTGCTTGGTT
>NZ_JAHKSP010000076.1:0-37532 GCF_021733735.1 Mycetohabitans sp. B2
CTGTGGGACCGGATGGCGTCGCGTTCCCGGAGCATCATCCGCGCCCCCCGGCACGCGACTATACGCCGCGGCGCTACTATCGGCACGCAGGTGAATTGGATCTGGAATTTGCACTGCACGATGTCGGCCCCGCGTCCGCATGGGCAAGGCAGGCGCAACCGGGACAATGGCTCGGCGTCGGCGGACCACGAGGCTCGCTGGTCATCCCAACCGGCTTCGACTGGCATTTACTGATCGGCGACGATACCGCACTACCGGCCATTGCGCGGCGGCTTGACGAGTTACCCGCCGATACTCGAGTGGCCACCGTGATTGAGGTGGCGGACGCGGCGTCGCGCATCGACCTCAAGACCCGTGCGCAACTGCATGCGGTGTGGTGCTATCGCGACTGCGCGGGGCCCGACGGCGGCGCGTTGTTACGCGCGGTACGGGATACGTACCTGCCGGACGGCGATGGCTACGTTTGGGTGGCGGCCGAGGCCAGCGTGGCGCGCGCAGTACGCCAGCACTTGGTGGAAGAGCGCAGTGTACCGAAGTTCCGGATCCGCGCGGCCAACTATTGGCGGCGCGGATCCGCAGCGGTGCACGAGACGATCGACGGTTGACGACCTGCATCGTGCCCTGCCCGATCAGCGTGCAATGGGCATGGCAGCGTCGACACCGGCGCCAAGGGCTCGCTGTGGCCACTGCCGCCACTCACGCGGTAGCCTTCGATGTAATGGCCAACAAGTGAAGTATCGGTGTAGGGAAGCGCTGCGCCCCTACAGCCCTTACATGCCGCGCGCGGTGCACGTCTCTATGTCGAGTACCTGCGCCACGCGTTGCACGATGGTTTCGGCCCATATTGCGCGTCCGTACCCTCGTAGCCCAATGCGCGGCAACAAGTTTTCCAGTTCGGCCAACCTATCGGCCCGCTTCATGCCACCCACGCCGGACAATACTTTGCGGTTTTTCTGCACAACTGGGCCTGTATTTTTCTTTTCAAATAGACTGCTCAGACCCCGTATTAATTTCCCAATTCAATAAAATTGTTTTTTGGGGAACAATGGCTAAACACGATTAATTAGAATACCCCCTCAACTATTGCGTCATTTAAAAACCAACCTCAAAAATTCTTACCTCAAAACCCTTACCCTCCTCCCATTTCCTTCTTTTCTCTTCGCGCAACCCCAAAAAAATATTTCCAGCAACTTGGTTAAAAGAATAGATTCTGTGTAGCGTAAAAAAATTTGCACGTTACTTTTCTTCTCGATACTATCCGCATACCTAAACAGTGACCAGATAAGCAAACAGCAGGCACCTTCCGCCGCCAAACATTAGGGTTAACGCGACGCTGCGTCACTGTTGCTTTTTCACCCCAATCAATATTCGTCAACCGCACAGACAACCTATTTATGAAGCGACATTTTTTGCAACGTTAACGATTAATTTAACTAACCAACTAAATTAATGGAGTCACTTGATGACTGCAATCCAAATCGGTATCGTGGGCCTGGGCGCACAGATGCAGGAAAACCTGCTACCCACGTTGCTGCAAATGCCCGATGTCCGCATCGTTGGCGTATGCGATATCACTACTCCTCGCGCCGCGCAAATTCATCGCTTCCTATCCGACGTTCCTGTCGCAAGCAGCGTCGATGAGCTATTCACGCTCGCCGCGCCCGACGCACTCGTGCTCGCATGCCCGCCCCAGGCACATCGCGACATTGCGTTACAAGCGATGCGCGCAGGCATCCATGTCTTCGTCGAAAAGCCCCCATGCTTCACACTTGACGAGCTCGAAGCACTCGTCCTAGCGAATCGCCAAAGCGGCGTCATAACAGGCGTCGGCATGAATTTCAAGTTCGCAAAGCCTATACGGCAGTTACGCAACATGACACGGGCTGCACCATTCGGTCGCACGTTGCACGTCCAGCTGAATCACTATGCGAGCAAGCCTCGGGAGCCGCTGTGGGGCCTAAACTCAACCCTGCGGTCATTCCTGCTCGCCCAGGCAATCCATACGATCGATCTGGGCATCACATTCGGTGACGGCAAGTTGACCGACATCAGGTCGCGAGTGCAGCGCTATGACGACTCGCTGATCGTCAATGCCGAACTGGTCTTTTCATCCGGCACGACAGCAAGCCTTTTGTGCGGCACGATGTTTCCGTACTTCGAGTTCGACATGAAGATCGTCAGCTCGACCTCGATGATGGTCGAACTCGACAACCTGTGGAACATCACAGTGCATGAACCTGAGCACGGCACACGCGCAGCTGGCACAGCAAAGCGCTGGCGCGGCGTGTGGCAGCCGGGCCCGCTCGATTCCGGATATGAGCGAAGCGGTTACTATGGCGAACTATTTGAATTCTTTGAAGCCGTCCGAAAGCGGGAAACGTTCAGCGCAAATTTCGAAAGCTTGCTGCCCACCTATCGTGTCATCGAACAGATTTGCGCTGTCGATTCGCAAAACATCGGCGTTGCACAAAACTTCGCACTGCCAACGCTTCACGCTACATCCACCACCAATCCAGGAGTCGTATCCAATGCCCTCTGATCTCACCGTCAACGCGTCGGCACCCGCGCGCCGCACGATCTCGGACAAATATCGCGCGACCTATCCGGAAGACGTTGACACGCTGCAGGCGACGCTCGCACGTTCACTATCGGGCACGAGCGACGTTGTGACCGAATACGAGCAAGCACTCAGCGGGTGGTTCGGTGCCCGGCATGCCGTCGCGTTGTCATCGGGCGGGGCCGCGCTAAGCGTCGCGCTGCATGCGGTTGGCGTCGAACCAGGCGACAACGTGCTACTCACGCCAAGCTGCCCCCTGTGCACAGTCTATCCGATCATCGCCGCGGGTGCGGTCCCCGTGTTTGTCGATACACGCGCGCACGGGTTCGGCGCCGATCCAGATTCCGTCCGTGCGAGCATGACGCCGCGCACGCGCGCGCTGATCGATATTCCAATGTGGGGTTATCCAACCGAAGTCGACGCGCTCCAAGCCATCACGCGCGAGCTAGGCATTAAACTGATCCTCGATCTCGCGCACTCGCATGGCACGACCCTACATGGCCAGCCGTTATCGCATTTCGGCGACGTGTCGTGCTTCAGCACACATGAGCGGAAGCTGCTCGCAACAGGTGAGGGAGGATTCCTGCTGACAGACGACGACGTTCTCGCAAAACGTAGCCGCGATTACAGCCGCTTCGGCAATCTGAACGGCAAGGACTTCGGCCTGAACTATAAGCTTGCGGCGCTACCCGCCGCGCTCGGCAAAAACCGGCTACGGTCGCTCGCCGCGCAGATCGACAAGCGTCGCGAGAATGCGCGTTACCTGCTCGAGCGTATCCATCATCCGCAAGTACGAGAGAAGACGATCGTTGCGGGCGGCGTGCCGAACTACTACTTTCTCAACCTCGAGCTGCGTTTTGCGGACAATGCAGCATTCATTGATTATCTCGACGATCTCGGCGTGCCGTCGGACATCAAACGATACGGCTGCAAGGCACTGTACGAGTTTCCCGCGCTCGAGCGGTATCGCACCGCGTGCCCAAACGCGCAGGCGCTGCTCGCCGGCATGACGACGATACCCGTGCATCCCGGCATCACGGTCGACGAACTCGACTACATCGCGGCCTGCATCAATCGGTATGAAGCGATATGACCACTCACGTCCCTCATGGCCGAGCGGCGCTCGAACGGCATTTCACCGCGTCAGGGCTGGTGATGAACCGGCATCGGCAGCTCCTGCTACTGCAGCATCGCAAATTCGGCGTGTGGCTCTATCCCGGCGGCCACATCGAGCGAACCGAGACGCCCGATCAGGCCGTGCTGCGCGAGATCGACGAAGAAACAGGCATTCGCGCGACGCTCGTCGGCAAGACGAATCCTCAGCTCGCCGATCCGAACGCGCACGTCACGGTGTTGCACCGGCCATATCAAGTGCTGTGCGAATTCATTGACGACACGCGTGAGCCACATTACCACATCGACCTCGTCTATCTGTGCGCAACCGCTGCCCGTACGTGCCCAGTCCAGCGGGAAAACGACCGTGCGCGCTTCTTCACATACGAGCAGACGAGCGGCTTACGCATGTTTCCGAACTTCCGGCGCCTCGTGCACCACCTATTCCGCGACGAAACTGCATGGCGCCTGGTGGACGACGAGGTGATTGCATGATGAACGCTACCGAAACGGCGCCGCGCCGGATCAACGAGACATGCGTGCACGACTCGCCGGAGGACATTGTCGAGCTGACGCGCGCACTGCACACAGGACTGTCGGGCACCGCGCAGATCGTCCAAGACTACGAGGCCGTGCTAGCCGCCACGTACGGCGTGCGGCATGTGATCGCCGTCTCGTCAGGCGCAGCTTCAGTCACCGCTGCGCTGTCCGGCATCAATTGGCGGCTGGGCGACGAGGTCGTCGTCGCGCCGACGTGTCCGATCTGCACGGTATTGCCTATCCTATCGCTCGGGCTGCGTCCCGTGTTCTGCGACGTCGCGCCGGACAGTTTCGGTCTCGACGAGGCGGATCTGCAGCATTGCATTGGCGAGCGGACCTGCGCGGTCATTGAGGTGCCGATGTGGGGGTATCCGAATCGGCTCGACCGAACGCGCGCGTTGCTGCAAGACCTCGGCGTGCCGCTGATTCAGGATCTCGCGCACGCGCATCTGACGAAACTCGACGGCATGTGGCTGCCGCACTACGGCGACATCAGCTGCTTCAGCACCCACCATTGCAAGTTCATGTCGACCGGCGAAGGCGGTTTCGTCATGACCGACGACGACGCGCGCGCGCAGCGCATTCGTGCGTACACGCGCTTGGGCAACCTGACGGGCGAAACGGTGGGCGTCAACCTGAAGCTCGGAGGGCTGCAGGCCGCGCTCGGGCTCTCTCGCGCGCGGCGGCTGCAGACTCACCTAGAAACACGATTGCGCAACCGGGAACGGCTGCTTGCACTGCTCGACAATCCGGCGTTCAGGGAGCTGCCGATTCCGCCGCGGGGCACGCCAAACGGCTACGCACTATTGTTGCAGGCGCTAGGGCACGACGGACGCCGTCTCGTCGACTACCAGCAGCGGCATGGAATTCCGTCCGACATTGGCAAGTACGACAACCGGCCGCTGTTTGAACTGCCGCTGCTCGCCGTTTATCGCCGGGCCTGCCCGAACGCCGCACGCCTGCTGCGATCGCTGACGACGGTGCCACTGCATCCTGACCTGGCCGACGACGAGCTGCATTACATTGCAGGGGTGCTCAATGACTACGCCGCACAATGACGTCACGGTTTCCGCCCGGCGTGCAAGCCATGCGGTCGTGATCGGCGGCAGCCTCGCCGGCTGCCTGACGGCGGCAGTACTCGCCCGCCGCTTTCAGCGCGTGACACTTGTCGAAAAGGGCGACTTCTTTGACGAGTTAGGACCGCGCCGCAGCGTGCCTCAAGAGCATCATGTCCATCTGTTGTTGCTGCGCGGCAAGCAAATCATTGAACGCATTTTTCCCGGGTTCCTGGCGGCACTGGAGCGCGACGGCGCGCTCGTCGCAGATCTCGGTCACGACGTCAAATGGTTCCAAGCGGGCCAATGGAAAAACCGGTATCGCAGCGGCATCCACGCACACTATTGCAGCCGAAGGCTCATCGACAATCAGTTGCGCCGCCACACCGCGCAAACGCCGGGCATCGAAGTCTCGTCCCGCTCGCGCGTAACACGCGTCAGTTTCGGAGGAACGAGCGGCATACGCGCGGTCAACGGCGTGTGGGTCGCCGACGATGCGACGCTCGATGAACGCTTCGTCGCGGCCGATTTCGTCGTCGATGCGAGCGGCCGTGGCACGCGCATGCCGGAATGGCTGCGCGAAGCGGGGTTCGGCAACGTCAAGACGAGCATTGTCAAGACCGAACTCGGTTATGCGTCACGTATCTATCGCCGCATCCCGGCCTTGGCCGCGCAATGGCAAGTGCTGCTCGTGCTGCCAAGCACACCCCAGCAACGCGCAATGGGCGTCATCAGCCCCATCGAGGCAGAACGCTGGATGGTCACTACAGGCGGTTGGTTCGGACACTTTCCCGGCAGCGATCCGGCTGATTTTCTTGACGCGCTCGCTTCGCTACCCGTGCCGGACATCTACAACGTGATCCGCGCGGCGGAGCCGCTGTCAGACGTCGCGACGTTCCGAATGCCAGGCAGCCGGCGCACGCACTATGACCGGATCGCACACTGGCCGGCCGGCTTGCTCGTCGTTGGCGATGCGCTAAGCAGCATGAATCCTTTATACAGCCAAGGGATGACGATCTGCGCGCTCGAAGCCGAATGCATTGATCGCCACGTCGATGCGGCACTCGCGGACACATCGGCGTGGCACAACGTGCAGCGAAGGCTGTGCGGGATCGTCGATGACGCGTGGCATATGGCGACGACCGAGGATCTCCGGTTTCCAGAGACGGTCGGCGAGCGTAACTGGCGCACGCGCTTGCACCATTGGTATGGTACGGGACTGGGACGCGTATCGGCCCACCACCGCCACACGCTCGAGACCCAGATCGGCGTGACGAATCTCGTGACGCCGCCAAGCCGGCTGTATTCGCCGGCAATTGCGACCCGTGTCGTGCTCGAAACCCTCCGGCACCGCTCACTCAAATGACACATTCCACTGATTTGATTCCCACGCGCATCGAACACATCGTGCTCGATTGGAACGGCACGTTAATCGACGACCTCGATCTCGCGGTACGCGCCGTCAATCGCTGCGGTGAGCGGTTTGGTGTCGTGCCGGTGACACGCGATCGTTATAGAGCATTGTTCGATTTCCCGATCGCCAGCTTTTATAAGACGCTCGGCTTCGACTTCGCGCGCACGCCATTTGCGACGATCGTCGAACACTATCTCGAATGCTTCGACGCAAACGTCGCGCAATGCGCGCTGCACGACGGCGTTTTCGACCTGCTCGGCACGGCGCGCGCGGCCGGCGTCGGCCTATCGATTCTATCCGCGTCGCATGGCGACATCCTGCGCGACACGCTCGACGCAAAAGGCCTGCACGGCCGTTTCGAACACGTTGTGGGCCTCTCGCACAACCGTGCGAGCAGCAAGTTGGACGAGGCGATACAACTGATGCGGACACTGGATGTGCGCCCAGACCGGACGCTGTATGTCGGTGACACGACGCACGATTACGACGTCGCGTGCGCGGTCGGCTGGCGACCCGTTCTCGTGTCGACGGGTCATCATGATGCCAGCCGGCTACTTCGCAGCGGCGCACCGGTGTACGGCGGGCTCGGCGAGTTGCTCAGACATCTGACGTGCAGGTGGTCGACCGACAGCAAAGATAGGAGCGTTGAACATGACTGATTTTCTCGATCCGGCAGTCCTCGCCGTGGTGGTGGCTGCCCTCACAATGCGCGCGATCGTCGCATTGTACTACCGCGACAGTACGCGGGTGCTTCGCCTGCTGCGCCTGCTGCCGCGGCTACAGGAGCGCAAGGAAAGCTATTACCGGCCCCTCGACGTGTGGCTCGCGCCGTTCCCGTTCATCTGGACCTGGCTAGACATCGCCGCAGCCGTGATGCTTGCGCAGCGGTGTCCGTGGCCCATCGCGTGGCTGGGCGTCGTGCTGTGGAGCGGTGGACGCATGCGCGCGCTGCAGGAGTTCGGCCACAACGCTGTGCATTTCGCGCTGTGCCGGCCGCACGCCTGGCAGTGGTGGCTGAGCGACATGTTCTACCAGTTTCCGATGTTCAAGCGCGACATGCACAGCCGCCATCAGACGCACACCGTCGAGCATCATCGTCATCCCAATCATCCCAAGCTCGACCCAAACCGGGCACGCGTCAAGGCAGGAGGCTACACGAGTGGACTTTCGCCGCTTGAGTTCTACGCGCGGCTGCTGTACCCGCTCACGCCGAAGGGCGCGTGGGCCAACATCACGACGATGGCGTGCAACAGCATGCTGAACCATTCGCGCGTGACCGCGGCCGCGCGCTTGATCGCGATTGCCGCGACGGCGGCCGTGCTGTACTGGACAGGCGGCTGCAAAGGCGTGGTATTCGGCTGGCTCACGCCGCTCATCACGTCGTATCCGGTGTTCGCGTGGATCTCGCTGTTGACGGAACACCGCTGGTTCGTGGACGGCCCGACGCGCGATCGGCTCGATCTCGAGTATCTCGCGGGCCGCCCAACAGACTATTTCGGATGGACCGGGTGGCTGGTGCGCGTGTTCATTACGCCGACCTCCGATGCCTATCACCTGGCCCACTCGCTATACCCAGGAGTGCGATGGAATTACTTGCCCGCAATTGACCGTCATCTGAAAGTCCACGAGCCGCGCTATACGGCGAATGCAAGCGAAGGTTTGCTGGTGCGCAACGGCAATGCGCCGAGTGCGCTGTCCGAACTGTACGACCGCCTGGTACAAACCCGGCGAGAATCATCGATACCCCAAACGGGAGGTGGAATGTGACGCACGAACAAACCCCGCGAATCGGCATCATTGGAGGGAGCAGCTTCCAAGATCTGGCCGGACTGCAGCACGTAGAAACCGTCGCACTCGACACGCCGTTCGGCACGCCGTCGTCGCCTGTCGTGCTCGGCACGCTCGGCGGCGTGCCGATCGCCTTCATCCAGCGGCATGGGCCCGGACACACGATCCCGCCATCGTTCATCAACGTCCGCGCGAACATAGCGGCGCTGCGTGCGCTGGGCTGTACGCAGCTGCTGTCGATGAGCGCGGTCGGCAGCCTGACACATGAAGCGCCGCCCGGCACGTTCGTATTGATCGACCAGTTCATTGACCGAACGATACAGCGCGACAAAACGTTTTTCGGGCAGCGCCTGGTCGGTCACGTGCCGTTCGGGGAACCGGTCTGCGCCCGGATGCGTGCAACGCTCGCCGACAGCGCGGCCGCGGTTGGCGTGGACGCGCGGCAACGCGGCACCTATGTCGTTATGGAAGGCCCGCAGTTTTCGACGCGAGCTGAATCGAACCTGTATCGCCAGTGGGGCGGCACGGTGATCGGCATGACGGCAATGCCGGAAGCGAAGCTCGCGCGGGAAGCCGAACTTTGCTATGCGCTCGTCGCGATTCCGACCGACTTCGATTGCTGGGGCGACGAGCACGACGCAGTGAACGCGACGCTCGTCTCTCAACGGATGCGCGACGTCAGCGCATCGGCAATCCGCCTTTTCACCGACGCAGTCACGCGGCTCGGCTCGCATCGCGGCGCGTGCCCGCACGGCTGCGACCGGGCGCTTGATACCGCGGTCATGACTGCGCCCGCTCACCGCGACCCTGCAATGATCGAACGCCTTGCGGCGGTTTCCCCCCGCGCGGCCGAATTGCTGTCTCAACGAACGGAGATGACGCTTTGAACAACGCTATTCCAACGCGCGATCGCATACGCATCAAAAAAGTCGAAGTGCTATCCAACAACTGGTACGTACTGCGCAAAATAACATTCGACTACCTGCGGCGTGACGGCGTGTGGCAAAGCCAGTCGCGCGAAATCTATGACCGCGGCAACGGCGCGACGATACTGCTCTACAACCGGGCGAAGAAAACCGTCATTCTGACCCGGCAGTTTCGCTTCCCAGCGTTCGTCAACGAACACGACGGGATACTGATCGAGACTTGCGCGGGTCTGCTCGACCGCGACGAGCCGTTAGCCTGCATCCAGAGGGAAACCGGAGAAGAGACCGGCTATCGGATTGAGCACGTGCAAAAAGTCTTTGAAGCGTTCATGAGTCCGGGTTCCGTCACGGAACGGCTCTATTTTTTCGTCGGCGAGTACTCCGATAAAGATCGCGTTGGCAACGGAGGCGGCGTCAAATCCGACGGTGAAGATATCGAAGTGCTTGAGCTTTCACTCAACCGGGCACTCGCCATGATCGATTCGGGCGAGATCGCCGACGGCAAGACGATCATGCTGCTGCAGTACGCGAAGCTTCATCGACTCATTGATTGACGCCATCATGGACGAACTGCTTGCCGTTAGTTCGATGGAGCACGCGGAGCTTGCCGAATTCGTCGACGGCATGTCGGCGCACGTCGGCGTGCCAATTCGCCTGCTGCGTTGGTCAACCGCCGAACTCGCCGAACGCCTGCGCGGTGGCAACGTGCCCGCGTGGGATCTGCTGCTCGGAACCGCCGCCACCGCGTTGCTCGATCTGGCGATCGTGAGGCAGCTCGAGCCGCTGGAGCGGATTGATTTTTCGGGCCTACCGCCCGGCGCCGTTGACGCCGAGTGCCGCTCGTTCAGTCCATCGGGCTTCGTTCCTGTTTTCTGCTACGACGCGACGACGCTTGCCGATCATCGGCTTACCGCCCCAACTTCGTGGGCAGCGTTGGCCGCGCCGATCTGGCGCAACCGCATCGCGTTACCTGATCCGGCACGATCCGGCGCCGGCTATCTCCATCTGAGCGCGCTCCTCGAATGTCGACCCGAGTCGGCGTGGCGAACGCTCGCCGTCGTCGCAAACTTGCATCCGTTGATCGGCGGATCGTCCACCGCGCCAATCGACGATGTACTCGCAGGACGCGCGTGGATCGCCGCCACTGTATCAACAGCGGCGACACGGGCGGCGCGC
The DNA here is from genome assembly GCF_021733735.1 of Mycetohabitans sp. B2. NCBI lineage: Bacteria > Pseudomonadati > Pseudomonadota > Betaproteobacteria > Burkholderiales > Burkholderiaceae > Mycetohabitans > Mycetohabitans sp. B2. The sequence goes on from NZ_JAHKSP010000076.1 coordinate 10,570, forward strand.
GCGCACCCGAGCTTACGATGGCTTATTCCGCTCGATGCCCGCCGTTACGAACACGAAGTGTTCGGCTGCCGCGCAGGCTCACCTCGGGTGGGGCTCGCGCAGCGGGCGCTTTCATGGATGCTATCCAGCGACGCGGTGGCAATCGCGCGGCGCTATGGCAAAGTCGTGCTCGATCATGCACCGGAGCGGAATGAAACGATGCAAGGCTTGGCCGCACTGAACATAGCCGACGCCGGTCGCTCAAAGCGCGACCGTACCGTGCAATGGCACGCGCTATTTACCCAGCAGGCTCACTATGATTGAGTGGCCCACAAGTGAAACCGATGCCGCCAGCTCGTCCGTCCACGATGCTCACCGTCCATGGGCGATCTATCTGATGTTCGGCTTATACGGTTTGCAACAGGGAATGCTCGGGCCCGCGATGCCGTTCGTACGTGCCGAATTGAACTTTGATCTGCGCGCCGTCGGTTTGCACTTTGCCGCTTACGCGCTCGGACTCGCGTCGATCCGCCTGCCATACCGCTGGCTCAGACATCGGCGATTGCCCACTGGCATCGGGCAAATCTCGATTCTGTCGGTTGTCGTGGCCAGCGGCCTGTTCGCCATCGCGCGTGCGTTGCCGATCACGCTGCTCGCCGGCGCGCTAATGGGCATTTCAGGCGGGCTCTTGATAACCACCGGCCAAGCCAAGCTCGGGGCGCGCTATCGAGAGCGCGCCGCCGCAAGACTCGTCGAAGCACACGTAGCTGCCGGCCTATGCGTACTCGGCGGTGCGCTGCTGATCAGCGGTTCGACGTCGCTCGGTTGGTCGTGGCGCGCGGCCCCGATCGCCGTAGCGGTCGCTGCGCTACTGCTCGCCGCGTTACCGTTCGCCGCATACCGTCGAGACGAGCCGGGCGTGCACGCGGCGCACATGTCCGCACCGGCGCCGGATACCGAAAATTTTCCCCGCATGCTGCGATTTAGCCTTTGGGCGCTAGTGATCTTGGCCATTACAGCCGAATGGGGTGTCGGATTCTGGGGCGCCGAATATTTAAAGGAAAGAGTCACGGGCAGCGCCGCGACGGCCGCGGCGTTGATGACCGTGTACTTCGGCGGCACCGTGTGCGGGCGACTGGCCAGCAGCTACCTATTGCGGGTGATACAGCCGCTCACGCTGCTCGTAGCCCTCACACTTGGCGCGGTCGTCGCATTCGCCGCGCTACACGCGATGCACAGTATAGGGATTGCGGCGTGCGTCATGGCTGTGCTCGGCGTATGCCTTGGCAACTTCTTCCCGTTGATCCTTGGCGCGGCCATACGCACGGCGCCCGACGCGAGTGCGTCGCTGAGCGCACGCGCTTCGCAGGCGGTCGGCATCGCGTTGTTGGCCACACCGTTGCTGCTCGGCATTTTATCGCAAGAGATCGGGATACAGGCTTCATTCGCCACGTTAATCGCGTATCCGCTGTTAATGCTGCCACTCTTACCGATCCTGCGCACCTACGCAAAAGCCGACCACCGCGGCACAACGAATGGAGGCCCTGTCCAATGACCACGCTAACCCTACTGTTTGATCTAGACGGCACGTTGGTCAACACCGACGCGCTGCACCTAAACGCCTACAATACACTGCTCGCGCGCTGGAACCGGTCGATCGATATCGACTACTACAAGAGGCACGTAATGGGCTTTCCGGACGAGATGATTTTCGACAGGCTGTTTCCTGGCATGCCAGCCACGGAATATATGGAGCTGGCGAGCCAAAAGGAGCAACTGTTTCGCGCGCAGCTTGGGGATAGGCTGACCCCGACCGCCGGCACACAGCGCCTTTTCGACTTCGCGGACCGGTTCGACATCCGGATCGCTGTCGTGACGAACGCGCCACGCAGCAATGCAACGATGATGCTGAACGCGCTCGGACTCGCCACACGATTCGACACGCTCGTGGTCAGTAGCGAACTGACGCACGGAAAACCGCATCCGCTGCCCTATACGACGGCGCTGGAACGGCTGGGCAGAAACGCCACCCATGCATTCGCATTCGAGGATTCGACAGCGGGTGTGCGTTCCGCAAGTTCGGCCGGTATCTTTACGTTCGGGATGTTGACCGCATTAAGCGAAGACAGGCTTCGGGAAGCCGGAGCACACAATGTGATTCGGAATTTCGAAGATCAACGCCTTTGGGATCGGTTAACACACCAACTCAACGCACAGCACAACGTTGCCAGCCGGTGAATTGCGATCGGCACGACCAACTCGTTCACCGCCCCGGCAAAGCACCTGGGGACGAGCACAACCTGACACTGACCGAGTCATACCGAGTTGGATTTTGCCAGTCCATGCAATGGCTCCAGCAGGAGGCAACTCACAACGGAATTGGAATTACCAGTTGCCGTTTTTTAATGAACTGCCTATACTGGAAATGCCGCTGAAAACAGCAGCGGTCGGGTGTGGAAACCCGGGAAATACAGGCGCACAGAAGCCGCGCCGTCTTACGATTCGCGGCTTTTTTGTGCGTAACGTCTGGCACGTCTATGGCGGGCCGGGCGGGGCCAGCTTCGGCTGGGCCGGTTCCTGTATCCCGGTTTCCACCCTCGTTCGGTCTGCCACCCTTTCCGTGGAAAGAAAGGGGAGCGGGTAAAAACCGTGATACAGGAGCCAGGCATGGATATTCCAACTCTTGGCGTTTGTCCGTCCGAATATCGCTGTCCGCATGTTCGTCGAACGCTGCTGCTTCCTTTCCCCCGTCTTTGCGCGTTTTGTGCGTCACCTGTTGCCTTTAAACGGGTATCGAGCTATTTGGCCATAGCGCACCGAGCCGCGCAGCCACCGTAAGAGAGTGAAATCCTCCACCACTGCGACAAACTCAGCGGACGCGCTGCGCAACCGCTAGAACTATCAATCTAACAGCGTAAACGCCTTTTCCGCTTCTGCTCACATCGTGCCTATTGGCGCGAGGGGATGTGTTTTGCCCAAAGCAAGGAGAAGGTGCATGGCCCGCGTCGCTCCAACGACGCAGGCCAACAGATACCGTGGTGGATCAAGGATTTTACGTCATTGCCATGGATCCGGCGCACGTGCGCTTCGTGGTGCCGCCGGTCGTACTTTCTAAACGAGAAGGCATAGGACTATGGCTGGCCGTCACGAGTCTGACCGTCACCGCGTTTCTCATGCGCCTTGACTTCGGCATCGTGGTCTTACTGAGCGAGGCGTGGACGGCCTGGCGGTGGCTGCGTCGGTTTGAGCCGGCCATGACCGAAAGCCAATTCAGCATCAGTGCGGCGGGGATCGTGTGGTTCGGCTCGAAATCGGGGCCCGCCCTTATTGCAATGCACCAGATAAGTCGCATTTGCCTGGTTGCGCCGCACAGGCGCCGCGTTGTCCTGCTGTCGCTACGCGCCACCTCCAGTGAGCCGCAAGCCTTGCCATGGCGGCGTCCCAATCGCAGGCATCTGGCCAAATGGGGCATCGTGGTCGAGGCGGATGGGCTCGATTATGCTATCGCACAGGGTCTATCTCGCCATACCGCCGTTCGTCTGGCGCGGGCAGTACGACGGGCACTGCATGCCGCGCTACGAGATGGGCATTGGGTTTGCCGCTCTTCTCATGCCGATATGTCGCGTATTGAGCACTGCTCAAAATATTAGCACGCCAGCTCAACGCGCAGCGCGACGTTGCCAGCTGGCGGCCGGCCGCCGATGCGGCGCCCTGGCTTTGCCCAACCGCCAAGTTTGACGCGATCGGTCATCGTCGCGCTGAAAAATAGTGCAAACCGACCTACGTTTGATAAAAGGGGTTTTCGGAATTTCGTCATGCTGCTGCGCACGCTCCGCAAGTTGTGTTTCGGGTGGATTCTCACCGCACTGGCTGCCGGTGCCGTGCCAGCGCCCGCGCCAGTCGTGCTGATCCCCGTCAGCGGTGCGATCGGTCCCGCGAGCGCCGATTTTATCGAGCGCGGGCTGGCTCGAGCGGCCAGCCTGCACGCGCAGTTGGCCGTAATCGAGTTGGATACGCCCGGCGGATTAGATCCGTCGATGCGCCAAATCATCAAGGCAATGCTCGCCTCGCCGGTCCCGGTGGTGACATTCGTCGCCCCGGCTGGCGCACGGGCCGCTAGCGCGGGAACCTATATCCTATACGCCAGCCACATCGCCGCGATGGCGCCCGGCACCAACCTCGGTGCCGCCACACCAATCCAACTCGGCATTGGCGGCGAGCCATCGCCACCGGGACCGGATAGCGACACCGCAACGGATACGCCCGGGAGCCGGTCCGCCGAGGCGGCCAGCGGCGCCGCGACAGCCGCGGCCGAGCCGACATCGTCGCCTACGCGATCCATCGGCGTGCCGGACGACCCGCGCCGCACCGGGGCACACAAGCAGATGCAGGACGCGGCCGCCTACATTCGCAGTCTGGCCCAGTTGCATGGCCGAAACGGCGAGTGGGCCGAGCGCGCGGTACGCGATGCGGTCAGCCTGCCGGCGAGCGAGGCGCTATCGCGCCACGTGATTGACGTGGTGGCCGGCGACCTGGATGCGTTGCTCGCGCAACTCGACGGCAGATGGGTCAGTACCGCGCACGGGGTGCGTACGCTGCAGACCGCCCATGCTCCTGTCGTGCGAATCGCCCCCGACTGGCGCACCCGTCTACTCGCCGTGATCACCAACCCGAATGTCGCGCTGATCCTGATGGCGATCGGCATGTACGGGTTGTTCTTTGAGTTCGCCAATCCGGGTTTCGTGCTACCCGGGGTGGCGGGCGCAATCAGCTTGCTGGTGGGGTTGTTCGCGCTGCACATGCTGCCGGTCAACTATGTCGGATTGATCCTGATACTGCTGGGCGTTGCCTTCTTGATCGCCGAAGCGTTCCTGCCAGCATTCGGCTCGCTCGGCTTTGGCGGAATCATCGCGTTCAGCATCGGCGCATTGATGCTGATCGACACAGAGGTCCCCGGCTTCGGCATCCCGCTGCCGTTGATCATCGCGCTCGCGTTGCTCAGCGCGACATGCTTCATCGCGATTTCCAGCGTTGCACTGCGCGCACGCCGGCGTCCGATCGTCGCGGGCGCCGAGACGTTGGTCGGCAGCACCGGCGTCATGCTTAGTGAGTTGGCGCCGTCCCACGCCAGCGACGGCGCCTCGGACACGGGCGAGGCGTCGAACGGCTGGGCTCGAATCCAAGGCGAGCAGTGGCGCGTGCGCAGCGATCATGCACTGCCCGGCGGCGCGCCCGTACGTGTGACGGGGCGGCATGGTCTGACACTGAGCGTTGTACCGGCGGCAGCGCCGCCCAAACCAGGAGAACATTCATAATGGATTTGACCTTCGGCTTCGCCGGCTTCGTTGTGCTGCTCGTGGCGATCCTTGTCGCAGCGATCCGAGTATTCCGCGAATATGAACGCGGCGTGGTCTTCATGCTGGGCCGCTTCTGGCAAGTCAAGGGGCCGGGCCTCGTGTTGATCATTCCCGGCGTTCAGCAGCTCGTCAGGATCGATCTACGTACCGTCGTGCTGGACGTTCCGTCGCAAGACCTGATTACGCACGATAACGTATCGGTCAAGGTCAACGCGGTCGTGTACTTCCGCGTCGTCGATCCGGAAAAAGCGGTAATCCAGGTCGCACGCTACCTGGAGGCCACTAGCCAGTTGGCACAGACTACGCTGCGCTCGGTGCTCGGCAAGCACGAACTCGACGAGTTGCTGGCCGAGCGCGAGAAGCTCAACGATGATATCCAGAAGGTGCTCGATGCGCAGACGGACGCATGGGGCATCAAGGTCTCCAACGTCGAGATCAAGCACGTTGACCTGAACGAGTCGATGGTGCGCGCCATCGCGCGGCAAGCCGAGGCCGAGCGCGAACGCCGCGCCAAGATCATTCACGCGGAAGGCGAGTTGCAGGCATCGGAGAAGCTACTGCAGGCGGCGCAGATGCTCGCCCGACAGCCGCAGGCGATGCAATTGCGCTACCTGCAGACGCTAACCAGCATCGCCGGTGACAAAACCTCGACGATTGTGTTTCCCGTCCCGATAGACTTGGTCGACGCATTGGCCGCCACCGCGCGCAAGTCCGGCAGCTAGCCGGCAAGACGCGGACCAGGAAAATCCAGCGCCGATCTTTAGAAGGACCGGCTGGTGGCACGGCATAGATAGCGGCCGTGCCAGCCTGCGCGTGTCATCCCCTCGCGGTGTGGTGTTATCGTTGCCGCCCGCGCTGCGCTCCGGTATGGTGTCCCCATGCTCACTGCACTGATGAACGTTGCGCGTGCCCGCAGCGTACCGTGAAATGCCTGATACCACTGAATCCGTCCATGAGCCGATCCGCACCGACGTACTGATCATTGGTGCCGGGCCGGTCGGGTTGTTCGCCGCCTTCGAGGCCGGCGTGATTGGACTAACGTGTGAGGTCGTCGACACGCTTGCGCAGATCGGCGGCCAATGCACCGAACTGTATCCAGACAAGCCCATTTTCGATATTCCGGCGATTCCAGTCTGCACCGCGCGCGAACTGGTCGAGCGGCTCGCCGAGCAATGTCGCCCGTTCAACGTGCCGATCCGTCTGGGTCAGCGCGTGGTCCATGTCGAGCAACGCGAAGACGGCCGCTGGCGCGCTCGCACGGAGCAGCAACTGGAGTTCGATGCCGCGGCGATCTTGATCAGCGCAGGCAATGGCGCGTTCGTGCCGCAACGACTGGCGCTGCCCGACGCGGCCTCGCTGGAGGGCCGCCATCTGCACTACGCGGTGCGCAACCTCGATGACTTTGCGGGTCGGCGCGTAGTCGTGGCGGGCGGCGGAGACTCAGCGCTCGATTGGGCGCTCGCGCTGCGCCACATCGCCCAGCATGTGACGCTCGTACACCGGCGCAACGCATTCCGTGCAGCGGACTCGACCGTCGAACAGTTGCGCCGCGCCGCTGACGCCGGCGAGCTCGATATCGTGACGGGCACGATCACGGCATTGCGCACCGAGCACGGCGTGTTGCAGGCGGTGGATATCACACAGATCGGCGCGCAAACAAGCGTACCGGCGGAACATGTCATCGCGCTATATGGACTAGTCGCCGATTTGGGACCCATCGCGCAGTGGGGCATGGAGATTCGCGCGGGACGCATCGCGGTGGACACGTCCAACTACGAAAGCTCGCGCCCGGGCCTGTTCGCGGTCGGTGACATCGCGATATACCCGAACAAACAGAAGCTGATCCTGTCTGGCTTCCACGAGGCCGCGCTGGCGCTGCGCAAGATATACGGCTACGCGCATCCGGAACGCAAGCGCGTGCACGTCCACTCCAGCTACGATCCCACGTTGTCGGAGAAGATCCTCGGCACGCCGGCCGCGTCGGCGTAAGCCCCCCGCTGCACACCGACGCCCGCGCGCGCCGTCACCGCGCCGGGCGTGGGCCTTGCCGTCTTAGAAGTAATGTGTTGCTTGTGAGCCTGTCGAGATTCAGTTCCAGTAGCGCCCGCAGCTTCGCGACGCAAACGATGAAGTAGTCTTGGAAACCGCGATCAATAATCGAGCCCATAGGTAATTCCTCCGTTTTTAACGGAGTCCGAAAATAGAAGCTATGCGGCCATGGCCGGCTGCTGTTTTAGCGTCAATCCGCCCAGAGCCATGTTTGGGCGGATCTGGCTGTCCGTGAATCTCGACTTCTTCATTTTGTAGAACCCCTCAACGATAAAATTCTACTTCTATTCACGCTGGATTCTCGGGAGAATTATCAAATGGTCTCTCGCGCGCTCTGCGCAAACTCGGCCGCATCGAACGCACGCTTTTGCTGATTGACTGGCTGCTCGATCCAGCCTTGCGGCAACGCGTCACCGCCGCACTCAGCAAGGGCGAGGCTCGCAATACGTTGGCCCGCGCCGTGTGCTTCAACCAACTCGACAAGCTACATGATCCCCGTACGAACTGCAGCGCCATCGCACCAGTGGCTTGAACCTTGCCGTCGCGGCGAGAGCCAATGGGGAATTGGCGTTCCCACATCCGCCCCCCAAATGCGATGCTCTCCGTGAAGTTCCGCAGCCACTGGCGACTGAACTGCTGCCGCTAGCAGAAATTAAGCTGAACTGTGACGAAAACACGACCTATTCGATCGTCTGCCGTGCCTCGCCCGGTCGGGGACGCATTCGCGATCGCGCGCCGGAGTCAGCGCGCCGGAACAAGCTTGCATGCCAATTCCATAAGTAGTAACATACCTACATTAAACGAGCGGCTTGGAGACATGCCATGACGATCACCACGCTATCGAGCCGGGAACTGAATCACGACGTGACCCGGGCCAAGAAGGCAGCCAACAACGGGCCGGTGTTCATTACCGATCGCGGCAAGCCTGCCCACGTACTCTTAAGCTTTGAGGCCTATCAAAAACTCACGCAACAGCGCCGCAATATTGCGGACACGCTTGCCATGCCCGGCGTGGAAGACATCGAGTTCAATCCGCCACGTGCTAATGTTCAAACGCGGCCGGCTGATCTGACTTGATGTACGTACTCGATACCAATGTTGTGTCCGAGTTACGCAAGGTTCGGGCGGGCAAGGCTGATGCCAATGTCACGGCATGGACTACCAGCGTGGATGCGGGTTGGCTTTTTGTGTCCGCTATTACCATCATGGAATTGGAAACGGGTGTCTTGCAAATCGAGCGGCGCGATGCCGATCAGGGCAGGATACTACGAGCTTGGATAGAGCATCACGTCCTGCCCGAGTTTGCAGACCGCGTTTTACCGATTGATATTCGTGTGGCGCAGCGCTGCGCCCGATTGCATGTACCCAACCGGCAATCAGAGCGAGACGCATTGATTGCTGCCACAGCGCTGGTACACGGGATGACGGTGGTCACTCGTAACGTGGCGGATTTTGCCGCGACCGGCGTCAATCTTCTGAATCCTTGGATGGACACGTAGCCTGAGGTGCTTGTACCTTTTACCCAAACGCTGAGAAACCGTGCCGATAGCCGCTACAGTGCCGCAGACGCCCCAGACCCAATGGCCACGATGAAAACGCCTCGGATTGCCCCGCGACGGCTTGACGCCTTTGCCCACCACGCTCGACGAGGTGCTCGACAAGTGGGCGTATGAAAGGGGTGTCAAGAATCGACTTCTCTCGTCCTGGCGCCCACCGATAACGCGAAGAAGGAGTCGTTCAACGGGCGCTTGCGTGAGGAATGCCTGGTCTGGCTAGCGCTGCGCAACGTCGTTGCCAAATGAATTCCGGATACGTCCTTCACCACTTGAATGTAGACGGTGGACTGGCATCACCCTGTCCGACTCGCGAAAGATCCCCCGGATAAACGAAGCATGCGGGTTCAGCTGCTGGTTAATGTGCCCGATTTCTGAGCCAAGGCACACTGTCCTGGATTCGCGCCCGGGCCGGTTCAGAGAACTGGTTGGCTTCCATAAAGCGGGTGATTTCACCCTTCGCTATATTCCATTGACGATCGTTTAAATTATTTAGCCAACCCGCGCCCCGAAGTCTGCTAAGCACATTGCATAAGGCAGCTTCACCCGCGCCATTCAGTAGACTCAAGCCCTGCTGCCAGACCCACTTTACCAGTGCATCGTCTAAACTGTAGGCATACATTAGTAGGCCGAGTGCGACCTGCGCGCGCTGCGCTGGCAGTACGCGCAGCAATGCCGGCTCTAGTAACTGGAGTTCGTGTGCGTGATACTCGCTCGGTAAACTCGTCAACCCCTCTGGAAGACCGCGTAGCGCAACGCCCAACTGCTCGTCAGGCAGTGACAGCGCCACATCACGCAGCTGCGTGTACGGTGCGAGCCGCTCCGCTTGCGGCAAAACCCATATGAAACTTGCTAACATGCCAACTGATGCGCCTTGCACAGAAGGCGGTAACTGCAACGCGTGTCCGAATAACACCGCATACAGTTCAGGGCGGGGGTCGTCGCTTTCACGAAAGTGAATCATTCGCAGACACAATACTGGGATCAGCTCCGCTTGCTCGGACACCCTCAAGGATGCAAGCCGAGCCACGAGCGCCTGATAACGCTCGACAAACTCAGGTGAGCCAAACAATAAGGATCCCAAACTCTCAGCTAGCTCCGTCCAGACATTCTCCTCTTCGGGCGCACGCCGCTGCGCCATCGCATAAGCGAAGTCGAATAATTCATCGCGATGGCTCCAATGAAAATCGCGCAATGAGTGCAACAACAGCGCTTTTTGTATCTGCACGCCATCCTTCGGAATGCGCTGCGCCGCCGCGTATATGCGCTTGAAGGCTTCGCCTTGCTCGCGATACGGCAACGCTTCCAAATGTTGGCGCAACGCCTCAAGCGGCTCGACATGCTGCGCCGGATCGGCGAGCGTGCCATCCATCTCATTGAGCAGTTGGTTGACCGACGCAAGACTGGCGACTTGGTTGGCTCGTTGCCAGTAGCGGTAGACTACGCGCCGACTGTGCATCGCATGATACGTACGACGATCGACTGCTGAAAAATTTCCCACGTCTTGAACGGGCACGTAGTCACCGATCTGCTGAATCAGTTCAAGCGGCAGGCCATGATATGTCGTGGGCCGGCTAGCCAACGGGTTCGCCAGCCCACCGCTTGCTGGTTTCAATGTCGGCGGGGGGGCCGACGCAGCAGTTTGTGGGTACAACTCCAACGCACATATGTAGGCTTGGTAGTCGTTCAAAGCGGCATTCAGATCAAAGTCCATCGGTAAGCTCGGCAGTTTATAAGAAAACGGCGCAATACGAAGCGAAGCCGCACAGTAGGTTAGCTAAAAGCGGGAAGCTGAGTACAGCGATGAACTGTGACCGCCATGTTCTTGGCGGATAGTGCAATGCCAATATGCGGAAGTTGTTACGTCGTCTGTTGGCAACGCACACTTTTAAAGAAAAATGGAGGCCCCGACGGACCGGCGCGAAGCGCTGGAAGTGCTGCCTCGGCGGGGGCTATCGCAACGCAAGGCATGTTGCTATCTGGGGCTGGGTCGTCGGGTGGCAACCTATACGCTTAAGCAACCACAGAAGAATCGGAGCGTGAGCGAGCGACTGATTGCGGCCGCTCAGGAAGTGCCGCGTTTGGGCTACCGGCGGATGTCGGTCTGGCTGGCGCTGGGCGAATCACACGTGCGGCGAATGTGGCGAGCGTTGCAGCTCAACAGCGACTGATGCGGCTGTACGGCAAGCCAGCGTTCATTCGGTCTGACAATGGCGCCGAATTTACCGCTGCAAGGTCATGCAGCTGGCTGCAAGATGCAGCAATCGGCCCGGCCTCCATCGCGCCCGGCAGTGCGTGGTAAAACGGGTTTGTCGAAAGCGGCTCTGCCTCCCGGAGACAGCACGGTGAATTCACCGTGCCTTTACCATGCCGTGACACTGTGACCGTGCTAGGCGGAACGACATGCACGGCAGGCTACGTCAGGCAGCGGGCCACGTGGAAACGCATTGTGGACTCCTCCGGCTCCGCGCCTCTGGCCGGTTGCGCAACGCTGACAATCGTGCCGCCCGTCGCCGACGGCGTCAGCAGGATTACCCAGCTACCCCGCCCGATGTCCAACTCCGTCGTCTCGCCACTGCGTGACGCGCGCACGTTCGGCAGGCGTTCGCGCAAGCAGGCACTGATATCGCGCATGGAGCGCAGCGAAGACACATAGATCAGCGGCTTGTCCTGCGCGAGCGGCGACGCGTCATGTCCGCCGTTTGTCGCACTCGAGCATCCGGCCATGCTGAGCACTGTCGCAAATGTGAAACAACACCGGCGGATAAATGCGGAGTGGGAGGGTTTTCGCATAAGGCTGTTCCGAAAACTTTCTTTTTACGGCATAATCCGAGTCGTCGAAAGCCTGAACTTCTTTAAAAAGGAAACTTCTTCGCAATCGACACTGCGGTTCCGAGACGTTATAGGCGATTTGAGCAAACCAAAAGCGTCGAACCGAAAAAAAAGCCGGCACGAAGCCGGCTGAAGGGCTCTGGTCTTATTCCGAGGGCTTAACCAGAACCTGAGACTAATGCGAGGCGTGCCTCGCACAGGGCCGCAATTATCGCATATAAGCACTGGCACGTGACAAATTCCGCCCGCCAGTGCTTATTTTTTCGCAAAATCGTTGACTGCATCGGCTTTTAGCTCGCGCTGAGCAATTCAACTCCCATACCGAATTCCGAATTGGATTCGTTATCGGTGGCGTTGCGCGTGCGTGAGTTGACGCAGCGCCACGGGACCGGCGAATCAATCCGAACTCAGCCGCGCAATGGTGCACTTCAGCCTGCTGTGGCACGAGAAACCGGCAACACAAGCAATCATGGCCGCCGAGTTGACCAAGGCGCTCGCCTAGCACAACGCGTCGATCGTGCTCCGGTAGCCAGGGACCATCGCGAACGCGAACGACAGATCAGCATTCCTAGTGAGCAGCGGTCTTCGAAAAGCCGTTCATCAACACGACGCCGGCGACGATGAACCCCATGCCGGTCACCGCCGGCCAATCGAGCCGCTGATCGTAGACGAAGAACGCAACCAGCGAAATCAATACAATGCCGACTCCCGACCAGATCGCATAGGCAATGCCGACCGGCACCGAACGCAACGTCAGGGACAGGCAGTAGAACGCGACCGCGTAGCCGAGCGCAGTGATCACCGACGGCAGCAGCCGCGTAAAACCATCGGACGCCTTGAGCGCCGACGTGCCGATCACTTCGGCGACGATTGCAATCGCGAGATACAAGTAGGCAAGCATAGGTGGACATCGCTACGGCAACGACCACGATTATACGCATGCGCGCGATGCGCGAATGAATGTTGCGCGACTTCGGCACGCCGGTGAAACTGGGCTCCGATACGCACGCGCAGAGGGCCTGCGAAAGTCTGGCGAAGAACGCGCGGTGCCTGGCCGGCTATGACAAGCGTCTGCCGCGCCCAAAGCTAGCGCCAGCGCTCACGCGCTTCTCGCGACGCTTCCTGAGATAGGGGCGTGACAATGGCGGTGGCTTGCGCCAGTTCCCCAATAAACCGAGCAGAACGGCGCACGATCCGTGCCGAACCGGGTAAAATCCGGCGCGAACGGGGCAGGCAGCAGCAAACTATGCTACCTTTGCGGATATTTTGGCGCGCGCAGTCGCCATAGTGACGCCTGGGCGCGCCATCGTGACTGCGCGCAGTCAATCCTCACGTTTTATTGCACACCGAGGAGCCCGTGGGCATCGCCGAACCCATCGAAGCACATCACGCTATGACCAGCCAGCAGGCCGCGTCGGGCAGTTCATTTTATGCCGCGATGCGCATCCTGCCGCGCGCGCAGCGCGAAGGTATGTACGAAATTTATTCGTTCTGCCGACAGGTCGACGATATCGCGGACAGCGGTGCGTCGCGCGAGAGCCGGCTGGCCGCGCTCGAGCAATGGCGTACCGCGATCGCCGCCTTGTACGCCGGCAATGCAAGCCCGCAACTGGCCACGCTCGCGCGCGTCGCGCAGCAATTCTCGCTGCGGCAAGACGATTTCATCGCGGTGATCGACGGCATGGAGATGGACGTGCTCGACACCATTGTCGCGCCGGATCGCGATACGCTGGACCTGTATTGCGACCGCGTCGCCAGTGCGGTGGGCCGCTTATCGGTGAGGGTTTTCGGGATGCCGGACGACGACGGCCGGCAGCTCGCGCACCATCTCGGACGGGCGCTGCAGTTGACCAACATCCTGCGGGATATCGACGAGGATGCCGATATCGGCCGCGTCTACCTGCCGCGCGACACGCTCGCGGCAGCCGGCATCGTGCACCTCACGCCTGACGCGGTCCGCGCCGCGTCGCTCGACCGCGCCTGCGCGCCACTGGTTGCCGACGCGCGCGAGCACTTTGCACAAGCCACCACGATCATGGCACGGTATCCGCGCCGCGTGGTCATTGCGCCGCGCATCATGGCGCAAGCCTATCACGCGTTATTCGCGCAGTTGGTCCGGCGCGGCTTCGCTGCGCCGCGTGAGCGCGTGCGCGTGTCGCGTGCGCGCCTCATGCTGGCCGTTGCCAGACACTGGCTGTTCTGATCATGCGGCCGGCCCGCCGCCGGCCGTACGCCGCACGGCGGAATTGTTGCGAGGAATACGAATGAACATGTTGCATGAACCGTTGAATCCCGACGTCGATGACGCGCGCACCGCGCACGCCAGCGCGCCGCCGAACGAGCGTCTGGAGCAGGCAATCCGCTCGGCAACCAACGCGCTGCTGGACGCTCAGCATGACGACGGCCATTGGCTCTTCGAACTGGAAGCTGACGCGACGATTCCGGCCGAGTACGTGTTGATGGTCCATTATCTGGGCGAGACACCAGACCCCGTGCTCGAAGCGAAGATCGGCGCCTACCTGAAGCGCATCCAGGGCGAGCATGGCGGCTGGCCGCTGTTCCACGACGGCGCCTTCGACATGAGCGCCAGCGTCAAGGCGTATTTCGCGCTGAAGATGATCGGCGAGCCGCTTGACGCACCGCATATGAAGCACGCGCGTGATGCGATCCTGGCGCGTGGCGGCGCAGCCAAGAGCAACGTGTTCACACGGATCCTGCTCGCGCTGTACGGCATACTCGACTGGCGGGCGGTGCCGATGATGCCCGTGGAGATCATGCTGCTGCCGACATGGTTTCCGTTTCACTTATCGAAAGTGTCGTACTGGGCGCGCACCGTGATCGTGCCGCTGCTCGTGCTGCAGGCCAAGCGGCCGCGCTCGCGCAATCCTCGCGGCATCGGCATCGACGAGATTTTTGTCGGTTCGCCACGCGACATCGGGCCGATATCGAAGGCTGCGCATCAGAGTCAGGGATGGTTTTCGTTCTTTTCGACCATCGACGCGCTGCTGCGCAAGCTCGATCCGTATTTCCCGAAACAGTCGCGCCAGAAGGCCATTGACGCCGCGGTGCACTTTGTCGACGCGCGCCTGAACGGCGAGGACGGCCTCGGCGCGATCTTCCCGGCCATGGTCAACTCGGTGCTCATGTACGACGTGCTCGGCTACCCGCCGGACCATCCACATCGCGCGATCGCGCGCAAGTCGATCGACAAGCTGCTGGTGATCCGCGACCACGAAGCCTATTGCCAGCCTTGCCTGTCGCCCGTTTGGGACACCGCGCTGACGGCGCACGCGCTGCTGGAGACCGGCGAGCCGCGCGCGATCGAGCACGCGGCGAAGGGGCTCGACTGGCTGCTGCCGCTGCAGGTCCTGAACACCCGGGGCGATTGGATCTCACGTCGCGCAACTGTGCGGCCTGGCGGCTGGGCATTTCAGTTCGCGAACCCGCATTACCCGGACGTGGACGACACGGCGGTGGTCGCGATGGCGATGGACCGCGTCGAGAAGCTGCAGGTGCGCGATCGTTACCGCAACGCAATCGACCGGGCCTGTGAGTGGGTGGTCGGCATGCAAAGCCACAACGGTGGCTGGGGCGCGTTCGAGCCGGAAAACACGCATCTATACCTGAACAATATCCCATTCTCTGATCATGGCGCGCTGCTGGACCCGCCGACCGTGGACGTGTCGTCGCGGTGTCTATCAATGCTTGCGCAACTGCCTAGCACGCCGCAGCGGCAAACGTCGGCTTCGCGCGCGAAGCACTACATCCTCGCCGACCAGGAGGATGACGGCAGTTGGTATGGCCGATGGGGCATGAATTACATCTACGGCACCTGGTCCGCGTTGTGCGGCCTGCGCGCTGCCGGCGTCGCGCCGGACACGTTGCCGCTGCGGCGCGCGGCGCACTGGTTGCGCTCGATCCAGAATCCGGACGGTGGCTGGGGCGAGGACGGCGACAGCTACAAGCTCGACTACCGAGGCTACGAACGGGCGCCGAGCACCGCGTCACAGACCGCATGGGCTTTGCTGGGGTTGATGGCGGCTGGCTGCGAACACGACGAAGCCGTCGCGCGCGGCATCGCGTATTTGTTGGACACGCAGAACGACGAAGGGCTATGGGATGAGACACTGTTCACCGCGACCGGATTCCCACGCGTGTTCTACCTGCGCTATCACGGCTACCGCAAGTTCTTCCCGCTGTGGGCGCTCGCACGTTACCGCAATCTCGCCGTACGCAACGCATGCACCGTAGCCTGCGGGATGTGATGCATGACGCACCCGTGGTGGTGGTCACCGGCCTCGCCTTCGAGGCCCGGATCGCCGCGGGTCCAGGCGTACGCGTGATCTGTCAGCAAAATGCCGGGCTGGCGACCACGCTTGACGCGATCGTCGCGCAGAGCCGGTCCTGCTCAGGGCTGGTGAGCTTCGGCACCGCAGGCGCACTGCTGGAATCGTTGCGCCCCGGCGCGTTGCTGGTGGCCCGCTCGGTGCTGGCCGCCGACCCGTGCCGCCTGCGCCAAGCGAGTGCGGCAGCGCGGGACGATGCGACGCCAGTCAGCGCGCAGCGCTACGCAAGCGACGAACCATGGTCCCACGCGTTGCTCGAGCGGCTCAACGGCGCGGTCCACGCCGATCTTGCAGGCATCACGACGCCCGTCAGCCAGGCGGCGGACAAGCAGCGGTTGCAGCACATGTGTGGCGCGTGGGCCGCTGACATGGAGTCGCACATCGTCGCGCGCGTCGCGTATGCGCATGGTCTGCCTTTCGTGTGCGTGCGCGCGATCGTCGATCCAGCCGAGCGCTCTGTGCCGCCGGCTGCGGTCGCGGCGCTCAACGACGACGGATCAACGGACCTGGGCGCCGTCCTGCGCTCACTGCTCGCCCATCCCGGTCAATTGCCTGCCCTGCTGGCGCTCGCGCGCGATGCGCGGGATGCGCGTCGCGCGTTGATTACGGCACGGCGCAGGATCGGCAACGCATTCGGTTTTCCGTCCCGCGCGTCCGGTCGCGCTGCGGTTACATCAGCAGGCGGCTAGCGGCGAAGCGTCAAGAGGTTATTTCTCGACGCACGAAGTTTTGTCATCGGTCCGTGCCACCGATGCCATCGCTGCTACTTATGCCACCGGAGCCGGCGCTCCTGCCGGTGAGGCCAGCAGCCCGCGCCCCAACGACATCACCGTCCAGTTCAACGCCGCGCCTGCGCGCGGCCCTTCCACATGCCGCCACGGCCACGCCAGTGCTGCAGCGCGGAGTCCAATGTAAACGCGGTATATAACGCGGCGATGACCGGCAGGCATGGCCCCCACCAGCGGGAACGACCGTAAAAGCGCAACATGGGCAGGTACGCGAAGGTCATCGCTGCCCAGCCCAGCGCGCCCGCCACGCGGGCAAGCCCGCTGCCGAACAGGGCCAGGAGCGGCGGCGCAACGAAGGTGACCAGCAGTGACACGATCGTGCCACACAGCAACCACGGCGAATAGTGCAGTTGCGCATACGCGGTACGCGCGACCATGCGGTGAATCTCGCCTAAGTTGTCATAGGGTCGCACGCTGCGCGCCCGATTGGTCAGACCAAGCCAGATCGCGCCTTGCGTCTTCATTCGGGCACCCAGCGCACAGTCATCGATGATCTCATCGCGGATCGCCTCGATGCCGCCGACCGCCCGCAATGCCTCCTCCTGCACCAGCATGCATCCGCCCGCTGCGGCCGCCATCGGATGGTCACGCCGGTTGACCCATGAAAACGGATACAGCATCTGAAAGAACAGCACGAAGGCCGGGATCAGCGCGCGCTCGAACCACGCGTCGCAGCGTAGCTTTGCCATCAGCGAAACCATGACGCGCCGGTCTACGATCGCGCGCGTGACCAGCTGCCGCAGATTATCTGGCGCATGCTCGATATCGGCGTCCGTCAACAGCCACCACGCGGGCGGCGGATCGGTGGCATGCGCGGCCTCAATGCCTTGTCGAACTGCCCAGAGCTTGCCAGTCCAGCCGGCCGGCAGGGGCTCACCGCGCAGCACCGTAAGCCGCTCGGCGGCCCCCATGGCACGCGCTGCGTCACGCGCGAGGGCAGCGGTGCCGTCCTCGCTGTGGTCGTCAACGACCACGATCCGCACCGACCCCCGGTAGTCCTGGCGCAACAGGCTGCTCACTGTCTGCGCGATCGAAGCGGCCTCATTGCGCGCCGGAATCACCGCAACGACCGCCGGCCACGCATCAGGGGCACCGGTGGCGGGCGAATCCCGATCATCCCGTTCTTGCGCCTGCCAGAATCCGCCGCGCGCCACGAGCAGCACGATCCAGATCACCAGCGATAGCACTGCAATGGCGGTCAGCAAGCTTCACCTCAAGTAGCCGTTGGTGCGAAACCAGTCGAGCGCATCGCGCAAACCATCGCTATGAGGGCGGGCGCGATAGCCCAGCTCGCGCCGCGCCTTCGCGGAACTAAAAAACATGTGATAACGCGACATCCGCAATGCATCGACGGTCACGAACGGCTCGCGGCCCGTCCACTGCGCGAGGCCTTGCGCCGCTAACGCAATCGGATACAACGGCCAGCGCGGCAACTCGATCGACGGCGGCTTGCGCCCGACCATCCGCGCGATCGCCGCCAGCATCTCGCGCAGCAGCACATCGTCGCCGCCGAGGATATAGCGCTCGCCGATCCGTCCATGGTCCATTGCAAGCAGATGGCCCTGTGCGACATCGTCCACATGCACGAGATTCAAGCCGGTATCGACGAAGGCCGGAATTTTGCCGGTCGCCGCCTCGACGATGATGCGTCCGGTCGGCGTAGGCTTGATGTCACGCGGCCCGATCGGCGTCGACGGGTTCACGATTACCGCCGGCAGCCCTTGCTGCGCGACCATCTGCTCGACGATACGCTCGGCGGCCACCTTGCTGCGCTTGTAGACGCCGATCGTGCTCGCCTCGTCGGCCGGCGCGGTCTCGTCGAGCGGACCGGTGGCGCCGCTCACGCGCAGTGTCGCGACGCTGCTCGTGTAGACGACACGTTCAACACGCCGACGCAGCGCTGCCTGCATCACGCAACGGGTTCCGTCGGCGTTAGCACGCATGATTTCATGACTGTCGCGCGCCCACAACCGGTAGTCGGCCGCCACGTGGAATAACACATCGACCTGATCGAGCGCGCGCTCGACCGATGCGACATCGCGCATGTCGCCTTCGGCCAGCTCGATAGCCAGGTCGCGCAAGTTGCCACGCGGGCTGCTCGCCCGCACCAGCGCGCGAACACGATAGCCGCGCGCGAGCGCGGCCCGGGCCAGCGCCGAGCCAACGAAACCGGACGCGCCGGTCACCAGCACGCGGACTGACATTACGTCTTGGACTGACGCAATTCGGCCAGCTTGATCTCGACGTGCCGCGAGAACACGTACTCGGCCGGACGCTGGCGATCGAACGAGACGTCCGGGGCGAATGGACCCTCAGTTTTCACGCCGCGCAGCGACACGCCCAGCGCACGCCACGGATGGGAGATCGTATCGTTCACCGCGGTCGCCTCGTAGCCACTGTGAACCATGCAATCCGCGCACTTCTCATAGTTGCCCGTGCCGTACCGGTCCCAGTCGGTCGTCTCCATCAACTCGCGATAGGTTTTCGTGTAGCCTTCGCCGAGCAGGTAGCACGGTCGCTGCCAGCCGAACACGGTGCGGGTCGGATTGCCCCACGGCGTGCAATGGTACGTGCGGTTGCCAGCGAGGAAATCGAGGAACAGGCTGGACTGGCTGAACGACCACGCCTTGCCGCCCTTGCCACGCCGCAGGATGTCGCGGAACAAGTTCTTGGTCTTTTCGCGATTCAGGAAATGCTGCTGGTTGGGCGCGCGCTCATAGGCATAGCCGGGCGACACGGTGATTCCGTCGATGCCGAGCCGCTTGACCTCATCGAAGAACGTCGCGACCTGCTCCGGCTGCGCGTCGTTGAACAACGTGCAATTGATGTTGACACGGAAGCCGCGCGACTTGGCCAGCTTGATCGCCGACACGCAACGGTCGTACACGCCCTCTTGGCAAACCGACTTGTCATGCATCTCGCGGTCGCCGTCCAGGTGGATCGACCAGACGAAGAATGGGCTCGGCTGGTAATCCTTGATCTTCTTTTCGAGCAGCAACGCGTTCGTGCACAAGTAGACGAACTTGCGGCGCGCAATGATGCCCTTGACGATCTCGGGCATGTCCTTGTGCAGCAACGGCTCTCCGCCGGCGATTGAGACCACCGGCGCCCCGCATTCATCGACCGCTTCGAGCGCCTCGGCTACCGATACACGCTGGTTCAAGATGGGATCCGGGTAGTCAATCTTGCCGCATCCCGAACACGCCAGGTTGCAGCGGAACAGCGGCTCGAGCATCAGCACGAGCGGATAACGCTTGTTGCGCTTCAGTCGCTGCTTGACCAGGTAAGCGCCGACGTACGCCGATTGCAGAAATGGGATGGCCAACTTTGACTCCTTTGCTTCACGCGGTCAGTTCAGCCGGCAGCCTGAACTGGATGTTTTCTTCAATGCCGTCCATGACCGATACGTCCACCGGGCCGAGCCGACGCAGTGCGTCGATCACATCGTTGACCATCGATTCCGGCGCCGACGCGCCCGCGGTCAGCCCGATGGTGTTCGCCCCACGGACCCACTGTGGATTGAGTTCGCTGCCGTCGGCGAGCAAATAGCTCGGCACGCCCGATTCGGCGCCGATCTCACGGAGCCGGTTCGAGTTCGAGCTGTTGGTTGCGCCCACCACCAGCAGCACATCCACGCGCTTGCACAGTTCGCGCACCGCGGTCTGCCGGTTTTGCGTCGCGTAGCAGATGTCCTTCGTATCCGGACCGACAATATCGGTGAAACGCCGCTTCAACGCCGCAATGATGCCGCGCGTCTCGTCGACCGACAGCGTCGTCTGAGTCACGTAGGAGACTGGCGTATCCACCGGAATGTCGAGCCGCTCGACGTCCACCTCGGTCTGCACCAGCGACACCGGCCCGTCGATCTGCCCCATCGTGCCAAGAATCTCCGGGTGGCCGGCGTGGCCGATCAGGATCACCTGACGGCCGCTCTTCAAATAGTTCTTGCCCTGCAGATGGACCTTGGTCACCAGCGGACAGGTCGCATTGAGCACGTGCAGGCCCCGCTCGTGAGCCTCGTCCTCGACCGCTTTCGCAACGCCATGTGCACTGAAAATCGTCACCGCCCCCGGTGGCGCCTCGGACAGCTCATCGATGAAACGCGCGCCCTTGGCCTTCAGCGATTCCACCACATGCCGATTGTGGACAATTTCATGGCGCACATAAACAGGGGCGCCATATTTCTGCAACGCGCGTTCGACGATTTCGATCGCGCGAACCACGCCGGCGCAAAACCCGCGGGGTTGAGCAAGAATAACTTGCATAGAGTTCTCCATAGGCGGTGGGCGATTTTAACGCTCATGGCCGATTCATGCAGGTGCAGCGGCGCCGCCTGTTGCAGGAAACGCAACCATTCGCCGCAAACAGCTTGAATCAAAAGAAGCTACTGACCGAAGCGCGCATTGTGCGCACTAAGGTACTGGATCAGCCCGTCGATGCCGCCTTGCGCAATCTGGCTCGCGAACTGCTGCTGATAAATCTGGATCAACCACGCACCCATCATGTCGATGTCGTAAATCCTCCAGCCGTCCCGCCCCTTACCGAGCCGGTAGCCCACATCCATGTCATCGCCGCTGCCTTGCACGCGGGTCTTGACCACCGCATCCGTCCCCTTGGCACTGAGCGCCGCTGGCTCGAAGCGAAACCGCACATTCTGATCGCGGATCTGCGTCAACTGCAGCGCGTACGTATGCACGAGCAGCTTCTGGAACTGCTCGACCAGTTGCTTGCGCTGCGCCGGCGTCGCCTGCTTCCAGGCCGCCGCGCCAACGGCAATACGCGTCGTCCTGGCAAAGTCGGTGTACGGTAGGAACTCACGTTCGACGATCTTGGATGTCGCGTTGACATCGCCACTGCGCGCGGCGACATCGGCACGCGTGGCCTTGACCACGTTTTCCACCGCGCTGCGTACCGCATCGCTCGGGCTCGCGGCACCGCCTTTCGACGTCTGGGCGAGCGCCGTACCGAATACACACAGCGCCACCAGGAAAGTCAACCATTTGTTCATCGCAATTTTCCCACGAAATTCATCTCGACTACCTCGACTCCACCTTTTGCCGCAATAACCGGCGTTCCGCGGTCGTAGCTTAACGCAACTCGGCTTGCCGCACCCTGTATACTCGGCGCCGAACCCCGAATTTCAGGCCATCCCCATGCTGACTTCGCTCCTCGTGCGCACCGTGCGTTTTTCGACGCGACATGCGTACTTCGTCATCGCGGTGTCGATCTTGTTGTGCGCCGCCAGTATCGTGTACATCGCGAAACATTTTGCAATCGATACCGACGTCGCCGGGTTGATCGACCAAAACACGCCGTGGGCGCAGCGCGGCAAGGCAATCGACGACGCGTTCCCGCAGCGGGCCGACGTCACGCTGGCGCTCGTCCAAGCACCGGCGGCCGAGTTCGCGCAACGCGCGGCGGCCGAGCTGGCCGTGCGGCTCAAATCGGAAACCGCTTACTTCTCGTGTGTGACACGCCCGGACGGCGGCGCGTTCTTCGAGCGTCATGGACTGCTGTTCATGTCGCAGAACGAATTGACCGAGTTGACTGGCAAACTGGTCGATGCGCGACCTCTGCTGAATCGGCTCGCACACGACCCGTCGCTACGTGGCCTATCCAGCCTACTGTCGGTCACGCTGCTCACGCCGCTGCAGACCGGCCAGGTCATGCTGCCCGGCATGGCCAAGCTGCTGGGCCGCAGCGCCGACACGATCGAAGCGGTGCTCGCCGGACAGCCGGCCGGCCTGTCGTGGAGCGGACTGGTCGCGCCAGAGCTGCCCTCGCGCGCGTTTGTGCAAGTGCAGCCGCTGCTCGACTACCGGTCGCTGGAGGCAGGGGCCGCAGCAGCGGCACGGATCAAGCAGGTGGCGGCCGAGTTACAGCTGGCGCAGCGTTATGGCGCGAGCGTGCAATTGACCGGCCCACGGCCGCTAGCCGACGAAGAGTTCGGATCGGTCCGCGAAGGCGCGGTGCCCAATGCCATCGGGACATTGCTCACAGTACTGGTCATTCTGTGGTTCGCGGTCCGCTCGCGCCGGATGGTGTTCGCCGTATTCGTGACGCTACTGGTCGGGCTCGCGATCACCGCCGCGCTCGGATTAATGATGGTCGGCGCATTGAACATGATCTCGGTCGCGTTCGCCGTGCTGTTCGTCGGGATCGGCGTGGACTTCGGCATTCAGTTCGCCGTACGCTATCGCGAGCAGTTCCACCTGGGCGGCCACCTGGAGCGCGCGCTGGAGGGCACCGCGCGCTCGATCGCGATGCCGCTGTCGCTCGCGGCCGCGGCCACCGCCGCGAGTTTTTTCTCGTTCCTGCCGACCGCATACCGCGGCATATCAGAGCTTGGGCAAATTGCCGGCGTGGGTATTCTGTTCGTCGCGTTGCCGTCCTGCGTGACCCTGCTGCCGGCGCTGATCTCGGTGCTGCGGCCGACCGGACGCGGCGCGGCGCCCGGATTCAAGTCGTTCGCCCCACTGGACGAATTCACCGAGCGCCATCGCAAACTACTACTGCTTGTCACACTCGCGCTGATCGCGGCAGGTTTGCCACTGCTTACGCAACTGCGCTTTGACTTCAATCCGTTACATTTGAAAGATCCGAACAGCGAATCGATGCGCACGCTCGCCTCGCTGGCCAGCGCGTCCGACACCGGCGTCAACGATGTCCAATTGCTGGCCGCATCGCTGGGCGACGCGCAGCAGGCCGCCAACAAGCTGCGCGCGCTGCCGGAAGTGGGCCGTGTGGTGACGGCCGCCAGTTTTGTGCCTGACGACCAGCCGCAGAAGCTGGCCACGATCGCGCAGGCGGCACGACAATTGTTGCCCGTGCTGGAGCAAACGCCATCGGACCCCGCACCCGACGGGGCACGCGTGTCAGCGCTGCGCAACGCGGCTGCGATGCTGGAGAGTGCGGCACTCGATCATCCGGGGCCCGGTGCAAAAGAGGCCGAACATCTGGCGGCGTCGCTGCGTAAGCTGGCAGCAGCAGATGCAGCCACGCGCGATCGTGCCGAACGCGCGATCGCCAAGCCGCTGCAATGGTCGCTCGCGTCGCTGGCGAACCTGCTCAAGCCCACTTCGATCACGCTGCAGACGTTGCCAGCCGAGTTGCGTTCGCAGTGGGTCACCTCTGACGGGCGTGCCCTCGTGCAGATCTCGCCCAAGCTGGCCACCAGCATGAACCCCGACGACGATACGAAGCTGCGCGCATTCAGTGCCGCCGTGCTGGCCGCCGAGCCGCAGGCCATCGGCGGACCGATTTCGATCCTGCACTCGGCCGACACGATCGTGCACGCGTTCGTGCAAGCCGGCGTGCTGGCGCTGGTGTCAATCACGGTGCTCCTGTGGATCGCGCTGCGAAGCCTTGGCGACGTGCTGCGCACGCTGGTGCCCCTGCTAGTCTCAGCGGTCGTGACGCTCGAGCTGTCGGTCGTGCTGAATCTGCCGTTGAACTTCGCGAACATTATCGCGCTACCACTGCTGCTGGGCGTGGGCGTCGCGTTCAAGATCTACTACGTGATGGCATGGCGCGCTGGGGCGACGAAACTGCTACAGTCCGGATTGACCCAGGCGGTGATTTTGTCGGCTGGGACCACGGCGACCGCGTTCGGCAGCCTGTGGTTATCGCATCATCCGGGCACTTCGAGCATGGGCGAATTGCTCACGCTGTCGCTCGTGTGCACGCTGATCGGCGCGGTGTTCTTCCAGCCGGTGCTAATGGGCAAGCCTCGCGAGCAAGCCGCGCGCACGGCTGCGTCGCAGCGTACCCACAACAAGCCACGTGCCGACGACGCAAAATCACGCTAGCGCGTGGTCGCGTTGACTGTCATGCGGCGGGTGCCGCGTGGCCGATGATGTCGCACCGACCCCATTGCGCCGATGCACGCGTGACCGGTTCTGATGGAGAAGGCACGGCATCGGCATACGCCAAGATGTCCGCTCTATCATCGTCGCTGAGGCTGCGCGATGCCTGTTCGCGCTCGTACGGCAATGGCGGCAGCGGCCCCAGGACAAACGGCGGCAGCCCAGCGCTGCCTTGCTGGGCTGTCGCCACCGCGCTGTGGGTGGCTAATCCGGAATCCCGTGCCGCGCCAGCGGCCGACACCAGTTCGGGTAAAGGAAATGTGCTGAGCCCCTCAAGCGGTGCGGGAAGCAGCGTGGCCGTGCTGGCATGGGGTACGGCAGACGGCAGACGGCAGACGGTCTGATTCGCGCTCCGGCCGCAGGGTCGGGGAATCGTCAGGATAAATCCCAGCAGGCTGGCTGGCTTGTGCGGGAGAGGGCACGGGTCACTCCTTGAATAACAAAGCGACCAGCATACCGCACATATATCGTAGTGCAGAGAATCTGCACGATGCAGCTTATCGCAGATACGAATACACGGTGGAACGCAACGCTCCAGTTAGCCTCATGTCGGTGGCCGGCGCCTCCATGCAATGCCACGCCATCCTTTATGCTAAGCCATCCTTTATGTCACGCTATCCTTTGCTAAACCGCACGCGGATAGCTTCCCACGCGGTAGCCGAGCAGTGACGCCAGCCGATTGGCTGCGGCAATGTACTGGTCTTCCGAAATCGTGCCGTTCGCCTGTAGCGCCTCCAACGCAGACATCGCTTGCTGCGCGTCATCCGCCCCCGCATCCTCGGCCCCCGCCTCGTCGCCCTGTCGCGGCACTGGCGCGATCACCCCGCCAGCCTCTTTGGCCCGCTGGCGCAGCGGCTGGGTCATCCCGTCCGGCAGCAACACCAATTCCGCCAGATTCATCGGCAGCCGACCATCGACGGCGGCAGCCCCCAACATGGCCTTCAGCGTGCTGTCGGACACCGGGCCGGCCAATGCCGGCTCGCCGAATACGGGTGCGTACCGGCACACGGCCTGTCGTAGTGCGCGAGTGGAGCGCGGGCACATGTACTGCCGGATGGCTTCGCGTAGCGTGCTGCGATACGTCGCCCCGTCATTCAAATCGGCCGGCGGCGCGATCGCGTGCGCTGCCCGCTGGGCAGCGCGCAACATCGCACGCAGCCGGCGACGCTCGACATGCTGCGTCAGCGAACGCACCAGTGCACGCAAGTCATCATGGGTCAGCCTGTCCGACGGGCGTGGCTCACCGCCATCGGCGCGCACGCCGGACGTGCGAGGCTCGTCGTCATGGCTCGATGCATTCAGCTCGAGCCCAAGTTCACTGAGCGGCATGCCGTGTGCGGCCAGATATCGGGCGGACGGCAACAGCAGCAACGCATCGTGCCGCTGCGCGCCGATCGATGACAGCGGCGACGCCGGCTCGGCTTGCCAAACCGGAAGCGGCTCCCAGGCACTGGCCGGCTCCATGGCGGCTTGCGTCCATGGCGCATGATAGAGCGGATGCCAATCAGTATCAAAATGCGCGTCCAGCTGTCGCGCCAGGGAGTCGCGCCGCGTTGCTGGGATATCAACGCCGTCAGCTGCGCTCGAGCGGCGGCGTTGCAGTCCGTCGAGCATGAGGTGCGTGTGCTGTGCCGAAGCGGTGACCGGCGAGCGTTGCAGCGAAGCGTTTCGTTCATCCGATGGCGACGCGATGCGGACCGAACGTATGGATGGTATCGACATCGATTCCTCCGTCGACATGTAAAACGCCGGGAGGATAGCGCCGCGTCATCGTTGCCGCGACGCAGAAGCGATGTCGCGGCCAACGCCCGCGAATGTCAACGTCTTATCCGGTTGACCGGCAACGGGCCAATAGCACAAGAATGGGGCTACGCACTTCGCTTGCCCTGTGTCACGCGAACCGGTGGGCGGGACAGACGATCAGTGATGCCGCGGCGAATCGACGCGGCAATGCCGGTCGCGTCGAGCCCCACTGAGGCAAGCTGCTGCGCAGCATCGCCATGGTCAATGAACGTATCGGGCAAGCCAAGCTGCATCAGTGGCACGAGCTTGCCGTGACACGCCAACGCTTCCGCGACAGCCGAGCCAGCGCCACCCATCAACGTCCCCTCCTCGACGGTCACGAGCAGTTCATGCGTGTCGGCGAGCTGCCGCACGAGCGCCTCGTCCAGCGGCTTCACGAAGCGCATGTTCG
>NZ_JAHKSP010000077.1:0-31676 GCF_021733735.1 Mycetohabitans sp. B2
GCAAGGTACCGGTTCAGTGCGCCAACCGGCGGCGAAATCGACATGTCGTTGTCGTTCAGGACCACCAGCAACGGGATGTCCTCGCACACGCCGGCGTTGTTCAGCGCCTCGAACGCTTCACCGGCGGTCATCGCCCCGTCGCCGATCACCGCGATCGCACGATGATGCTCGCCCTTAAGCTGGCTTGCCACTGCCATGCCCAGCGCCGCCGAGATCGACGTGCTCGAATGGGCGGTACCGAACGCATCGAACTGCGACTCCGAGCGGCGAGGGAAACCCGATATGCCGTTCCACTGGCGCAGCGTGCTCATCTGGTCCCGCCGTCCGGTCAGGATCTTGTGCGGATAGGTTTGATGGCCGACGTCCCAGACAATCCGGTCCTTCGGCGTGTCGAACACGTAGTGCAGCGCGATCGTCAACTCGACAGTGCCAAGATTGGACGACAAGTGGCCACCGGTACGCGACACGCTGTCGAGCACGAAGGCCCTAAGCTCGTTGGCCAGCGCCTTCAAATCTGTGCGCGACAGCGAACGCAACTGGGCAGGATGGTCGATCGTGGGAAGTAGTAGAGTCATTGGGTTAGCCGTACTGACGCCAGGCTGTGCCGGCCTGCTGTGTCGATTTTTCTGTGCTGCCACACCGGAGCCGGGCTGTGTCGTCGCGCCTGGGCCGGGGCGATGCGTGCCGCCTCACACCAGCCACTGCCCGAACGCGCGCAGCAGCCGGTCCATGTCATGCGCTGTCAGATTGCCCATCGTCGAGATGCGGAACAACTCGGCCGACAAGCCGCCCTGCCCCGCATAAATGACGAATCCATGCAGCTTCAATGCATCGTGCAGCTGGGCGTAGTCGATCTTCGGCGGCAAGCGGTACGCGCGCAGCACGACAGACGATTCCTGCGGCGACAGTACGCCATCCACGCCTAGTCGCGCCAAGCCGTCGCGCACTTGCTCGGCCAGCTTGCGATAACGCGCATGACGCTCGCGCCAGCCGCCCTCGTCCTCCAGCTCGCGCAGTGCCTCGACCAGCGCGTAATACGCGTGCACCGACGGCGTGAACGGTGTATTGCGCTCGTCCTGCAAGCGCGCCAGCCGCCCGAGGTCCAGGTAAAACGCCCGGCTTGCCGCGTCGGCCAGCGCCGCGCGACGCACCACGACGAATGATGCCCCGGGCACCCCATGCAAACATTTGTTCGCTGTCGCCGCAACCGCGACGAGCGCAGGGTCGGCAAAGTCGATGGCCTCCGCGCCGAAGCTGCTGACGCCATCCAGCAGCACGCCGACGCCGCGGGCGCGGCACGCGGCGAGCACGCCACCGAGTTCGTTCAAACGGCCCGTGGTCGTCTCATGGTGCACCAACGCAACGTGGGTGAACGGCCGTTGCGCACGCGCTGCGTCATCCAGCCGCGCCGCCAACGCCTGGACATCGGGCGCGTCGATCCATCGATGCGCGGCTACCTCGTGGTCAATCCGATAGTGACGCGCGATGTGCGTGATCCGCTCGCCATATACACCGTTCTCGACCACCAGCAAGCGGCCATGCTCGGGTACCAACGCGGCAACCATGCTCTCCACCGCGCCCGTGCCCGACGCAGTCATCAGGACTGCTTGCCATTCGGCGGAGTCAAGCGCATAGACGCCCACCAACTGTTCGCGCGCCTCTTGCTGCAAATCGTAGAATTCGGGCTCGCGATGGCATAGGTCGGGCTGCAGCAAGCTCTGTCGTACGCGCTCCGTCAGCGTGACCGGCCCCGGGTTCAGTAATAGCATCAGCGGCCTCCCGCACACTGCGCGATGTGGTTCATCAAACGCTCCTTCACTTGCTCTGGCGTCACGCACGGTCGTGGCAGGTTCTCTGGCGAGCCGGGCCGTATTTTGATACATGCGAAACGTGGCCCGTCGCCAAGCGGCTCGGCGTTGAAAACCCGCCGCAGCACACCGAGATCGTCCCCGTCAATCACGAGCCCGTACCCGCACGCCGCGGCCACGCCCGCGAACGACATGCCAGGTGATACGCTCGCCTGGCCACCGGTCGAATCGTGCACGCCGTTGTCTAGCACGATATGCACGAGGTTGGATGCCCCATAAGCGCCCAGCGTCGCAAACGCGCCCATGCGCATCAACGCGGCCCCATCGCCATCGAGCGCCACCACGCGCAGGTCAGGCCGTGCCAGCGCGAGTCCGAGCGCGATCGTCATCACGCAACCCATCGAGCCAACCATGTACAACTGGTTTGGCCGGTCGTGCAGCGCATACAGTTCGCGACCACAGAAACCGGTGGACGCCAATACCACGCTGCCCTGCGCCGGTGTTGCGTCGATCACCGCACGCAGTACGTCGCTGCGCGACGGCAATCCTTCACGCGTCACGCCGCGTAGCATCGATTCGATCGGCACCGCCGCGCGCCGTGCGCGGGCCGTGGCGCCGCGCAGCGGATAGGGTGCGACGCTCCCCTTCTGCATGACCAGCGCATAGGGCCGACCGGTGGCGTCCATATGCGCGATCGCTCGGTCCAGCGCCGCACGGATACTGCCTGCGTCGGTCGGAAAAGTCTCCCATGGAATCTCCATCGTCTGGAGCATGACCGGGGTGATCGGCCCCATCAACGCGTGCTGCGGCTCATCAGCCACGCCTGGCTGGCCACGCCAGGTGATGACCAACAACTGCGGCAGCCGGAACGTCCAAGTCAGCGAAGTCAGCGGACTGACGGCGTTGCCGAGCCCGGAGTTCTGCATCATCGTGACACCGCGCCGGCCGGCCAGCGTCGCGCCTGCAATCAGCGCCACCGCATCACCCTCGTTTGCTGCACTCAGGTAATGCAGCGACGGCGCCTGCAACACGTAGTTGATGAAAGGCGTCAAGAACGAGCACGGCACACCCGCGTACCAGTCAAATCCGCGTTCGCGCGCCGCGTCGACGAACTGCGCCGCGTCAATCATTGCCGCCTCCGGCGCTCGCCTCCGCGATCGGGACCTGCGTATGGGCGAAATCCGCCGCCCGGCGAAAATCGTCCAGGTCATTAACGCCACGCCAGTGTCCGTGCACATATTGCACTTCGATCTGCTCACCGGCATCAACCAGCGCATTGAGCAGCGCCGGCATGTCCAGTGAATCGAAGTCGCCGCGCTCGCGCAGCGTCGCAAAAATACGCTGAAGTTTCTCGCGTCCTTCACCACGCACGCCCAGCAGGCCAATCCAGCGCCCGTGCGGCGCCGTGCCATCCGGCGCGGTTGCCTCGCTGCTCACGCGCCGCAGCACGACCTTCTGCCCGAACAGGCCCCGGTCGTCGCCACTGGAGCAGTACGCGAAATCGCGCACGCTCTGGTTGGTCGGCTGCGTCTGCGACGAATCGACGATCACGCAAAAGTGTGCATCGCTTTCGACCAGGTCGTGCAGGATATAGCTGCGAAACAATAGATCACCATACGAGATGACGGTATCGTGCTCGAACGCCTGCGTCGCACACGCGAGCGACGCCAGCTCGCCGGTCGTCTCGTGCCGCTCGTTGACCACCAGGCGAATGCCCGCCGTGTCGATCGCATCGGCACGGTAGCCGCCCACGACCGTGATATCGTTCACGCCCTGCTTCTTGAAGCCATCGACGAGCCAACGTAGCAACGGCTTACCCGCGATGGGCAACATCACCTTGGGCCGCTGCGCGGTGACCGCCTCCAGTCCACGCCCCCGGCTCGCGGCCAACACGAGCGCCGTGCGCGGCGCGCGTGCGGTCAGATAGACGCGCTCGGCGGCCGAATATTCGTCCGCGCCTTGCAAGCGGAAAATCTCATTGACCGACGCGATCCGGTCCTCGACGCCGACCAGCGTCTCGCTGTCGTGAATTTCCTTGGCGACGGCCTGCATCGCCGACGTGGCCGCGCGTATCAAGTGATTCGCCCAAATCACGACACTGATACCCGCATTGCGGAAGACCTGCGTCGGCGTACTGTAGTACTTCGTCGGCACGATCACCAACGGAGCACGATGGGCCCATTCACGTGCAAATGCCACGATTTCGTCGGCTCGCGCCAGCTTGCTGTGGATCAGAATCGCATCAGCCCCGGCCGCGTGATACGCCTCGGCGCGGCGCAGCGCCTCGTCCATGCCCCAACCGGCAATCAACGCCTCGACCCGCGCGACAATCGAAAAGTCCGGGTCGCCCTGCGAATCCTTGCCGGCCTTGATCTTGCCGCAGAACTCGTCAACGTCCGCTAGCGGCTGCCGTTCGCCGCCGATGAAGCTGTTGGTCTTCGGGAATTGCTTGTCCTCGATGCATACGCCGGCCACGCCGCGCTGCTCCAGCTTTTTGACCAGCCGCCGCACGTTGTTGAAATTGCCGTAGCCGGTATCGCCGTCGAGCAGAATCGGTAGGTCGCTCGCATCGACCATGAATTCCAGCGTGTCGACCACCTGTGTCCAGCTTGCCTCATTGTTGTCGCGCACGCCGTATTGCGCCGAGATCGCTAGGCCCGACGCCCAGATGGCGTCAAAGCCCGCTTCGCGCACGATCCGCGCAGACAGCCCATTGTGCGCCTCCATCATGAATTCCAGCTTATCGGAGGTCAGCATGCGGCGCAGCCGCGCCGCACGGCTTGGCGCGCGTGCGACAAAGGTATCGGGGGCGTTCATGAATTCAACCAGCTCCTGTCTCAACGTGATGCGTTCGTGCTCGCCACGACCACCGGCTGCAGCAAGGGCAGTACCTGCGTTCGCGCGCGCTCGACATCCGCGGCAAAATCGATTTCGATCCATGGCGCACCGGTCACGTCGGCCGCTTCGAAGACATGGCTGCGCTCGAGCAGCAGGTCCCGCAGCGCTTCCTCGTGTGGCAAGTTCGCGCGGCCGCTGCCGACATAGTCGGCAGCGATCTGCGCCAGACGTTGCGCGGCCCCCTCAGTCAGGCGGAAGAACCCCACCGACTCGCCCATCGTGTCGTATCGCAGGTCGGCCGCGACCTGCTTGCGCAACTCGATGGGCACCCCGTCGCGCAAGCACAGCTTGACTGGTTCGTCGCCCGGCTCGACATCACGATCAATCAGCAACCGGTTCACATGCTTGCCGGCCACCAGCGGCGCCATGATACGCTCGTCATACAGCACGTCGGCATCCATCAGCAACACATCCCCACCCGCGCACAGCGCGTCGGATACCACGTGCACCGTCAGCACGCTGCCCAACTCGTAATCCGGGTTAAGCACGATGCGCGGCGGCGGCGCCCAACCCAGGCGCAGCAACTCGGCCTCGATCGTCTCGTGGTGAAAGCCTAGGGCCAATACGATTTCGCCCACACCGACCGCCCTGAGCAACTGCAAATGGCGCTCGAGCAGTGTCATGCCGTCGAACTGTAGCAGGCATTTGGGCAACTGCTTGTTCTCGGGCTGGACCAAGCGCAGGCCGCGGCCCGCAGCGAGAATAATGGCGCGCATTGATACTCCCGTGTGATTCTTCTACGGCTGTTGATTTGCAGATCCGGGCGAGGCGCCCAAATCGACGCGTTGCGCTACCCGACACACTAGTCGGCTGCCGGCATGCGCACAGCACGGCGGCGTTGCCAGCGATGCTCGGAAAAATGCAGATACACCAGCCCCGGCACGCCAAGCAGGATCTCGCGGGCGCGCTTGGCTAGCGACAGCGCGAGGGCCGTGTCCGGCGGCAAGCCGACCAGCGGCGCAAGCAGCAAGTACCCGCCCTCCTGCACCCCAAGCGAGCCCGGGATCATGAACGCTGCGCCGCGGATGGCCTGCCCGATGCTCTCGAGCAACAGTGCGTCGCCCCAGCCGACCGGATGTCCAATCAGCTTTAGGATCAGCCAGACTTCCCCGGTGCCAACGATCCAGCCGGACAGGCTCAATGCGAAGCTTACCGCCACCGCACGCGGCTGCCGATACAGCGCGGCCACGTGCGCATCCACCGCATCGGCGCGATCGAAAAGCGCTGACCAGTCGCGTCGCGCCGACAGCTTGGACATCACGCGCGACAGCCGCCCGAACAAGCGCCGCCGTTGCGCCATGTAAAAACCGTACAGCAGCAGCGCAAAGCCCGTGCTCGCAGCCAGCAACGGCGTGCGCAGATTGCCAAGTGCACCATGCGCCGCATCAGCCGCGAACACGGCCAGGCCCAGCAACGCAAACACGACTTGCGCGATCGTTTGCCACGTCGTGCTGACGGTAATCACCGCCGCCGATTCCGGTAGCGACAATCGACGCTGCGCCAGATGCCGCACCATCAGCAACGGCCCGCCGATCTGGCCGGCCGGCAGTAAGCTGTTGACCGATTCGCCGGCCCAGCGCGTCAGCACTGCGTCACCGATCGTCACGCCGCCGCGGTCACCCGCCAGCACACGGATCGCCGCCGCATCGACCACCACCGGCAAACCATGGAACGCGGCTACGAGCAGCAAGCCGAAGCCGGCGGCCGACAACGCGGCCATCAACGGTGCGATACCCTGCCATGCCAGTAGCGCGACGAACAGCGACGCGCCGATCGTCAACGAAATCCACGCTGCACGTGTCATGTGCGTGTTCGCTTGCCGGCCCACTGCCGGAATACTTGCCGGAAACCGAAGTAGGCGATCGCGTCCTTCATGTTCGATACGAACCGCTGGAGCCGCCCCATGCTCGGATCGGTCACGTACTCGAATGTCAACGATACGCGCCTCTCGTTCACGCCCAGCGGCGTGATCCGATGCTGCAGCTTGTCTCCATCGAAAAAGACCAGCCCGCCGGGCGGCAACTGCACTGCCGCCTCGACGACGGGCAGGCCCGGCTCGCGAGTGTGCAGCCGGTATTCCAGCTTGCACGACGATTCGTCAACCACGCCCAGCAGCAGCGTGTACCGCCGGCCATGGTAGTACGACGTATCGTAGTGCCAGCCGATATGATCGCCGGGCTTGGTATAGAAGTAGAGTGCGTATGCATGGGGATCCGTGTCGGGACAGGCCATCAGGCGGTCTCCGCACAGTGCCTCCAGCCAGCGAATCAACGCCGGCGAACGATACAATTGGGCGATCACCGGTGCAAGCCGGTCGATCGTATGCCTGCTGACACTGCCGCCCTGCTTGTGCCCAGGCAGGTAGTTGCGATTCACTTCGCCGTCGACCCGGCGCACCGCGTCCACCAGCCGGGTGGTCATGTCCGGCGCCAGGAATGTGTCGAGGAACAAGAACGCGCCCTGCTCGCCGAACGTCTCGCGCAGCCGCTCGGTATCGAGCGTCGCGATACGCTCGTGCATCGACGCGTCCACTATCGTGCTGCACTGATGTCCGACGCCCGCGCCGTCGCGGGCCAGCCCGGCCGTGGCATTCATGGCGCCGAGCCGCAATGGCTCGCCGCGGCAGTCTGCGTGCCCCGTCGCATCGTGCGGCGGTAGTCAAGCGCGACCCACGCCGCGAACAGCGGCGCGCCGATTGCCGCCACCAACAGGAACGGCGTCACGCCATCCAGCAACGTGACCAACGGCAGCAGGTAAAGTACGTCCTCGGTTTCGAAGCCGGCCAAAAACGCCTGGCGCGTGCCAGCCTTGCCCGCACGCTGCTCGATGCGCATGCGCAAGAAGAAAATCAATGCCACGGCGAGGCCGGCCACCCAACCGAGCCACACGGGCACCGCCGGCAGCGACGCGTGTGCATCGGCGGGGACACCCAACCCCATGCCGACGAACAACCCGATTGTGACCAGCGCGTCTGCCGCCAGGTCGTAGAAGTGGCCCAGCCGACTCGATTTACCGCTGATGCGGGCCAACTCGCCGTCCGTATGGTCGACGAAATTGGACAACACGATCAGCAACGCGCCGACGTTGGCCCAGCCGTATCCGCCGGCGGCCAGCGCCGCCGCGCCGGCCAAGCCGATCAACAGGCGCAGCGTCGTCAGGTGGTTCGGCGTGACCGAGGTGTCTTTCAGGGGCATCACGAGCCGGCGAGCGAGCCGTGCATCCCATTGCCGAGGCGGCGCTGGCATGTCGGATGACGTCCCGAATGCCATGTTCTGTCTTTTTTCCATCCCGGAAATATATCCCTTCTGTGCGCCCATTGCAGTCCAGGGCCACGTACGCAACGCGGCGATGCCGAGGGGAACCCCAGATTGACTAGGTTTCGGCTGGGTTCACCACAGGTTTATCCACAGAAACTGTTGATAACTTTTACCCCTATTCGGCCAACATTGTTATGCTTCGCCCCACGACTTGACATCCGGCCAAACTCGATGTAGCCGTCATCACAGATGGCTCGACGCGCTGGTGGCATCGACGCCCACCCCGGTCGCGGCGCTCGTCATCCGCGACAGCACGTGCGCGGTCATGCCGCGCGCCAACTCGCTATCCCCAATAAACACGGTGCCGACTCGCTCTGATTCGAGCAACGCGGCCTCGTCGTCGTTATCGGTGCACAACACCGCTTCGATAGACGGGTTCAGCGTGCGGGCGGTGTCGACGATCTTGCGAACATCGAAGGTGTCCGGCAACGTCACCACCAGCATTCCGGCGCGTGCGACGTGCGCCTGCACCAGCACCATCGGATCGGACGCGTCGCCGCACACAGCGGGCACCTGCTCGGCGCGCAGCTTCTCGACGATATCGCGATGCTGTTCGGCCACCACATAGGGGATCCGATGCATGGCCAGCGTCTGCGCGACACGGCGGCCGACCCGGCCATAGCCGACGATCACAACTTGGCCGGTCAGGTGCGCCTGCGGCACCGTCATCGGCAGCGCGGCGAGCGGATCTTCGCGGCACTCCATCCGTCGCGCCAGGCTGGAACGATTACGGATCCATGCCTGCGCCGGCTCGATCGCGGCGAACACGAGCGAATTCAACGCAATGGAGATCAACGAGCCGGCCAAGATCAAGTCCTGCCCCTCTTTCGGCAACAAGCCGAGCGACATCCCCAGTCCGGCCAGGATGAACGAGAACTCGCCGATTTGCGCAAGGCTCGCGCCGACGGTCAACGCGCTATTCAGCGGATAGCGGAAGGCGAGCACCAGCGCCACCGCCGCCACTGTCTTGCCGACCATGATGATCGCGACCACGCCGAGCACGTGTAACGGCGCGTTGATCAGCACATGAGGATCGAACAGCATGCCGACCGATACGAAGAACAGTACCGAGAACGCATCGCGCAACGGCAACGTTTGGTCCGCCGCGCGATGGCTGAACTCGGACTCGCGCATCATCATGCCAGCGAAGAATGCGCCCAGCGCGAACGACACATCGAACAGACGTGCCGAGCCGTACGCCACGCCCACTGCGGCGACAATCACGCACAATGTGAATAGCTCGCGCGAACCGGTGCGGGCCACCAGGAACAACAGGCGCGGGAACACCCGGCGGCCAACCACCAGCATCAGTGCGATGAAGGCGGCGACCTTCGCGAACGTTACGCCAACCATTGCCCACAGGCTGGGCTGCGGCGCGGCGGCGCGCGCCTGCGTCAATTCCGCACCATGGTTGCCGTCCAACGAGCCGCCAAGCAGGCCAGCCAACGGTGGAAGCAACACCAGCACGAGCACCATGACCAGGTCCTCGACGACCAGCCAACCGACCGCAATACGGCCGTTGGCCGAATCAAGCTGGCCGCGCGCCTCCAGCGCACGCAGCAACACAACGGTGCTGGCCACCGATAGCGCCAGCCCGAAGACGAGTGACACGCCAATCGGCCAGCCCCACCACATCGCCGTGGCCATGCCGAGCGCCGTCGCCACCGCGATCTGGACGATTGCGCCGGGCACGGCGATGCGCTTGACGGCCAGCAGGTCGTCGAGCGAGAAATGCAGGCCGACGCCGAACATCAGCAGCATCACACCGATCTCGGAAAGCTGGCCAGCAAGCGCCACGTCGCCGACAAAACCCGGCGTCGCAGGTCCGCACAGCACGCCGGCCAACAGGTAACCGACGAGCGGCGGCATCCTAAACCACGACGCGGCGTAGCCGAGGATCATCGCGAGCCCGAGCCCGGTTGCGATCAGGGTGATGAGGCTGATGTCGTGAGGCATGCGACTCCTTCAAAAATCCGGGGATAAGCTTACAAAAGCCTTAATGATACGGGAGCTTAACGTCTCTATGGCGATCGACGTGCTAGAAATGGCTGGAATTACGCACAAAAATGACGCGCGATGGGCTGGCCGAGCACCGTGCCCGGCGCGTCGAGTAAAATTGCCGTCCCATCTCAATCAGGGCAGCAGTATGGAGCTTCACGAACAGATCGACGCGGTGCAACGGCTGATTGACCGCCTCGCCAGCGCCGTGCCGGCGGCTCCGGCGGCTCCGGCGGCTTCAGCGGCTTCGGCGGCTTCGGCGACTTCAGCAACTCCGGCTGACTCGACAAAAGAAACAGCCAATGATCCCACACCGCCTCAGTTGCACTTCAATCGTCCATCGCAAAACGAAATCGTCGTGACACTCGGCGAGCACTCCGTTACGCTCGGACCCGCCGATATTTCAGCGATCATTGAGGAGCTAGCGATCGCGCGTGCCTCGATGACGCCTGAGCCGCCCGCTGCACTGCCGCCGGGCTGGCGCTTCGCGGCAACACAGGATCCGGCGATCGCCACGCAATCACGCAACAATGGCTCGAAACTTGTCGTGTTCCGCCATACCGGCTATGGTTGGGTGCCGTTTACCTTTACGCCGAACATGGTGATGAACCTGCTAGCCGCGCTATCCGCGAAGTAGCGCATCGCCACAGCGATATGCCACCCTGCTACTTGTCGATGCACGCGCCCACGCGCCATACGGGTCAATGTCGATGGGCCAATGCCGATCCGGCGAGATGCCGCTTCATCTCGCGCAAATCGAGGGCCGTGAACTCAACGCTTCAACGCAGGATCAGCGCCGACACTCGCGCTATAGCCTTCCCGCAT
Source organism: Mycetohabitans sp. B2 (assembly GCF_021733735.1). Taxonomy (NCBI): domain Bacteria; kingdom Pseudomonadati; phylum Pseudomonadota; class Betaproteobacteria; order Burkholderiales; family Burkholderiaceae; genus Mycetohabitans; species Mycetohabitans sp. B2. The sequence continues at coordinate 10,847 of NZ_JAHKSP010000077.1, forward strand.
TCAAGCCAAAGGGATCTTGTCAATGCATTCTGGATATCCAGATTCCCCATCGACACTTTCCAGAAATCCGGAAAATACGGCATTTCATTTCATCCTCATAACCCTTAACAGTCAAAGACTTATACCAATCGGACGAGGTTGGCATCAGCCTTGCACATAAGTGCCCACGGCCACCAAGCCAAGACACAACTACAGCCAGGAGACATCGCATGTCCGTTCGTCGTTCCCGCTCACGCTGAACCCGCGCAGCGCACGCAACGCGTTATCCGCGCACGCCTGTGACAAACCTGTCCGGGCCTGCGATTCTTATCACAAACGATAAGGGTATCTATCGTGAAAAAACCCCTCTACAAGGTCCTTTACGTCCAGGTGCTATTTGCCATCGCATTGGGCATCCTGCTAGGCCATTACTACCCACAATTAGCGATACAAATGAAACCGCTGGGTGACGCGTTCATCAAGCTGATCAAGCTGGTGATCGGACCGATCATTTTCTGCACCGTGGTGTCCGGCATCGCCGGCATGCAGGACATGAAGAAGGTGGGCCGCGTCGGCGGCAAGGCGTTGCTGTACTTCGAGGTCGTCTCGACGTTCGCCCTGCTGATCGGCCTGGCCGCTACGCATATCCTAAAGCCCGGCGTGGGCTTGAACGTCGATCCGGCCACGCTCGACAGCAAGGCGGCGTCGATATATGTGCAAAAAGCGCATGGCCAGACGACAGTCGATTTCCTGATACACCTGATCCCCGACACATTCTTTAGCGCCTTCGCGCAAGGCGACATCCTTCAAATCCTGCTAATCGCGATCCTGTTCGGTAGTGTGCTGGCCCACCTGGGCGAGCGCGGCGCCAAAGTGTCCGCATTCATCAGCAGCATCTCGCAGGTGTTCTTTGGCATGGTGCACCTGATTACGAAGGTTGCACCGCTCGGCGCGTTCGGCGCAATGGCGTTCACGATCGGCAAGTACGGGGTCGGCTCGCTGCTGCCGCTGCTCAAGCTAATAGGCACGTTTTACCTGACGTCATTGCTGTTCGTGCTGGTTGTGCTCGGCACGATTGCGCGTGCCGTCGGCTTCAGCATCGTGCGTTTTCTCGGCTACATTAAGGAGGAGTTGCTGATCGTGCTCGGCACCAGTTCGTCCGAGGCGGCGCTGCCGCACCTAATGGAAAAGCTCGAGAAGCTCGGATGCTCGCGCTCGGTCGTCGGCCTGGTCGTGCCGACCGGTTACTCGTTCAATCTCGACGGCACGAACATTTATATGACGATGGCCGTTCTGTTCATTGCACAGGCGACCCATACTGACCTGACATGGGGCCAGCAGCTGACACTGCTGGCCGTCGCGATGCTCACATCCAAAGGCGCGAGCGGCGTCACCGGCGCCGGGTTCATCACGCTCGCCGCGACGCTGGCAGTCGTGCCGACGATTCCGCTCGCCGGCATGGTGCTGATCCTTGGCATCGACCGCTTCATGAGCGAGTGTCGTGCGCTGACCAACATCATCGGCAATGGCGTGGCAACGGTCGTCGTGTCCGCGTGGGAGCATGAGCTCGATCGCGACAAGCTCAAGCGCGTGATGCGCCAGCCGGCAAGCATCGAAGCGGAAGCGACCGCATAGGCGAGCGCACGGCGTTGTGCCACAATGATGCACCCATCCGCTGCTCTCCTGACATCTCGCCGTGCTACGCCGTACCGCCGTATTGCTGGTGCTCGCCGCGGTTATCATCGCAAGCTGCGTCGCGGCCTGGTCGAGCGCGCGCACCCATGCGATCGACCGCTTGCGCGAGGCGTCGGCCGCGCGCGCGGCACGCACGAGCGCCACACTGCAAGCCGCGCTGGACCGCTACGAGCCCCTACCGTACCTGCTCTCCACGCATCCTCTGGTGCAGGATGCGCTGCGGCAGCCAAACGGTGAAGCGGTCGCCCGCGCGAATCGCTACCTGGAGGAAATCGCACAGCGCTCGAAGGCGTCACAAGCCTACCTGATCACCGGCGACGGCCTGTGCGTAGCAGCCAGCAACTGGCGCGAACCCGACAGCTTCGTCGGGATGCGCTATGTTTTCCGGCCATACTTCGTCGCCGCGGTCGCGGGACGCGAGGACCACTTTTTCGGGATCGGCACGCGCTCGCATCAGGCCGGCTACTATATTTCCCAGCCGGTCTCATACAATGGGACTCAAATCGGCGTCGTGGTGATCAAGATCGACCTGAGCTGGTTCCCGCCGCAAGACCGGTCCGAGCCGCTGTTCGTCACCGATGCCAACGGTATCGTCATCCTGTCATCGATCCCATCGTGGCGGTACCATACGACGCGCCCGTTGTCGAACCAGGCGTCGGCATGGATTCGCGACACCGAGCAGTACAGTGACGAGCCGTTGAAGCCGTTGCCGCTGACCAAGGTGCGCACGCGCGCGGCAGGGGCGGAGCTAGTACGGTTCGGCTCGGGCCCACCGGCACCGCTGTATCTACAAACCGAACAGCCGCTGAGCGAGCTTGGCTGGCAGTTGACGGTACTGTCGCCGCTGGACGATGTCGATGCACGGGCGCGCGCGATGACGGTGGCGACCGGTTTGGCGCTGCTGATTGCCGCGCTGTTGGGCTTTTACTGGCGGCTACGACGGGCCAAGCTGCGCGAAATGGAGTACGGTCGCCGGATGCTGCAGAGCGCCTATGCAGAGTTGAACCAGCGCGTCGCGGAGCGCACCGCGGACCTGTCGGCAGCCAACGAGCAACTCACGCGCGAAGTCAGCGAGCGCACGCGCGCGGAAGCGGAACTGCGCGCTGCACAAGACGAACTCGTGCAAGCCAGTAAACTGGCTGCACTCGGGCAAATGGCCGCTGGCATCACCCATGAGCTGAACCAGCCGCTCGCCGCGCTGCGCACGTTTTCGGATAACACACGGGTGCTAATCGAGCGTAACGCGCTGGATGCGGCACGCGAGAACCTGCAGGCCATCGCGATACTGATTGACAGGATGGGGCGCATCACGAACCAGTTGAAACTATTCGTCAGCAAGCGGCGCCCGCGCGATGCACACGCTATCGTCGCGCAGGCGCTGCGCAACGCATTGGTGATGTTGCGCGACAAGCTTGCCGGCATCGACGTGCGAGTCGTGAGTGTGCACGCCGGTGGCAAGCGCGCGCCGTTCGATTTGAATGCACTTAATACGTCGCCCGCTGTGCGATGTGATGACCTGCGCGTCGAGCAGGCGCTGATCAACCTGATCGGCAACGCAGCCGATGCGCTCGCCAGCCACCCGACGGCGCGCATTATCATCGAAGTCGACACGCGCCCCGACGTCGTAGCGATCGCCGTCATCGACAACGGTCCCGGCATCGCCGCCGACGTGCTGCCCCGGCTGTTCGAGCCATTTTTCACCACCAAGGAAATGGGGCAAGGGCTGGGGCTCGGGCTGGCGATTGCCGCGTCGATCGTGCGCGACGCGGGCGGCACGCTAAGCGTGGCCACCGCGCGCGACAAGGATCGTGATGCGACGGCGCGCGGCGCATGCTTCGTGATGACGCTGCCACGCGCGTATGCGCGCTCGAGCCAGGACGCGCCGGCATGACCACGCATCACCCACGCCATTGACCACCGCATGAACAACCACGACCATGACCGACGGCTTGCAGGTATTGTTCATTGAAAACGACGAGCTGGTACGGCACGCCAACGTCCAGAGCCTGATGCTCGGCGGCTTCGACGTGACCGGCTATCCGAGCGTAGAAGCCGCGCTAGACGCGATGCACGCTGCCGGCGCCAGCGTGCCCGGCGCGATTGTCACGGATGTCCGGCTGCCCGGGGCGAGCGGCCTGGAACTGCTGTCGCTGATGCGCGAGCGGGCGCCGGATGTGCCCGTGATCGTCGTCACGGGTCATGGCGATATCTCAATGGCGGTGCAGGCGATGCGCGACGGCGCGTACGACTTCATTGAAAAACCCTTTTCGTCGGAGCGCCTCGCCGATGCCGTGCGCCGCGCGCTCGAACGGCGCGCGTTGCAACTAGAGAACCGTGCACTGCGCCGAGAGCTGGCGGCCCAGCGTCCCGACACCGTGCACATCATCGGCACGAGCGCGGCGATCGACCAGGTCCGCACGATGATCGCCAACGTCGCGCCGACCGATGCCGCCGTGCTGATCAACGGCGAAACCGGCACCGGCAAGGAATTGATCGCACGGGCATTGCATGAACAATCCGCGCGCCGCAACCGACCGTTCGTCGCGATCAACTGCGCAGCACTACCCGAGTCGATGTTCGAGTCGGAGATGTTCGGCTACGAGCAAGGCGCCTTCACGGGTGCGACGCGACGCCGCGTCGGCAAGCTCGAATATGCATCGGGCGGCACGCTGTTTCTCGACGAAGTCGAAAGCATGCCGCTCGCGCTGCAGGCAAAGCTGTTGCGCGTGCTGCAAGATGGTGTACTGGAACGGCTGGGCTCGAACACGCCAGTGCACAGTGACGTACGAATCATTGCAGCGGCCAAGGGAAACATGAACGAGCATGTGGCGGCCGGCACGTTCCGACGCGACCTGCTGTACCGCCTGAATGTCGTGACAATCACCCTGCCACCGCTCAGCGAGCGTCGCGAAGACATCATGCCGCTGTTCGAGCATTTTGTGCTCGATGCAGCGGTGCGCTACCAGCGCCCGGCGCGCGTGCTCACCGACGCGCAGCGGCACGCGCTGATGCAGCAGGACTGGCCGGGCAACGCACGCGAGTTGCGCAACGCCGCCGATCGCTTCGTGCTCGGCATCGGCTTGGACGATGTGCGGCACGCCATCCGTGCGGACAACGACGCGCAGCCCCTGAAAGAGCGCGTCGAGCAGTTCGAGCGCGCGCTGATCGCACAGGCACTGGAGGCGCACGGCGGTGCCGTATCGACTGCGGCCGAGCGCCTGCAAGTCGGTAAGGCGACACTGTACGAGAAGATCAAACGCTACGGGCTCACCCCGCGCGGCGAGGCGTGAGCACAACCTGCGTCCAGCGACGCTCGGACGGCGGTGACTGCATTTTCCCTGCCAACGCTGGACTTTTGCGCGGATATTCAATAGAATGTTATCGTCTGCAATACAAGATCGTGGTAATTACTGCGTAATTCAGGCTTTTTCGCGCAATTTCAATACGGTTGCATGAAAGGTGGGTCCACATCGGCGGACCCTTTCATCTGCCCGGCCGTGCCGGGCGCTTTAGTGGACTCGGCGGCGCGTTGCGCCCGGTCCTTCCGCCAGTCGTCCACGGACGACATTCTGCCCGTCCAGCGGCCATCGTCGCACATGCGACCGCGCAGCGGGCAACCGTGCAGCATGTGACGGCATTGTGCCGTCCGCCTCCAGCGTGCCGGGCCTCGTGCCCGCGCGTGGTCCGCCATTGTCTTTGCTTTAGGGCGCGTGCTGTATCGGCAACCCACGAGGAGAACTCAACGATGACGAGTCGTCGCGCGAAGCTATTGTCGAGCTTCATCGTGCTGACACTGATCGTGACAGCGCTGGTCCGCGCAATCGGGCTGGATGTGCTGTGCAAGTATCACGCTGATCTACTGTACTACACCGGCGCACACCTGCTGCTGGTCGGCGCGTCGATCGCGCTCGCGCTGCTCACCGGCATCCCCGCGGGCATCTTGCTGAGCCGCGCGTCGAACCCACGGCATGCGGAGCGGCTGATGCAGGTGCTGAACGTGGGCAACACCGTGCCGTCATTGGCGGTGCTCGCGCTGGCCCTCGCGGTGCTGGGCATCGGCGCCGCGCCGGCGATCGTCGCACTGTGGCTCGCGTCGTTGTTGCCGATTGCCCGCAACGCATACGAAGGCATGCGCGCGGTGCCGCCCGCGTGGCGCGAGGCGGCGCGTGGCCTGGGCATGACATCGCTGCAATCAATGTTCAAGGTCGAACTTCCCAACGCGATGCCGATCATCATCGGCGGGGTGCGCACCGCGCTCGCCATCAATGTTGGCACCGCGCCGCTGGCTTTCCTGATTGGCGCCGATAGCCTCGGCACATTGATTTTCCCGGGAATCTATCTAAATGATCCGGCCATGCTGCTGTTGGGCGCCGCATCAACTGCTGCGCTGGCGCTCGCGCTGGACGCACTCGTTGCCGGCATCGCTCGCGCCGCGCTAGCGCGGCGCGGACTGGCACTGTAACGCAAGCACAGGAGAACTTATGACCCGTTTGCTTAAATGCGTCATTGCTTGGCTGCTCGCCAGCACCGCGCTGGCGGGCGTGATACCGGCACACGCAGCGACGCTGGTCGTCGGCGGCAAGAATTTCACCGAGCAATTGCTGCTCGCGGAAATCACGTCACAATACCTGCGCTCACGCGGCTACACGGTCGAGAGCCGCAGCGGCCTGGGCAGCGTGCTGATGCGCAGCGCGCTCGAGAATCGGCAATTGGACATCGTATGGGACTACACCGGTACGGCACTGATCGTCTACAACCGAATTCATGAGAAGCTCGATCCGCAGACCGCGTACCGCCGCGTACGCGATCTGGACAAACCGCGTGGCCTGGTGTGGCTCAAGCCGTCGGCGCTAAACAACACATACGCGCTGGCGATGCCTAGCGAGCGCGCCAAACGCGACGGCATCCATACGATCTCGCAACTGGCCGCGAAGATCCAACAGGACGACCCGCGCAAGCGGCACTGGTTTGCGATGGACGCGGAGTTTGCGAACCGGCCCGACGGGTTGCGGCCATTGCAGGCGCTGTACGACTTACGACTGCGTCGCTCAGATATCAAGCAAATGGACTCCGGGCTAGTCTACACGGCGTTGCACAACAACCAAGCCATGTTTGGACTCGTCTACACGACCGATGGACGCATCAAAGGCTTTGGTATCACGGTGCTCGACGACGATCTCGGCTTTTTCCCAGCGTACAACGCAACGCCGGTGGTGCGCCGCGACGTGCTAGACCAGCACCCAGAACTCGCGAAGCAACTCGATGCACTGTCCGCGCAGATCAACAGCGAAGTGATGTCTGAGATGAACAAGCGCGTGGACATCGACGAGGAATCGATCAGCGCAGTCGCCGCCGATTTCCTACGCACGCACGCGTTGCCTTAAGCCAGGAGAACCGATGGACCTGATGAACTATTTCTCGAACAACTGGCAGGAACTGGCGTCGCTCACCTTGCAGCATCTCGCGCTGGTTGGTACCGCCGTGGGCTGTGCGATTCTCGTCGGCGTGCCGCTCGGCATCCTGATCAACCGATGCGCCTGGTTGGCCGGTCCGTTGCTCGGCTGCGCGACGATCGTGCTCACGCTGCCGTCGATTGCGCTGTTCGGCCTGATGATTCCGCTGCTGTCGCGCTGGGGTGCCGGCATCGGCCCCGCTCCCGCAATCGTGGCGGTATTCTTGTACTCGCTGCTGCCAATTATGCGCAACACCTACCTGGCGCTGCGCAATGTCGATCCTAGCATCCGCGAAGCGGGTACCGGCATCGGCATGACGCGGTGGCAACGGCTCAGGCTCGTCGAGCTACCGCTCGCCGTGCCGGTAATCATCGGCGGCGTACGCACGGCCGTCGTCATGAACATCGGCGTGATGACCATTGCCGCAGTCATCGGTGCCGGAGGCCTCGGCGAGTTGGTACTGCGCGCGATCAGCCAAAGCAACATGACGCGGCTGGTGATCGGGGCGGTGCTCGTGAGCGTGCTGGCCATCGTCGCAGACCTGCTGCTGCACGCACTGCAGCGTGCATTGACACCGAAGGGAGTAGCGAAGACATGATCGAACTTGACCACTTGACGAAGACCTTCACGCGCAAGGACGGCAGTGCGGTACGGGCGGTCGACGCCGTCAGCCTGACCGTTGCCGAGGGCGAAATCTGCATTTTTCTCGGCCCTTCGGGATGCGGCAAGACCACGACATTGAAAATGATCAATCGGCTGATCCAGCCGACCGGCGGCCGGGTGCTGCTCAACGGCGAGGACACCGCGAACGTCAACGAAGTGGAACTGCGTCGCCACATCGGCTACGTGATCCAGCAAGTCGGCTTGTTCCCGAACATGACGATCGAGGAGAACATCACGGTCGTGCCACGGCTGCTGGGCTGGGACAAGTCGCGCTATCGCGAGCGCGCGACCGAACTGATGTCGATGGTCGCGCTGGACCCGAAGCTGTACCTAAAGCGCTATCCGCGCGAGCTTTCTGGCGGTCAGCAACAACGCATCGGCGTGATCCGCGCGCTCGCGGCTGATCCGCCTGTGATGTTGATGGACGAGCCGTTCGGCGCGGTTGACCCGATCAACCGTGAGTCGATCCAGAACGAATTTTTCCAAATGCAACGTGCGCTGAAGAAAACGGTGATCATGGTCAGCCACGATATCGACGAGGCGATCAAGCTAGGCGACAAGGTCGCCGTGTTCCGGCGCGGCCAGTTGGTGCAGTTCGATCATCCCGACACGTTGCTTGCCCATCCCAAGGACGAATTCGTCAGCGCGTTCGTGGGCCACGACAGCACACTCAAGCGCCTGCTGCTGGTCAAGGCGAGCGACGCGGCAACCCACGCCCAAACCGTGCACGTCGATACCCCGCTTGCCCAAGCGCTCAGCGTCATGGATGATACCGACAATCGCTATGTGACGGTCACCGACGACGCGCGGCGCGCACTAGGCTACGTATCGCGTCGTGCCGCGCGTGAAGGCGCATCCACCCCGGCACGTTGCGGCGACAAAATGCGTGAATTTGCGACCACCGTGAATGCGGAGGATAACCTGCGCGTGGTGTTGTCAAAGATGTTCGAGGTTAACTCGCCGTGGTTGCCGGTCGTCGATCCGGAAGGCGGCTATCTCGGCGAAATCACGCAGGACTCGATTGCCGAATATTTGAGTTCGGGCCGCTCGCGCGGCGTGCCGACCGCTGCTGGCATGTAATCCTCGCCGGCTTGGCCGGCCGGCAAAGCACACTGCTTCAAGATAGCGAAACGTTGTTCGACTGGCCGGCAACGCTATTCGACTGGCCAATCTGTCGGTCAGTCGCTGCGCCGGCCACTCATAATTGTCCTGCGGCACTTCACTGGCTCAACCCCGTCAACGTCGCGTGTCATCAGTATCGAAGACCGTTGCATAGGGTGCTCACACACGGCTACACACCGCTCGTATCGGCGATCGAAAAGCCGGGCTACGCACGCTGCGCAGACAGCCGGAAAGTCCATCCCAATCGGAAAGGCGCGCACGCGCACGACATGCAGACCAAGCTCCAATTCGGGATCTTGAAGCACGGCGGCGCCAACTCGCATCACGCGTCCTATCGGGAATGGAAGGTGCTTATCACTGGGCATGCAATTTGACGTAGTTGTGAAATGTGCTTAGATGTAAGTTAACCTGTCCACCCACAAGGAGTGCGTTATGTCAGGAGCGAACCGGCCAGCAGGCCCAGCTACCCCAAAATCTCGACAATTGGCAGAACAGATTACCCGCGACGAGATGGAGCGCAATCTCCCGGATGCATTATGGGGTCAAGACCGCGACAGTGAAAGCGGCCACGGCGGGCCGGACGGCCCACTACCCCACACACGCTCCGTCGGCAAGCCTCGCAGTTCGGCGAGGACACCCGACGGCAGTTGAATGCAAGGCAGCGCATGGGCCAACCGCCCGTGCGTCGCCCACCGTACCCCTGCGGGCCCCCGGAAAATGTGGCCCGACTCACTCCCGGTCAGCCCGCGTCCGCGGGGCCACGTGGCCCGGGCAAGGACGGACGCCGGCCGGGATCCACGGCAAGAAGCGCGAACCTTCCCTGATCAACGAATAACGCAGATCACGTTGCTGCACCGCTCAGTTGGCGGTGCAGCGCCGGCAGCGAAAGTTTGGTTTCGAACAGTCTCGTGAGACTGGCGCTAGTGTAGCGGCTCACTTCGGTCGGCTGCACCCACCGGAACGCGTCCATTTCGGGAATCATTTTTCCGTTCCGGTAGCTCGGAAACAGGCACGTGCATACGCATTCGCGGATATCGACGTCGCACGTCGAGACGCGGGTCGCGAACAAGTGCAATTCCTTGTCAGATCGATAAGAAAACGCCCCCAGTTCGACCAGCGCTGCTGCGTCGAGCGTCAAGCCGGTCTCTTCGCGGGTCTCGCGCAGCGCTGCGTCGATCGGTGCCTCGCCCGGATTGGGCTGACCCTTCGGGATGTCCCAGTGGCGCGTCTCGGTTGCGTGACACAGCAACACGCTACCGAGTTCGTTGAGTATCACGACGCCACACGAGGTCTGTTTTGGCATAACGATCCAGTTTCGCGTTCTGGTACGGCTTCGATGCATCGATCTGTACCGCGCTAAAGCAACGCGATCACGCGCGCGTCACCGCGGTCCACCGCCGGCACCACCTGCGCCCCCACGCGGCGGAACGTCAACGATACAGTCCGGCTGCCCACGCGTAGATCGCCGACTTCCAACCAATCAATGCTTTCCGGCAACCGCGGGCACTCGATGCGGACTTCCTCCCGCTGCGCGTCCACGGTCACGCCCAGGCAAGCCTCGAGCATCATGAACGGCGAACCTGCCGCCCAGGCCTGAGGCAGGCACGCGACCGGATAGGCGGTCGGCGGTTCGCCGCGCCGCCGCGTGAAGCCACAGAACAGCTCCGGCAACCGCATGTCGAAGTAGACCGCTGCCTCGAACAGGGCCTGCAGCAACCGCACCGCCGCGTCCTTTTCGCCGTAGCGCGCCATGCCGCGCGCGCACAGCGCGGTATCGTGCGGCCACACCGAACCGTTATGGTACGACATCGGATTGAATCGGGGCTGGCCGCTGGCCAGCGTGCGCAGGCCCCAGCCGGTGTAGAACAACGCGGATTCGAGCGTATGCGCGACCTGCTCGCCACGCGCCTTGTCCGGGAGCCCGAACGCCAGCAGATGCCCGGCGTTCGAGGCCAGCACGCGGCACAGCTGACCATGCCCGTCCAATGCAATCCCATAAAAACCTTCCTGGGGCATCCAGAACATCGCCTCGACCCGTTCGCGCAGCGCCTGGGCACGCGTCGTGTAGCGGGCGGCGAGCGTGGCGCTGCCGCGGTGCTGCGCCAGCCGCGCCATTGTCTCGAACGCCGCACACGCGTACGCCTGTACCTCGACCAGTGCGATCGGCCCGTCCGGTATGCGCCCGTCCGAGTGGAACACCGAATCGTGGCTGTCCTTCCAGCCCTGGTTGGCCAGGCCGCTGTCCGCCGCGCGCTGATAGTCGAGCAATCCAAACGGGTTGCGATCGCATACCCGTGCGATCCATTGCGCGGCCAACTCCAGCGCCAGCCACAATTCGTCGATCAATGCCCCATCGCCGGTCCTCTCAAGGTAGGCTCCGGCCAACACGATGAACAGCGGCGTCGTATCCACGCCGCCGTAATACAGCGCAAACGGCACTTCTCCGGTCGCCGCCATCTCGCTCTTGCGCATCTCATGCATGATTTTGCCCACCGCGGCATCACGAAACGCCGAATCCTCGCGCGCCTGCTGGGCCGCGAGAAAGCGAAGCACGCCACGAGCCAGCGCCGGCTGCACCCACAGCGTCTGCAAGGACGTCATCACCGCGTCCCGCCCGAATGGCGTTGAGAACCACGGAATGCCCGCATATGGATAGGGTCCGGTGTCCCGATCCGTGGTCAACAATCCCAGATCGGCAAACGAGCGTTCCATCCAAGCATTGAACAATGGATTGCTCGAGCGCAGCCTTGCACTGGCGCGACGCCTATCGCGCATCATTCGGTGCGACTCGGCCAGCGCGGCGCGTACCGCCGCCCGCCCCGCGCCGCTCAAGCCGGCTGGCGGCTTCGACACCGGACCGGGCACCGGCGCGGCGGTCTCGTTGATTGGCCGGGTAACAACCGTGACCTGCAGGTAAACCGACAGGCACGCCTCGGACGGCAACGTCAACGTATAGTCGGCGCGCCCCGGCATCAGCTTGTCCGGAGCAGGAGAAAAAGCGATGCGCACAATCCGCTCGACATTGTCCAAACCCTGGTAGCTAAACACGACCTCGCCCTTGTCGACATAGGGCGTCGCCAGCGTGCCGCGCCGGCCGCGCGGCGAGCCGCGCACTTCGAACATGTCTAGAAAATCGCTGGCAAATGAAAGCGACAGCGGTACGACCGCCGGCTCGGTGCCGTAATGGGTCAGCGTGATCGCCTCGTTCAATACATTACCGCACAGCACCCTCAAACGCTCGACATGGATCACGCCCTGCGGCGTATGCCCGCCACCCAATGGCGGCAGCGGCCGGTTGGTCAAGTGGGCGGTGAACGCCGTGTTGTCGCTGCTCACGCTGCTCGACAGCAGCGATGGCGCCCGGCCGCCAAACGTGAGTTGCAGTTGCGACAGCACCCGCGTGTCGTTGACGAACAGGCCGTCATCATGGCCTAGGATATCGCCATTCGGATCGTTGACGACGAACGTGTCGCCCGACTTCAGCACGTACCGCCGGCCGGAGGTGACATTCGCGTGCTCCGGCGCAATGAACACGCCGTCGTCGCCGGTCTCGGCGCCCTGCTCCGGCAGCTTCGCGAGCCCGCCGGCGATCGGTTCTGGCTCCTGCATGAGTTGGCTCCCTTTCAAACACCTGCGTTGTCACAGCACCGCTCGCGCGTTGTCGATTGTATGACCATGGCACAACGCGATCGTGCATTCGCACAAGGATGTTCGTCCCATCATCCAGCTCTCATATAACATGCAAACCTGATACGTTGCATACTCGACCTTTCCGATGTCGGCCAGACCTCACCCATTGACCGAACATGATATCGAGCAATGGATCGCAGCCATTTCATCCGGCCAATATCCGGTGGGCACAAAGCTGCCCGCCGGCAGGGTGCTTGCGCAAATCCACGGCGTCAGCCAGGCGGTGATCTGCGATGTCGCAGGAGGACTGCAGGCAGAAGGATTCGTCGATACGCGCTAGGGCACCGGCGGCACAATGCGCTCACGCACATCCGCCCGCGGGTATCGCTCTAATTGCACGGGCATCGCCATGCCAGAACGCACGGGCTTCGCAACGTGGCCGAACAGTGTTGCTGGCAGCCGCGGCACGGAACATCAAGAAGACTACGCTACTGCTGGCGCGTCCGCTGGCGCTTTTACGCGTCTTCTGGCGCTCACGCATCGTTGCAGCGGTTGATCGCTAATCTCGCGATCCTGCTTGGCCCAAGCACACAAAACCGTGTCAACATCGCGCCCGTCTAAAAGACGAAACCCCACGCTCCAAAAAACGTGGGGTTTCGTCAGCAGTCCGAGCGCAGGTCAAGCCTGCGCTTTTGTTGCCCGCTGCGTCGAACCGGCCACGCCGGTCCCCCCGCAGGGGCAGGTTGCGTGCCGCTTAGAACCTGTGGCGCAGGCCCAGCGCAACGTACTCTTGCGCGCCGCCGTTCGCACCGGCAAAACCGTACGAGCTAATCGAAGCCTGAGCTTGCGAACCCGCACCGTCCTGCTGACCGGTGGCCTTTTGCCATGCGCCCACCAGGTACACGTCGGTGCGCTTGGACAGGCTGTAGTCGGCGCCCAGGCTGACCTGGTTGTACTTGGCCGACGCGTTGCCCGAACCCTTCGTGTAGCTGTAGCCAATGCCCGTGAGCAGCGCCGGCGTGGCCTGGTAAGTCGCGAACGCGTTGCCAGTGTTGTACTTCTGCGTCTGGCCGAACGACGAAGCGGAGTCCGCCGTGTACTGCGCATTGCTATACGACGCGCCGACGTTGACCGGGCCGATTGTGTACTGGCCGGCGACACGGGCGATCTTGAGCGACGCAGCCGACGTGTAGGCACCATTGACCGGGCCGTTGAAGATCGAGTCGGTCGTTGTGTTGGTTGCCGTCGTGGTGGAATCTGAGAAGTCCCGCACGCCGTTGGTGACCTTGCCGCCGTTGTAGTACTGATAGCTCGCTGCCACGGCGATCGGACCGTTCGTATACGCCAGCGCAGCGCCCCACGCACGGCGGTCGCCAAACGAGCCGGCCTGATTACCGAGCGCGTATAAGCCTTCGAATTGGAAGCCGGCCCAGACCGGGCTCGTGTACTTGACCGAGTTGTTGACGCGGACGCTGTTGTCGTAGTTGTCGACGTCACCCGGCGTTGCGAACCCGGAGCCGAAGTAGTTATCGCCCGTGATGCCTTGTACCAGATCCGTATCCGGCACATATTGGCGACCCAGCGTTACCGTGCCGTATGCATCATTCTGCAACCCTACATAAGCCTGACGGCTGAATTCGCGGCCACTTTGGCCAAGACGGCCATTGTTTGGTTTAAAGCCGTTTTCCAGCTGGAAGATCGCCTTCAGGCCGCCGCCCAAATCTTCCGCACCCTTTAAGCCCCAGCGCGACCCCTGTAGGTTGCCGGAAACTGTGGACCATTGGTTCTTGCCGCCTTGGTTATGTAAGAAGGTAATGCTTTCATCGATAACGCCATACAACGTTACCGAGCTTTGGGCGTGGGCTGCTGAGGTAGCGGCGAGCACGCCGAGCGAGATGGCCGAGAGTACCAGTCGTTTCATTTAATCTTCTCCGAACGGTCGTTCATTTAATTTTCCGTGCGGCCGAAGCATACCTCGACATCTGTAGAAGGAAGAAATAAAAGCGCGTCCAACGTTGCTAAATTTAGACGGTATGGATTCACAATCGCCATTTTCGGCAGACGGTGTGATAGCCCTGGCTGCACATGCAAATTCCCGCAGGGAATGGGCCGTTGCGGCTCACCCGCGCGCCGCGCACAACACCACCCGATTCAGCGAGCACGGGCGGTGCTACGGTTTATCGTGCTCCACCCTGGCGCACCAATGGAGCACAGGATTTATCGTGTCCCCCCGGAGCACCAATGGAGCACAGGATTTGTCGTATTTCGCTTCCAGGGCATCTATGAAGCACAGGGTTTGTCGCGTTCCGCCCCGGAGCATCCATGGGGCCCAGGGACAGCGGCGCCACGCATCTATATATTAGGGCGGGTTCATTATCATTGCGCCGTTTCCTCAATGCGCCGGCTTGATCTGATCCAGCGCCAGATTCAGCTTGAGCACGTTCACCCGCGGCTCGCCCAGCAAGCCAAACTGCCGGCCGGTCGTATGGCGGGCAATCAACTCGTCGACCCGCGCTTGTGAAAGGCCTCGTGCCCGCGCCACGCGGGGGGCCTGGTAAGCTGCCGCCGCGGGGCTGATGTCCGGATCCAAGCCACTGCCTGATGAGGTCACCAAGTCCACCGGCACCGGCGCCGTGTTGGTTGGATCGGCTTCATGTAAGGCGGCAAGCCGTGCCTTCACCTCGTGCGCCAGCGCCGGATTGGTCGGGCCTAGGTTCGATCCGCTCGAGCTTTGCGCGTTGTACGGATTCGGTGTCGTCGCCGACAGTCGGCCCCAGAAGTAGTCGTTTCTATCGAACTGCTGTCCGATCAGCGCCGAACCGATCAGCTTGCCGTCCTTTTCGATCAGGCTGCCGTTGGCCTGAGTTGGGAAAACAGCCTGTGCGATCGCCGTGACCGCGGCAGGATAGACGATGCCCGTGATCACCGTCAGCGCGACGAACAGCACCAGTACGGGACGCAGTAAAGTGTTCATGTTCATGATTCACAATGGAGCAGCGCGCCGCCCCGAAAAAGGCCGGACGGAGGCAAACGAAGAGACGCCGACCCGCCCGGCAAGGGTTGCACGGAACGGATCAGGCCCAGCCCAGAGCCGTGATCGCCATATCGATCAACTTGATGAACGGGAACGGCAGCACAATGCCACCCAACCCATAGATCAACAGATTGCGCCGCAGCAGCGAAGCGGCGCCCAGCGGCCGGTACTTAACCCCCTTTAGCGCGAGCGGAATCAGAAACACGATGATCAGCGCATTGAACACCACCGCCGACAAAATGGCGGAGGAAGGCGAAGTGAGCCGCATCACGTCGAGCACGTGCAACTGCGGATAGGTGGTCGCGAAGGCCGCCGGAATGATCGCGAAGTACTTCGCTACATCGTTGGCGATCGAGAACGTGGTCAGCGAGCCGCGCGTCATCAACATTTGCTTGCCGATCTCCACGATCTCGATCAGTTTGGTTGGATTCGAGTCGAGATCGACCATGTTACCCGCTTCCTTTGCCGCCTGCGTGCCGGTATTCATCGCGACCGCGACGTCGGCCTGCGCCAGCGCCGGGGCGTCGTTCGTGCCATCGCCGGTCATCGCCACCAGCCGCCCGTCGGCTTGGTACGCGCGGATGGTGGCAAGCTTGGTTTCTGGCGTGGCCTCGGCCAAAAAATCATCGACGCCGGCCTCGGCGGCAATCGCTGCCGCGGTGAGGCGATTATCGCCAGTCACCATCACCGTCTTGATCCCCATCTTGCGCAACTCGGCAAAGCGCTCCTTGATCCCACCTTTGACGATGTCCTTTAGCTCGATCACGCCGAGCACGCGGGCTTGGCCACCAGCGCCTAGCTGCCGCTGCGCGACGACCAGCGGCGTACTGCCGCGGCGTGCTACGTCATCGACCGCCGCGCGCACTTCCTGAGGAAAGCCCCCTGCATGCGCCTGGACATACTGCTGGATCGCGTCAGCCGCACCCTTACGGATCTCGCGCTCCGGTAGATCAACGCCGCTCATCCTCGTCTGCGCAGTGAAACCGAGGAACTGCGCATGCAGGCTGGCCATATCCCGCTCGCGAATGTTGAAACGCTGTTTGGCAAGGACCACGATGCTGCGGCCTTCCGGCGTCTCGTCGGCCAGCGACGCCAACTGTGCGGCATCGGCCAGCTCCTGCTCGGACACGCCCGGTGCCGGCATGAACGCCGACGCCTGCCGGTTGCCAAGCGTAATCGTGCCGGTCTTGTCCAGCAACAGCACGTCGACGTCGCCGGCAGCCTCAACGGCGCGGCCGGACGTGGCGATCACGTTCGCCTGCATCATCCGGCTCATGCCGGCCACCCCGATCGCCGACAGCAATCCACCGATCGTGGTCGGTATCAGGCACACCAGCAACGCGACCAGAACCGTGATCGTCACGACGTGACCGGATTTCATCGCGGAGATCGAGAACATCGAGAATGGCAACAGCGTCGCGGTCGCGAACAGCAGCACGAGCGTCAACGCCACCAGCAGGATGGTCAACGCGATTTCATTGGGCGTCTTTTGTCGCTTCGCGCCCTCGACCATCGCGATCATCCGGTCCAGGAAGGCCTCGCCGGGATTCACGCTGACCCGCACCACGATCCAGTCCGACAGCACCCGTGTGCCGCCGGTGACGGACGAGAAGTCTGCGCCAGACTCGCGGATGACGGGTGCCGATTCACCGGTAATCGCCGACTCGTCGACCGACGCGACGCCTTCAATGACTTCGCCGTCCGCCGGAATCGTGTCACCCGCCTCGACCAACACCACGTCGCCGCGGCGCAAATCCGTGGACGTTATGATACGGATCGGCGCTTTCGGGTGAGGCTCGTTCAGCTTCTTGGCCATCACATTGTGCTTGGCGCTGCGCAGCGACGCGGCCTGGGCCTTCGAGCGGCCCTCCGCCAACGCCTCGGCGAAGTTGGCAAACAGCACCGTGAACCACAACCACAACGCAATGGCCAAAATGAAGCCGGCCGGCGCCTCGGCCTGCCCGGCAAGCGCCGCGATCCACAGCACTGTGGTCAGGATGCTGCCCACGTAGACACAGAACATTACCGGATTGCGCAGTTGAGTCCGCGGCGCGAGCTTCTTGAACGCATCGACGATGGCCGGCTTGAGTAGCACCGGATCGAACATCGAATGGACCGCGGTACGGGCCTGCCCGAGGTTGTCCGCGCGATGGGCAGGCGATGGATTGACGTTAGTCATGCTTTCCTCGAAATCAATGGCCGGCGATCATCATTAACTGCTCGACGATCGGTCCCAACGCCAATGAAGGCACATAGGTCAGCGCGCCGACCAGCACGAGCGTGCCGAGCAGCAACACGACGAACAACGGACCGTGCGTGGGCAACGTGCCCGGCGTCGTGGCAATGCGCTTCTTGCTTGCGAGCGAGCCCGCGACCGCCAGCACCGGCACGATCGTGCCGAAGCGGCCAAACCACATCGCAATCGCCAACAACACGTTGTAGAACGGCGTATTGACCGACAGCCCGCCGAACGCGCTGCCATTGTTGTTGGCTGCCGAGCTGAACGCATACAGCACTTCGGAGAAGCCGTGCGGCCCGGGATTGGCGATACCGGCCACGCCCAACGGCGAAAGCACCCCGATCGACGTGCCCACCAGCACCAGGAACGGCGTGAGCAGCACCACAAGCGCCACCATCTTGATTTCAAACGATTCAATCTTCTTACCGACGTACTCCGGCGTGCGCCCGATCATCAATCCCGCGACGAACACGGCGAGCAACGCGAACACGAGCATGCCGTAGAGCCCGGAGCCGACGCCACCGAAGATCACTTCGCCCAGTTGCATCAGCAGCAGCGGCACAAAGCCACCCAGCGGCGTGAGCGAATCGTGCGTGTTATCCACCGCGCCGCACGATGCTGCCGTGGTCGCCACCGTGAAGATGCCGGACTGCGCGATGCCCAAGCGCACTTCCTTACCTTCGGCGTTGCCGCCCGCTTGTAGCGCCGACGCCTGCTGGTCCACGTGCAGCGACGCAAACAGCGGATTGCCGGATTGTTCCGCGGAAATTTCCGCAAAGCATGCCACCGCAAATGCGATCGTCATCGCCGCGAGCACCGCATAGCCCTGCCGGCGGTCGCCCACCATGCGCCCGAAGACGACGCACAATCCGGCCGGGATAATTAAAATCGACAGGATTTGCACGAAGTTGGACAGCGGCGTTGGGTTCTCGAACGGGTGGGCCGAGTTTGCGTTGAAGAAGCCACCGCCGTTGGTGCCCAGCATCTTGATCGCTTCCTGCGATGCGACCGGCCCCATGGCCAAGGTCTGCTTGTCCACCTTCGCATCCTGCATCACCACATTGCCGTGCGCGTCCTTGACCGGATTGCCTTGCGCGTCGGTCCTGGGCACCGGATAAGTCGTTACCTGCAGCGTCGATACCTGCTGGTACGGCTTCAGGTTCTGCAGCACGCCTTGGCTCACCAGCACCAACGACACGACGATCGCCAGTGGCGCGAGAATGTAAAGCGTAACGCGCGTCAAATCGACCCAGAAATTGCCGATGGTGCGCGCGGTATGGCGTGCAAACCCACGGATCAGCGCGACCACCACCGCGATGCCGGTGGCCGCGGACAAGAAGTTCTGCACGGCCAGGCCCGCCAACTGGGTCAGGTAGCTGACCGACGACTCCGGTGAGTAGTTTTGCCAATTGGTATTGGTCACGAAACTGACCGCCGTGTTGAACGCGGCATCGGGCGGCATCGCGCCGAGTCCCTGCGGATTGGCCGGCAGCCATTGCTGCAGTCGCAGCAGGCCATACACCACGACGGCCCCCAGCGCGTTGAACAGCAGCACCGCGAGCGCATAGTGCTTCCACGACATCTCGGCCTGCGGATCAACGCCCGCGACTCGATACAGCCCGTGTTCCAGCGGGCGGCCCAGCTTGCGCACGAGCACCGACGAGCCATCCAACACCCCGCACATATAGCGGCCAAGTGGCAGCGCTAGCGCGATCAGCACGATGATGAACAGCACCGCCTGCAACAACGAATGGGCGTTCATTCCAAATCCTCCGCGCGCAGCAGTGCATACACGAGGTACACCAGCACCAGCAGCGTCGCGATGCCGGCCAGCCATGTCATCCACGCCATCATGAGCGGCCTCCAGGTGTGCGGCGCAGCTTGTCGCAGCCGGTCGCCAGCGCCATGCACAGCCCCAGGAACAGGACGATGCCGGCGAGGTAGATGAGGTCCATTGTTATGTTCTCCATTAATGCGCCAAGGCATCTAATAGGCTATCCGCAGTGCCATAAATCGCACGGCAAGAATGACCCGCGCGGCGTAAAAAGCGCGTAAACGCCGTCCTCCCCCTCGCCCCGGGCGACGACGCACAGGGTCTCATTGGCCGCTGCGCGCGAGGGGGCCGCACTCATCCGAATTCAAGTCAAGGCCAAGTAAGTGGACATTCCGATCACAGCGAATAGGCGCCTCGCCCGGCTGGCACTCGGTGTGCTGGGCATGGCCAAGCTGGCCACGCTGTATGCGTGCCCCCGCAAAGCTTGTTTCGGGTTCGACGGGTGTTTCAACGGGACCGGTATGCAAGCCGTCCCTCGTCCGGCCGGCGGCGACCGGCCAACCGCTCGCTGGCGCAATGATCACCGTCGAATGCACCCAGGATTCGGGCTCCACCGTGCCGGACAACCACGGAGACTACAGCGCAGCGCTCAATGCGATCCCGCCCTGTGTTCTCACGTTGACCTCCGACAGCATGACGTTGCATTCACTTGCCTTTGCCGGCGGCACTTTCCTTTCAACATCAATTCGTATATTGAATTGATTTTCTACTAACGAGGTTTACAAATCGAATACGGTACTATCACCCATTCGTCATCAACTGACCGGGCCGATTTGCCCCGAGCCTGTTTCATCGTTGCCATGCCATTGCGCCGCTTTGTCCCAATTTTAATTAGCAGTTTGTTATTGTGCGGCTGCATCGCGCAGACGCCTCCGCCCCCGTCCGTCCATCCGAACGCGCTCTTGGAAGGTATCCAGCGGTATGAGCAAGTCAATGCTAGGATCGCCAACGAACGCCTACTGATCGATGTGCGTGTGACGCGCGGCGACTATACGGCTGCGGCGGGCGCCGACTTGAAGCGCCGGCTCGACGACGTGCAACGGGACGCTGCCCGCATCGCCAGCCAGCACGACGGCGGCCTGGACGCCGACACGCAGCGCGCACTGAACGAGCGGCTCACTGCGATTTCCGGGGCGATAGCGCGCTAAACCGCCGTGGCGCAGCCGCCGCCCCCTCCCGAC